>CAYRXO010000304.1:0-2514 GCA_964428215.1 uncultured Candidatus Accumulibacter sp. | reverse complement strand
GCTCGGGCCAGGTGGTCAGCAAGGCGCGCAACACCGTCAGCGACATGCCGGCCGCGAAAACGACGATGGCAAAGTAAAACAGGCTTTGTTTGAGCACCGGAATGTAGTTGTTGAGTACCGGCTCGGCACCGGGAAAGAACGGCGAGATGCTCAAGGCCGCCGTTCCCAGCGCCGCCAGTCCGAAGCCCGCCCAACCCAGCCCGGCAAATCCCATGCGGCCGACAGCCGACCAGATTAGCGCCGCAAACGCCATGAACCATACGGCAACCGACAGATCGACGTGCACCACCAGTGCAGCGCGAAACAGCGATTTGAGCGGAAAAAAATCCTGGATTCCCGGTGTGCGCGACAGAACCAGCAGCGCCGCCAGCACGCCCGAACCGATCAGCGCCAACACGCCCAGCCATAGCCAGGCCCGTGCCAGTCGCGTCGGGATGCCGGGCAAAATTTTCATCGTTTGCCAATCCACCGTTCGCCCCAAGCCGTGCGTAAAGCGCGCAGTATAGGGTAGCAGCCCGGCCGGCGGACGGCATTCCACTATGACTTTAGCGAACAGAGAACAACCTTTTCGCTCACGTCACGACATCGACGGACGATCGCCAGCCGCTTGCTGGCGAAAATCCACGCACCTGACCTATATCAATTTTTTTTACCTGACGAAATGCTGAAATAGAGCGATGTGTATCGTGCCATCCGGTTTGATCGATGGCATGTGCAACGCCCCCTACCCTGCTGTCCGGCGATTCTGCCGCACAGCGCCGCTTTTCCTACCGATGGGAGTCATCAATGAAACTGGCAAGTACGACCAAATGGGCTGCGACGGCCGCTGCCGTCGCTCTGGCGATAGGCAGCGCGCAGGCGCAGGACAAAGTGAAGCCGCTGGAAGAAAGCAAGATGCAGATTGGTGGTTCGTCACCAGTCGGGGGCGCCGAAATGATGCAGACCCTGAATCCGAAATCGCCGCCGATGACCAAGGCCGAATTCGAAACGGGAAAGAAGATCTATTTCGAACGTTGCGCCGGCTGTCACGGCGTGCTGCGCAAAGGAGCCACCGGCAAGCCCCTGACCACCGATCTGACCATCGAGCGCGGCTCGGAATATCTGCGCACCTTCATCAATTACGGATCGCCGCAGGGCATGCCGAACTGGGGTACCTCGAACACGCTGACCGAAAAAGAAATCGACATCATGACGCGGTACATCCAGCATGAACCGCCGATGCCTCCGGAATACGGCCTCAAGGAGATCACCTCCACCTGGAAATTGCTGGTGCCGGTCGCGCAACGGCCGACGAAGAAGATGAACAATCTCGACATCAGCAACCTGTTCTCGGTGACGTTGCGTGATGCCGGCAAGGTGGCGCTGATCGACGGAGCGAGCAAGAAAATCGTCGAAGTGATCGATACCGGCTACGCGGTGCACATTTCACGTCTCTCGAAGTCGGGCCGTTATCTGTACGTGATCGGCCGCGACGCCAAGATCGTGCTCATCGACTTGTGGATGGAGAAACCGGCGCCGGTCGCCGAAATCCGTGTCGGCCTCGAAGCCCGCTCGATCGAAACCTCGAAGTTCAAGGGGTATGAAGACAAGTACGCCATTGCCGGCAGCTACTGGCCGCCGCAATACACGCTGATGGATGGTGACACGCTCAAGCCGCTGAAAATCGTCAGCACGCGGGGCATGACTTCGGACACCAACGAATTCCACCCCGAACCGCGCGTCGCCGCCATCGTCGCCTCGCACTATCATCCCGAATTCCTGATCAACGCCAAGGAAACCGGCGTCGTCCATCTGATCAATTACAGCGACCTGAACAACCTCCAGATCAAGATGATCAATACGCCGCGCTTCCTGCATGACGGCGGCTTCGAATCGACTGGCCGTTACTTCATGGATGCCGCCAACGCCTCGGACAAGATCGCGGTGATCGACACCAAGGATGGCAAACTGGCGGCGGTCGTTGCCGTCGGCAAGACGCCGCACCCCGGACGCGGCGCCAACTTCGTCCATCCGAAATTCGGTCCGGTCTGGGCAACCAGCCACCTCGGCGACGACACCATCTCGCTGATCGGTACCGATCCGGTGAAGAACGCGGCCAACTCCTGGAAAGTGGTGCAGACGCTGAAAGCGGCCGGCGGCGGTTCGCTGTTCCTGAAGACGCATCCGAAGTCGAAGAACCTGTGGGTCGATGCGCCGCTCAATCCCGACCCGGCAATTTCGCAATCCGTGGCTGTTTTCGACATCAACAACCTCGACAAGGGCTACCAGAGCCTGCCGATCGCCGAATGGGCCGGCGTCAAGCCCGGCTCCAAGCGCATCGTGCAGCCTGAATATAATCGTGCCGGCGACGAAGTGTGGTTCTCGGTGTGGAGCAGCGGCAGCGAGGAATCGGCCATCGTCGTCGTCGATGACAAGACCCGTCAGTTGAAAGCGGTCATCAAGGACCCACGCATCGTCACGCCAACCGGCAAATTCAACGTCTACAACACGCAGAACGACGTTTATTGAGTCTTG
>CAYRXO010000303.1:0-2558 GCA_964428215.1 uncultured Candidatus Accumulibacter sp. | reverse complement strand
CGAAGCCGGTGTCGAAGCCGGTGTCGAAGCCGGGGCGGGTGCCACGGCGCCGTTTGCCGGCGGCGCCGCTTTCGCGGCTTCGCCGCTCGCCGACTTGACCTGCACGGCGGCACCTTTGTTCAGCCGCAACTGGCCGTCGGTGACCACCGTTTCGCCGGCCGCGACGCCTTTGGCGAGCGCCGTGCGGCCCTGAAAACTGGTGAGCACCTCGATCTTGCGCGGTTCGGCCGTCTTGTCGGGCAGCACGACGAAGAGGAAGTTGCCTTCCTGGCCCTGCTGTACCGCTTCGTCGGGTACGACGACGACGCCTTTCAGCAATTCGAGAACGACGCTGACATCGACGAACTGTCCGGGGGTCAGGTTCTCCTGGCGGTTGTCGAGCTGCGCTTTCAACTGGATGGTGCCGGTAGCCGCGTCGACGGCGTTGTCGATGAAATTCACTTTTGCTGCAAAGCGCTGCTGCTTGTCGCCCGGCAGCGTCACCGTGGCCTGCAGCTCGCCGGCCGCTTTCGCCTGGCGCAGACGCGGCAGATGCCGTTCCGGCACGGCAAAAGTGATGAGCAGCGGCTGTACGCGGTTGACCACCGCCAGCACCGTGTCGTTGATCTTGACTGCCGAACCGGGAAAGACCAGCCGTGCGCCGACGACACCGGTGAATGGCGCGCGGATCGTCGCATAACTGAGTTGACGGTTGGCCAACTCGACCGCTGCCTGATCGGCCTTGATCGTCGCCATCGCCGCGGCTTCGGCGGTGCGCAATTCGTTAACTTTTTCTTCCGAAATGAAACCGCGTTCCTTAAGCGCCACATAGCGCTGCACGTCGGCACGCGCCTTGTTCAACTGCACTTCGTCGCGGCGTAGAGTCGCCTGCGCCTGCAGCAGCCGGGCGTCGAAGTCGCCGACATCGAGTTTGATCAACACGTCGCCCGCCTGGATGTGCTGGCCCTCGACGAAAGTGACGTTGCTCACCTGCCCATCGACGCGTGCCTTGATCGTCACGCTTTCGTAGGCCTCGGCACGCCCGACGACATCGAGCAGCAGCGGCATGTCGGCGACGCCAGCCTGCGCCACCGTCACCGGTACCGGTGGCAAGGTTTTTGCCGCCGCCGGGGCAGGAGACGAGGCGCGCAGCCAGTACGCCGAACCGGCGACAGCCGCAACGAGCACGGCAAAGAGCAAAATCCTGGATTTATTCATGACGATATTCTAGACGGGTGAAACGCGGCACGCAGGCGAAAAACGGAGCCTAACGCAAATTGCCATTGGCGTGCGGATTACTGCTGGCGACGGAGAGCGCCTGGAGCGGCAACTGCAAAATGAAGCGAATGTCGCCAATTTCCCCCTTCGGCGAAGCCAACCATTCGGCCGACACCTCGCCGCCGTGCGCGCGGGCGATCGAGCGGGTGATGGCCAAGCCGAGTCCGGCGCCGTCGCCAGGATCGCGCCGTGCCGGGTCGGCGCGATAAAAGCGGTCGAACAGCCGCTCGAGCGGTTCGGCCGGCGCTTGCCGGCAGCGATTGACGAATTCGACGCGCGCCTGCGTCGTTTGCTGTTCGATGCCGATGCCGATCGTGCTCTGCGCCGGTGCGTGACCAATGGCGTTCGACAGCAGATTGGACAAGGCCCGGCGCAGCATCAGGCGGTCGCCGCGCACCGTCGCCTCGCCGGTCTGCTGCAGTGCGAGCGCTTTCTCCTCGGCCAGCGGCTCGTAAAACTCGCACAGATCGCTGACTTCGCACGCCAGATCGACGGCTTCGTCCTGCGGCACGATCAGCCCATGCTCGGCTTTGGCCAGAAAGAGCATGTCGCCGATCGTGCGCGACAGGCGATCGTATTCCTCGAGATTCGACGCCAGCACGTCGCGATAGGCTGCGTTCGAGCGTGGGTGCGCGAGCATGACCTGCGTCTGCATCAACAGGTTGCTGACCGGCGTGCGCAATTCGTGCGCCAGGTCGGAAGAAAAATCGGACAGCCGGCGGAAGGAATCCTGCAGCCGGGCGAGCATTTCGTCGAGCGTGCGGGCCACTTCGGCCAGTTCGACCGGAATGCTCGCCGTCGACAGACGTTGATTGAGCCGGTTGGCGGTGATGTCGGCGGCTTTGCGGCGCATTTCTTCCAGCGGCGCCAGTCCCCGGCGGGCGACCAGCCAGCCGAGAAAGCCGCTCAGCAGCGCGGCCAGACCGACGACCGACCACAGTGCCACATGGAATGAGCGCATGAATTGCTGGTGATGCGCGATGTCGATCGCTGCGCCGGCCAGCACCGTCGGCGTCGTCGGTTCGCCGGTTTCCAGGCGGGTGACGATGCTGCGCAACTTTCTCCAGCCGTCGTCACTCCATACCTGCGGTTTGCGGCTGGCCGCTTGCCTTTCCGGATCGGTGATGAGCAGGCTGGCCGGAAAAGTGGCGCTGCCACGGACGAACAGGGTCTGACCAGCCGGCGAGACGACGATCAGCGAAAGATCGTGCGCCGTGTGCGGCGTTTCGTCCATTTGCTCCGGCAAGCCGGCCCAGTCGTCGGCGCGATGAATTTTTTGCAGCGCTTGCCGCAGGTGTTCG
>CAYRXO010000302.1:0-2570 GCA_964428215.1 uncultured Candidatus Accumulibacter sp. | reverse complement strand
GCCTGGTTCGACAATTACGTTGGCGTGGTAATGCTGGTGCGCGTCTTCGACGGTACGCTGCGCACTAAGGACAAAATCCGGCTGATGGCCACCGGCTCCAGCCATCTCTGCGAGCAGCTCGGCGTGTTCACCCCGAAAGGCGTTCCGCGCGAGGTGCTGCGTGCAGGCGAAGTCGGCTATATCATCTCGGGAATCAAGGAGCTGCAGGCGGCACAGGTCGGCGATACGGTGACGCTGGTCGACCGGCCAGCGCAAGAAGCGCTGCCCGGTTTCAAGGAAATCAAATCGCAGGTGTTTGCCGGCTTGTATCCGGTGGAGGCCAATCAATACGATTCGCTGCGTGAGGCGCTGGAAAAGCTGAAGCTGAACGATGCCTCGTTGCGCTACGAGCCCGAGGTGTCGCAGGCGCTGGGTTTCGGCTTCCGCTGCGGTTTCCTCGGTCTGCTGCATATGGAAGTCATCCAGGAGCGGCTGGAGCGCGAATTCGATCAGGACCTAATCACCACGGCGCCGACGGTGGTCTATGAAGTGCTGTTGCGCGACGGTAGCGTGATCAATGTCGAGAATCCGGCCCGGCTGCCCGAAATCGCCAAGATCGAGGAAATCCGCGAGCCGATCATCACCATCACCGTTTTCGTTCCGCAGGACTATCTCGGCAACGTCATCACCCTGTGCAATCAGAAGCGCGGCAACCAGGTCGATATGACCTATCACGGCCGGCAGGTGCAACTGATCTACGAAATGCCGATGGCCGAAGTAGTGATGGATTTTTTCGACCGTCTGAAATCGGTGTCGCGTGGCTACGCCTCGCTGGACTACGATTTCAAGGAGTATCGCGCGGCGGATGTCGTCAAGCTCGACGTGCTGATCAACGGCGAACGCGTCGACGCCCTGTCGGTGATTCTCCACCGCGCCAGTTCGGTGTATCGCGGCCGCGAACTGGCGGCGAAGATGCGTGAGCTGATTCCACGACAAATGTACGACGTCGCCATCCAGGCGGCGATCGGCGCCAACATCATCGCCCGCGAGAACGTCAAAGCCCTGCGCAAGGACGTGCTCGCCAAGTGTTACGGCGGCGACATCACCCGCAAGAAAAAACTGCTCGAAAAGCAGAAGGCCGGCAAGAAGCGCATGAAGCAGGTGGGATCGGTGGAAATCCCGCAGGAAGCTTTTCTGGCAGTCTTACGCGTCGGCAAGTAGAGGAGCGCAGTTCGTGAATTTTGCCTTGATTCTGTTGATCCTGTTGCTGGTCAGCGGTGCGATCTGGGTGGCCGATACCGCCTGGTTGCGCAAGCGACGGCCGTCCGACGCCAAGGACCCGTGGTGGGTCGAATACGGCGCCAGCTTTTTCCCGGTGATCCTGATCGTCTTCGTCTTGCGCTCGTTTCTCGTCGAACCGTTCAAGATTCCATCCGGGTCGATGATCCCCACCCTGCAGGTCGGTGATTTCATCCTGGTCAATAAATACACCTATGGCATCCGCCTGCCGGTGGTCAATGTCAAATTGATCGAGATGAACAGCCCGCAACGAGGCGACGTGATGGTTTTTCGTTATCCGGAAGACCCGTCGCTTGATTACATCAAACGGGTCATCGGCGTACCCGGGGACAAAATCTCATTCCAGAACAAACGCCTGACCATCAACGGCTCGCCGGTGCCAACGGTTCGGCAAAACGATTATCTGCATCCCGAGCGTCTGCAATATTCAGGGCAATACAGCGAAACGATCGGCTCGACCCGCTATCAGACACTCAACGACGACGAAGCCCCTCCTTATATCAGTGGTGCGATCCTGTACCCGGGTCGCGAAAATTGTTCCTACAATAGTGCAGGAGTGATCTGCACGGTGCCGCCAGGTCACTACTTCGTCCTTGGCGACAATCGCGACAACAGCCGTGACAGCCGTTACTGGGGTTTCGTTCCAGAAGAAAACATCGTTGGCAAGGCCTTTTTCATCTGGCTGAACTTCAGCGATCCGAAACGGATCGGCGCGTTCAAATAAGGAGCACGGATCATGAAAAGACAGCGCGGGCTAGCCCTGTCAAACTTGCTCATCTGGGCAGTGATCGTCGGCCTGGTGGCGATACTCGCCATCCGGGTGCTGCCGGAAGTCATCGACTATTACAAAATCCGGCAGGCGGTGAAAGCCGTTGCCAGCGACTCGAACGGTCGCTCGGTGGCCGAACTGCGTTCGTCGTTCAGCAAATATGCCGAAGTCGAACACGTCAAGACGCTGACGCCGACCGACCTGGACATCTACAAGGAAGACAACCAGGTGGTGATCGCCTTTGCCTATGAAAAACGGATTCCTCTGGTAGCCAACGTCAGTCTGTTGATCGAATTCAGCGGGTCCTCGCGCGGCAACGCGCAATGAGTGAAAACCGTTTGCAGGAATGTCTGGGTTATCGCTTCCAGGATCGGAACCTCCTGCAAATGGCGCTGACGCACCGCAGTTTCAGCGGCTCGCACAACGAGCGCCTGGAGTTTCTCGGTGACTCGATCCTCAACGCGGTCATTGCCCGAGATCGGAAGAGCACACGTCTGAACTCCAGTCACGTGAGCTTATCTCG
>CAYRXO010000301.1:0-2682 GCA_964428215.1 uncultured Candidatus Accumulibacter sp. | reverse complement strand
CGTTAAAAGTGACTGCCAAAGATCCCCAGCAGTAATTCAAGGTGGCAGGGATGAATGCTTACGGACAAACCTTGTCGCACCAAGATTCAAAGCTGGCTGCAGAGCTGGTACCCGGCAGAACTGGAGGGCAGCGACCCCAAGTGCATCGCTGAAATCGGCCGGGGCAAAACCAAGCTACCTGAAGCTGGGTGAGCTATCCTTTGCGGTGGTCAAGTTTGCTTTGAGCGATCCCGCCGGGCGGGTAGCCATGGAGCCGCCCAAGCATCAGGCGTCGCACATCCGCAGCATCCGCTTCGACGTCGGCATCCTCGACGGGCAGGTGCTGCATCTCTCTTCTGAACTCAACACACTGCTTGGCTCCGGGCAGGGGCAAATCATCCATCCTGGAGGCAGTGCGCTACGCCCTGGACATTCCACGGGGCGGGAAGGCGCAGGATACCAAGTGCAAAGATGAATTGATCCGCATACCCTCGGCGGCGGCAAGGTGACGCTGACGGCCTGCGATGTGTACGGGCAGGAATTCATTATCTCCCGCATCTTCCGCGAAGCGCCGAAGGTCTACTTGGACGGCAAATTGCAGCCCGGCGTTTCGATCCGGGCGACCGTACTTCGTCGCCCGATCTACTTTGGACAGAAAGACTCTATGGCATCGATTCGAACGATCATCGTCTTTTGCCATCAGGCGATACAATTCCGTCTATTTCCCACAGGAGAACGATCATGAAGCGTGTCGTCAATTCTCCTGTGCTGCTCAGCTTGCCCGGACGACAAGCACGGCATCACGACAAAGGAACGCGATGAGCGATTACGAATCGATTCTGCTCGAAACCGATGGCCCGCTCGGTCTGCTGACCTTGAACAAAGCGGCCCGGCATAATGCCTTCGACGCCGATCTGATCGCCGATATCACCCTCGGTCTGCTTGAACTCGAAGAAGCGGCATCGGTGCGGGTGGTCGTCATTTCGGCACTCGGCAGCAGTTTCTGCGCCGGTGCCGATCTGGCCTGGATGCAAAAGGCGGCGCACTATGCCCAAGAAGACAATCACCGTGACGCCGAACAGCTGTCGTTGATGCTGGCGACGTTGAACGATTTGTCCAAACCGACCATCGCGCGCGTCCAGGGACCGGCCTATGGCGGCGGTGTCGGACTGATCGCCGCCTGCGACTTGGCGGTGGCCACGTACGACACCGCTTTCGCCCTCAGCGAAGTCAAACTCGGACTCATCCCGGCGGTGATCAGTCCCTACATCCTGGCGGCGATCGGTGAGCGCCACGCGCGTCGTTACATGCTCACCGCCGAGCGCTTCTCCGCCGCCGAAGCGTATCGCATCGGGCTGGTGCATGAACTGGTCCCCGACACGGAACAACTCGACGGCGCGATCAACGAACTGGCCGACTGCCTGCTTGCCGGCGGCCCGGTCGCGCAGGCCGAATGCAAGCGCCTGATCCGCGTCATCAACGGCCAGCCGATCGACGACGAAACGCGCGCCGAGACGGTCGACCGGATCAGCCGCGTGCGCGCCAGCGACGAGGGACGGGAAGGCTTGGCGGCATTCCTCGACAAGCGGCGCCCGTCCTGGCGCACCGACTGATAACCACCGCCGTCCGCCGGAGGATCTGCCATGTTTACCAAAATCCTCATTGCCAACCGCGGAGAAATCGCCTGCCGGGTGATGCGCAGCGCCCGGCGACTCGGCGTGCGCACCGTCGCGGTCTACTCCGAAGCCGACGTCGACTCCCGGCACGTGCGCCTGGCCGACGAAGCCGTCTGCATCGGCCCCGCGGCGGCGCGCGAATCGTATCTGGTCAGCGAACGGCTGCTCGCTGCCGCCGCGCGCACCGGCGCCGAAGCCATCCATCCCGGCTACGGTTTCCTCTCCGAGAACGCCGAATTCGCCGACGCCTGTGCTGCTGCCGGCGTCGTCTTCATCGGCCCGCCAGCGGCGGCGATCCGTGCCATGGGTTCCAAATCGGCAGCCAAACAATTGCTCGCCGCCGCCGGTGTTCCCCTGACTCCGGGCTATCACGGCGAGCGTCAGGAGGCCGATTTTCTGCACCAACAGGCGGCCGATATCGGCTACCCGGTCCTGATCAAGGCGGTGGCCGGCGGCGGCGGCAAAGGCATGCGCCGGGTCGACAGAGAGATCGAATTCCTCGCCGCGCTCGCCGCCTGCCAGCGCGAAGCGGCCGCCGCCTTCGGGTCGCCGGACGTGTTGCTCGAACGCTATCTGACGCGCTCCCGGCACATCGAAGTACAGATCTTCTCCGACACGCACGGCAACCACGTGCACCTCTTCGAACGCGATTGTTCGGTACAACGCCGGCATCAGAAAGTGCTCGAAGAAGCGCCGGCGCCGGGCGTCAGCGCCGCGCGTCGGGCGGCGATGGGACGTGCCGCCGTCGAAGCGGCGCGCGCGGCCGGCTACGTCGGCGCCGGCACCGTCGAATTCATCGTCGACCGCGGCACGGCCGACGACGGCCAATTCTATTTCATGGAGATGAACACCCGCCTGCAGGTCGAGCACCCGGTCACCGAAATGATCACCGGCCAGGATCTCGTCGAATGGCAATTGCGCGTCGCCGCCGGCGAAGCCCTGCCGCTGTCGCAGGACGCCCTGACGATCCGTGGGCACGCGCTCGAAGCGCGCATCTACGCCGAAAACCCGGCGCAGGATTTCCTGC
>CAYRXO010000300.1:0-2685 GCA_964428215.1 uncultured Candidatus Accumulibacter sp. | reverse complement strand
CCATGATTTGACCGCCAGAACCCCACGTTAAGCGGAATGCGCGGCGCGCCTGAACATCAGAAGCCGCCTTCATGGCGATCAGGCCGGCGTCAGAGATGTCGTGGATATGGTCCATGGTGAAATTGCTGGCTTCAGGCAGGCCAGGGATGGACGTGTTGACGTTGCTGTGAATCGTGGTGGTCGGGATGAACTCAAACCCGCCTCCGCTTGCCGTGATGTTAGTCGCCGTGGTAATGCTGGTGCCGAACGTGATTTTTTCTGCGGTGCCAGATGTGAAGGTATCGAACAGCGTCGTGTCGACGCCCTCAAGTTGAAACGTGTCAGCGGCAACGCCGGCCACCCTGACGACTTTCTCATTCAGCTGAAACATGCCATTGACAGACAGATAGACAAAATCCCCATTGGCGTATCCGTGCGCCACGGAACTGGCGACGCCGGGGCTTGCCTTGGTGATAGCGGTGATCGTTTTGGCCGCAGCAAGAGCAGATTGCATTGCTACAGCGACATTTTTCCAAACTTTTGCTGTTGCCATTTTTCAATTTCCCAAAAAAAAGCCCCTTTCGGGGCCTGGCGTTACTCGAAAAAAAAGCCCCTTGCGGGGCCGTTGGTGGTGCTGGTGCTGGTTACGCCGCGGTGAACCAAGTGGTGTCGAGCGTTGCGGCAAAATTGCCGGTTTCCTCGTCGTATCCGCCTGCGCGGTTCGTGACCGGATTTCCTGCGACGCGCAGAGCTTCGGCGATCTGATCGCCAATCGATTCTGCAAGCGTGCGGGTTGGTGCCCATGCGGAGACGATCATCTGCGCGAACTCGCCGAACTTCGCGCCTCCGATGCCGATTACCGGCTCAGTGCCCTGGCGCGCGGTGACGACTGCCGGCAGGTCTGCGTCTTCAGGTATCACATCCGGATAAATGCGCTTTCCCACCAGCGCGGTGAGCGCTGGCAGGCCGGCGAGTGCGGCGTAAAGTTCAGATTCGACGCTCATCATGTTGCCCCGGTGTTGATCTTGTTGATAGCGGAAGTTGATTCTCTGATGATGACGTCTGACGCCTGATCAAGCACCGTTGCTCCGGCCGCAAGGAACGGGCGCTTGTACATTTTCTTGGTGCCGAACTCCAAAAAAGACCAGTAAAACGGGTCGTTTGGGTTCTTCGCGCCGGCCGCGCCGAGAGTTTTTGTCCTCGCGCCTTTCAGTTTTCTGACGCCAATGAAAACCCCAACATCGCCTGCTTTTCTAGCGAACTTTGACGACCGAACGACGATATTTCTGCGGACGGTGCCTTTCTTTCGGTATGGCGTAGGCGTCTGCAGCAACGGGGCCGCGCGGCGCGCAACATCTCTGACAAGGTTGCCGGCGAGCCGCAGCCCTCTGAGCAGACCCTTCTTCTTTAGCTTGTCCGGAACCTGATCGAGCGCGCGCTTTAGTTCGTCAACCCCCTGAAGCTCTACGGTGATCCCTCCGAAGTCCCCGCCATACTCTCGCCTGATCATGCGTTCGCCCCGTTGCGAATCCCATTCACAGCCAGGATCTCGGTCGTGTGATGCACTGCGCCAACGTCGATAATCTGCACGATGTCATACGGATCGGAATTCCACAGCACACGATGCTCGCGAGTGATGTCCGATCGGTAGCGGATACGGAATCGAACATCAGCGGCATATTGCGTCTGCTGAGCGGCGAAGAACTCGCGGCCCTTCAGCGGCCATGCCTCGGCCCATACTGATTTGTCGCCAGTCAGCACGACATCGCGCCACTTGACGACCTCCTCGCCGATCGCGTTGCGCGTGACGCTCTTGCGCTGAATGCGAACGCGGTGCTTTGCGCGGCCCGGGTCGAATTGCGTCGTTTGCATCAGGAGGCAGGATAGAAGCGCTCGGCATCGAGCAGGCGGTCGACAAACGGCAGCGGCTGTAGTCCGGCAATGTTCAGTCCGCCAGGATTGTCCAGCGCTTGCACGACCATGGCGGTAATCCACAGGCGGATATTTGCCGGCACCGAGGCGTCATCATCGCCATACCCGACGACATAGCGCACGCGCACGGCATTCGGCACGCCTTGCGTTGCCGGCCAGGCAGCATCGGTATCGAGCAGGACGCGGCCGGGTGATGCTGCGGTGTCCAGGCTGTAGTTGGTGTTGGCGAATGTCTGCTCTGCGCCGGCAGTGTCCAGGTATTTGATGCTGGTGACGCTCTGCACGCTCGGCAGGCGTAGGTCGATTTCTCCGGCCGGGAAAGCGTCCAGCACAAGCTCCACGGTCTGCGTGATCAATCGGCGCCCGAGGCGGTGTTCTGCTTCCGCGCGAATGGCCGGGATAAGCAGCAGCGCAAGTTGGTCGTCGAATGTCTCGGCATCGACGCGCGCGGATAGCTTGACGTCATCGACGCTGACCGGCTCGGAGTCTGGCGGGGTGATGGTGATCAGTGGCATGTCGGCTTTACTTGATCTGAACGGACGGCTGCTGTTGATGGACGATCATTACTGGCGACTGTCTGGCGAGCATGAGCGGGATTGAACGACGCATGGCTGCGGCCGTTCCGACTCCCTCGCCGCGCCAGGTATAGGCCGGGCGCCAAGTCACATGCGGTCGCCACGTCAGCACCATGGAGTCAGCCGCCAGAAGCTGCGAGGCGAGCGGCTTCTGCTGCGTCCTGCAGCGCTGCCGACTCCATCGCGAGCGACCAGAGGA
>CAYRXO010000299.1:0-2701 GCA_964428215.1 uncultured Candidatus Accumulibacter sp. | reverse complement strand
GTCGGCAATCACAGCCGAATTCTCGCAGCACTTGAATTGTTCTGCGTTTCCTTAGCGCTGACCGAGATTTGTCTCTTTGTGGCAAAACAAGACCTGACCCTTGCTTATTACTCGCCGAGCAGCAGACGCGCGAGCTGGCGCGCCTCGCCGACGACGGCAATTTCGTAGCGGCGCTGGCGCTGCAAGGACGCTGGCTGCCGGGTGCAATCATGACAGTGCTTTGCTGTGCGGCTTTTCCGTAGCGGCGCGCTTTCTCGCCGCGGCCGACGGCACCTGTCTGCCGCACCTCGCGCAGCAACATCTCGACGATGCCGAGCGGCAACTGGCGGCGATCGAATCTGCGTCTCGCATCGCACGAGCCGCTGGCGCACTTTGCGCTGCTGACTTTGGCGGCATTCTGACGCGCGCTCACCGATCGGGCAGCCGTCGAGGAGGAGTTGCTCGAGCAGGCCGGCTATTACTTCCGCAACGTCTGGCGTCAGGCGGGGTGGTGGATGCGCTGCGCTTATCCACCCTACGGCACTGGCAGGATCTGTCGGCAGCGGCGCAGGCGATCGCCGCCGCCGTGCAGAACGGGCAGGTGCCCGCCTGGCCGCTGGCCGGCGGGCCGGGGAGCGCGGAAGGGACGTCCGGCGTCGCGCCGCCGGGCGACGCCGCGACGCGGCGCATTCTGCGTCGCCGTCAGATCCTCGGCGAAAACGGCACGCTGCTGGTGCCGGTTTTCGGCCGCTGGATCAACGAGCAGCATTTTACTCCCTGAGCCGCTGCCTACCCGCGCCGGGGCGCGAACAGAACGCAACTCCGTGCTTCGCGCCTGCGGTCAGTGATCGCCCCGGTGTTGTTGCGCTCCGTGCATGGGTTCCATGAAGCGCAGCAGCTCATGCCCGAAGCGATCGCGCTCGCATTGATGCGGCGAGTGGTCGGCGCCTTCATAGACGTGCAGTTTGTAGGGTGGATAAGCGCAGCGCATCCACCGAAAAATTTTTCATTACAGATCAATGGCATGGGCATTGGCCGCCTGACGACTGCTGCATGCGGCAGATGGATGCGCTGCGCTTATCCACCCTACGGCACTGGCAGGATCTGCCGGCAGCGGCGCAGGCGATCGTCGCCGCCGCGGCGCAGGACGGACAGGCGCCCGCCTGGCCGGCGGGCCGGGGAGTGCGGAAGGGGCACGCGGCAACGCGCCGCATTCTGCGTCGCCGTCAGATCCTCGCTGAAAACGGCACGCTGCTGGTGCCGGTTTTCGGCCGCTGGATCAACGAGCAGCATTTTACTCCCTGAGCCGCTGCCTACCCGCGCCGGGGCGCGAACAGAACGCAACTCCGTGCTTCGCGCCTGCGGTCAGTGATCGCCCCGGTGTTGTTGCGCTCCGTGCATGGGTTCCATGAAGCGCAGCAGGTCATGCACGAAGCGATCGCGGTCGCATTGATGCGGCGAATGGTCGGCGCCTTCATAGACGTGCAGTTCGGAGTGCGGCAATCGGCTGTGCAGATACGGACCGGTTCCCGGTGGATAGTAGTTGCTCGCGCCGCCGTAGATGAGCAGCGCCGGGATGTCGATGCGCTCGAGCGCCGGACGGAAGTCGGTGGTCAGCAGCGTCTGCCAGCAGGCGATCAGCGGGGGCGGGTATTGTGCTTTCAGCCATTCGCGCGCCTTGACCAGGCCCGGCGCGTGCTCCTCGTATTTCTGGCGCGCGCGCGCGTTAAGCCCCATCGCCGCCAGTCGCAGGATCGCTTCGGCAAAGTCGTTGTGCAGATCGCTTTCCAGTTTCGCCGCCTGCTGTTCGTCGAAACTGCCGTAGATGCCGTAGGGCCAGTCGTCGTCGTTGAGCAGTTTCGGCGATTGATCGAGCAGGCAAATCTTGCTCAGTCGCTGGCAACCGTAGGTCTTGATGTATTCCCAGAGCGTCAACGCGCCCAGCGAATGGCCGACCACCACCGCATCGTGCAAATGATAGTGTTCGAGCAGATTGCTCAGATCGCGCGCCATGCGCTGCACGCTGGGTACGGTCTGTGTGCTCAGCGGATAGCCGCCGTGTCCGCGCGCATCCCAACGAAAAACGTGATGGTGGGGAATCAGTCGGTCGAGAAACGGCAGC
This sequence comes from uncultured Candidatus Accumulibacter sp., assembly GCA_964428215.1. Classification (GTDB taxonomy): domain Bacteria; phylum Pseudomonadota; class Gammaproteobacteria; order Burkholderiales; family Rhodocyclaceae; genus Accumulibacter. Next base: position 600 of record CAYRXO010000299.1, on the reverse strand, counting down.
CACTCGCGGTGGCTGGCGGTCCAGCCGTGCAGAAGGACCAGCGGCGACCCCTCGCCGGAGATTTGCAGATGGATTTTTTCTCCGTCGTCGGCAAAAAAGTATTTCATAGGGAAGATTTGAAAAGGTGGACGAAAAACCCGGAGACTTGTCAGGGTTTGCCGGTGACAACTATAGCCCTGCCGGATGCTCGCCGGAAGAGGGCGGGCGAATTCTTCCTCCTCCCGTTCCGAGAAAGATGCCGGGCGGAAGCCGGTCAGCAGAAAGTATCGGACATCTGGATGAACCGGTAGATGGCAACGACTTGCCGGGTGCTGCTGGCAGATGTAGACGCCAGATGATCGGGGGCAGACGAAAGGCCGCTTTGCTTCTTGCCGGATTAGTGGCGGGTATGAGTCGGACTCGGACTGCCCGCTGATCCATGGGTTTCTGTCGTGGCAATGATCTCTTGTGAACTCTTGCCTGTCCGCAAGCGGCATGCCGGAACTGAAAAAGGGCAAGAAATGAACAAATTGTTTGTACTCAGCGTATTAAGAAGCCACCTTCCTTAGCCGCCTGTCGGACTTGATGGGTCGAAGCGAAAAATGTGGGAAACGAGATCAG
>CAYRXO010000298.1:0-2716 GCA_964428215.1 uncultured Candidatus Accumulibacter sp. | reverse complement strand
GCAAAAGGCAACCAGACGCTGGCAGCCGAGTTCCTGGGCATCAATCGCAACACCTTGCGCAAAAAGCTGCTCGAGCACAAGATCGCTTGCTGATTGCCACTTTATTTAACTGTCACCTGACTGTCCGACATGAAAATCCGTCAAGCTTTGCTCAGTTTGTCCAATAAAGAAGGTGCGCTCGCATTCGCGCAAGGACTCGATGCCCAAGGGGTCACTCTGCTTTCAACGGGCGGCACGGCGAAACTGTTGCGTGACGCCGGTCTGGCTGTCACCGAAGTGGGCGACTACACCGGCTTTCCGGAAATGCTCGACGGACGGGTGAAAACTTTGCATCCGAAGGTCCATGGCGGCATCCTGGCGCGGCGCGATCTGCCCGAACACCTGTCGACACTGGCCGAGCATGACATTCCAACCATCGATCTAGTCTGCGTCAATCTCTACCCATTCCGCGAAACGATCGCCAAAGCCGACGTCACTCTGGCGGAGGCCATCGAGAATATCGATATCGGTGGGCCGGCGATGTTGCGTTCGGCAGCCAAGAACTATGGCGGCGTCGCCGTGGTCACTGATCCGGCCGACTACCCGTCGTTGCTAGCTGAAATGAGCGCCAACTCAGGCACACTCAGTCTGGCGACGCGCTTCAAATTGGCCAAGAAAGCTTTCGTCCATACCGCGCGTTACGACAGTGCCATCGCCAACTGGCTGACTTCGCTCGACGAAAAGGAGCAGCCACAGCTTTTCGCTGACCAGTTGCATCTCGCTTTCGATCGCGTCGAAACGTTGCGTTATGGCGAGAATCCGCATCAGCAAGCCGCTTTCTACCGCGACCTGACGCCCTTGCCCGGATCGATCGCCAACTATCGGCAACTGCAGGGCAAGGAATTGTCCTACAACAACATCGCCGATGCCGATGCCGCCTGGGAATGCGTCAAAACCTTCGACACACCAGCCTGCGTGATCATCAAACACGCCAACCCCTGCGGCGTGGCGGTCGACGCCAATCTGGTCGCTGCCTATGAAAAAGCGTTTCAGACCGACTCGACGTCGGCCTTCGGCGGCATCATCGCTTTCAATGGCCAAGTCGATGACTCTGTCGTCGCGGCGATGAACGCGCGCAAGCATTTCGTCGAAGTGCTGCTGGCGCCATCCTTTTCCGACGAAGCACGGCAGATGCTGGCCAGCAAACAAAATCTGCGCGTCCTCGAACTGCCGCTGGAACGGGTATACCACGCTTTCGAAATGAAACGGGTCGGCGGCGGCCTGCTGGTGCAGACGCCCGATCGCTTCAACGTGCAGGCAAGCGATTTGCGGGTGGTGACTCAACGGGCACCGAGCGCCGCGCAGATCGAGGATTTGCTCTTTGCGTATCGAGTCGCCAAATTCGTCAAATCGAACGCCATCGTTTTCTGCGGACACGGTATGACGCTCGGCGTTGGCGCCGGACAGATGAGCCGGGTCGATTCGACGCGCATCGCAGTCAGCAAGGCGCAGAACGCCGGACTCGACCTGCACGGATCGGTCGTCGCTTCTGATGCCTTTTTCCCGTTCCGTGACGGCGTCGATGTGCTGGCAGCGGCTGGCGCCAAGGCGGTGATACAGCCGGGCGGCTCAATGCGTGATGAAGAGGTGATCGCGGCAGCCGACGAACACCAATTGGCGATGGTCTTTACCGGCGCGCGGCATTTTCGGCACTGATTGTCAGACTATTAGGCACGGATTAACCACTTTTTCTTCCACCCACTGTCCTCCGGACGACTCGAGTCTTTTATGAAAGCCGCCAAGCCCAGCTCTCATGCCTTGAAAATACTGGTCATCGGTTCCGGTGGTCGCGAGCATGCGCTGGCTTGGCGGCTGGCGAAAGCGCCGGGTCTGCAGAAAGTTTACGTCGCGCCCGGAAACGCCGGCACGGCCAACGAGCACGAGCTGGAAAATGTTCCGCTCAACGAGATCGACGCCCTGGCTGATTTCGCCGAGCAACAGAAGGTGCAGCTCACCGTCGTCGGTCCGGAAGCGCCTTTGGCTGCCGGCATCGTCAATGTTTTTCGCGCCCGTGGACTGAAGATATTCGGTCCGACGAGGGAAGCGGCGCAGCTGGAAAGCTCTAAGGATTTCGCCAAGCGTTTCATGGCCCGGCACCAGATTCCGACAGCGCGTTTCCAGACTTTCTCCGATTGCGCCGCTGCTCATGCGCATGTCGATCAGACCGGTGCACCCATCGTCATCAAAGCCGATGGATTGGCGGCCGGCAAGGGCGTCGTCGTTGCGCAAACGCTGGCCGAGGCGCACGCTGCCATCGATCGCATGCTCGGCGGCTCGGCGGATGGCAGCCGAGTGGTCATCGAAGAGTATCTCGACGGGGAGGAAGCCAGCTTCATCGTCATGGTCGACGGTAAAAACGTCCTGCCGTTGGCGTCGAGCCAGGACCACAAGCGGATCGGTGACGGTGACAGCGGACCCAATACCGGCGGCATGGGCGCCTATTCGCCGGCGCCGGTAGTCACACCGGAAGTACATGCGCGTGCGATGCGCGAGATCATTCTGCCGACCGTGCGCGGCATGGCCGCCGATGGCATTCCTTACACCGGTTTTCTCTATGCCGGCCTGATGGTCGGTAAAGACGGCTCGGTAAAAACGGTCGAATTCAACTGCCGTCTCGGCGACCCCGAAACGCAGCCGATCATGATGCGCCTGAAGTCCGATTTATTCACTCTGCTCG
>CAYRXO010000297.1:0-2778 GCA_964428215.1 uncultured Candidatus Accumulibacter sp. | reverse complement strand
TCAACATGGCCGCACGCCCAAAGAACAAGCAGTGCCCCAATTCTACATGCTATTAAACAGGATAATTAAAGTCGTTTATGAACGATATTGGTATACACTCTCAGCATCCGCTCCAGTCCCACCGGCGGACGACCCCGTTTGCCCTTCGGGTAGTGCGGTTCGATCACCCCCAGCACCTCGCTCCACGGCATCACCTGCTCCATTTCAGCAAGGAACAACTCCCGCCGCGTCGTCCGCTTCTTGCCCGCAAACTCCATCTGGGAAAAACTGATCTGCTTCATCTCGCTACTCGGGGGCCGTTGGGATGGCCAAATTATACCATGCGGGTATGGTTGCGATTAAATCAGTGGCTCCCTAGGTGTCGTCCAGCACATCGCGGCTGCCAGCCGGCATCTGCACGCAGTCAGCCGGCGCCGCCGGGCGTCAAAAAATCCTTTTCGGTGAGATAACGCCAGTAACGTTTCGGCAACTGGCGAAGATGCTGTTGCGGATTCTTTCTTTCAGCGATGTTGCCATGCGTCAGATAAGTTCGCCACAACGACTGGTAAACCGTCTCGTCGCCATCGAGCAAGGACAACCACTCCTGTCGTGAGCCGGGATTGAAATGATCGATCACCCGCAACTGCTGCCGATCAAAATAGAAACCGAAGTGCCGGGAAACATCGAAGATCGCCCAGCGCTGGTCAGCGTAACGGCGTTTGAAATGGCCGGCGAGCAGCAGCAAGACATCGTATGCGGGAGCGATACGGGCGAAATAGATGTCGGTACGCGTTTTTTCGAAACGGACGAAACCCAGCAGACGATGCCGTTCTCTGCTCACCGCGCGCGCCAGCCGATTGATTTCGCTGACGGCCGGATGCGCATGATCGTGCAGCACCGCTCGCCCCGGTGTGTTCAGAGCGTGGCGAATGGTGGCCAGCAGCTTGCTTTCAACCTCCGGATCCTCCGACAGAAATGCCAGCAGCAGACGCTGGACGCCCGCAGGAGAAAAAATTTTTTCCAGCGTTTTCAATACCCTGTCGGCTTTTTCCGAATCATTGCCGACAGACATCGTTTGAGCAAACAGATCGCCGGTTCGTGCGGCCGGCGCGTCGTCCTTCATGAGAAGAAATCGATCGGCCGGCGTTCGGGCGTAGGCGAAGTCGGCATACAAGCAGAAGACTGCGCTGAGGAAACCGACGAAACTGCCATCGTAAGTCAGGATAGGCACCGCTGAGCGGATCTTTCAAAACAGGGCCATTTGCCGCGCGGCGCAGAGCCTCCGCTCGATCCGGCTGTCCGACGCGATGCGCAGCAGCAAATCCGCTTGCGTCAGGTACTGCAAATGCGGGTTGCCGCCGGCCGTGAGCACAAAATAGCGTGCCCGATTGACCGCCGCCCCCATCCGGCGCAGATGGTCGAGCGTCAACGACTGGAAACGCCGGGCGGCTACGATTTTATGCGCCGATTTCACGCCGATGCCGGGAATGCGCAGGATCATTTCCAGAGAGGCCGTTTGTACGGCGACCGGGAATTGCGCTAGATGGCGCATCGCCCACGACAGCTTGGGGTCGATGTCGAGGTCGAGAAACGGTTGATTTTCGGTCAACAGTTCCTCGGCTTGGTAACCATAGAAACGCATCAGCCAATCGGCCTGATACAGACGATTTTCACGCATGGTCGGCACACGGCTGTCGATCGCCGGCAAGCGCCGATCGCTCACCAGGGGCACATAGCCCGAGTAATAGACCCGTTTCAAGGCGAAGCGGCGATACAGCCGATCGGCGGTACGCAACACCTGCTGGTCGGTCTCCTGTGCGGCGCCGATGATCAGTTGCGAGCTTTGTCCGGCCGGCGCGAATGCGGGCGTCGATTTGATCGTTCTCGCACTGTCGCGCTGGCTGACGATCTCGTGCTGTACCGCACGCATCGGCTCGACGATGTCGGCGTGCGTCTTGTCCGGCGCCAGCCGCCGCAAGCCGGATACGCTGGGAATTTCCATGTTGACACTCAGCCGGTCGGCATACAGACCGGCCTGCCGCACCAGTTCCACCGAGGCTTTCGGAATGATCTTCAGATGGATGTAACCATGAAAATCGTGCTCGAGACGCAGCGTTCGCACGACTTTGAGCATGCGCTCCATGGTGTAGTCCGGATTCTTGAAAACCCCGGAGCTGAGGAACAGTCCCTCAATATAGTTGCGGCGGTAAAAATTGAGCGTCAGGTCGACCACTTCCGCCACGGAGAAGGCAGCCCGTGGAATGTCGTTGCTCTGTCGGGACACGCAATACGCGCAGTCGAAGATGCAGTGATTGCTGAGCAAGATTTTAAGCAGCGACACGCAGCGGCCGTCCTCAGTGAACGAATGGCAAAGTCCGGCGGGCAAACCGTTGCCCAGCCCCTGGCCGCCGGCGCGCCGGCTACCGCTCGATGAGCACGACACATCGTACTTTGCCGCGTCGGCAAGAATGTCGAGTTTTTGTGCAAGACGCTGATGATCCATGGGCTTTTCCGCGGCTGAGCCGTCCAGGCGTTCGACGATCGGCCGACACCGCGCGTCGGAAAAGTCACCGGGAGGTCACCTGCGCACCGGCCAAATTTATGTATATTTATACACCAATCAACGCCGTCGCGGTGGACGTTTTTTGCCGCTGCGACAGGGGGCACCGCTAAGTCGAAAGAATGGACCGCTCAACGCGGCCGCAGGCGCAAGGAAAGAATGGCAAAAATGATCGCCAGCAGAGAGAAAAGGGTAGAGTAGAGGACAGGCTTTCGCCTGCCCTCCCTCATCAAACCGTG
>CAYRXO010000296.1:0-2795 GCA_964428215.1 uncultured Candidatus Accumulibacter sp. | reverse complement strand
AACATTGTCATATTAAGTGTGGGGGCTGGCGGGAATAAATCTGCGTTTCCCAAGGCTTCGCTGCCAGTGACTGCCGCGCGCCAGATCGGGTTGGCACGAGCGACGTGACCGCGCAACGTACCGTAAGGGAAGCACTGATTAAATCGATTTTCGCCCCAAGATGGCAGCCTAACCCATTGGTTGTACTGATGTCGAAATTTTGTAACACGATTTAATCAGCGCTTCCTAAGGGTCGGGTTGCGACGAAAGATGGAGCGGAATATGGTTGGCTTCGAGTCCACCGGCCGTCAGCGTGACCAAGGTCGACAGCGGGCGGGAGCGAATGAGTTGCCGCAGGGCATCCACTCGTGGTTCGGCAAAGTGTTTCGGAAGATACATGCAGCGGCTCCTGGATATTCAATTTCAGTTGCACCTCAACCCATGTGAAATGGTTGTTGTCCGCCTGAAAGCATCGCCTCGGAAAGCAGCGGTTCGTGCAAGATGTCGGTAGCCATCACAACAGCAGATGACCGACCGTACGTAAGGCGATACCGGCACAGGCACCGAATGCGGCGGGTTTCCAGACGGCGGCGACCCGACGGCCGGCGGAAATGAGCACCGCGACACCGGGAATGTCGAACGGCGAAATCAGAAAACCGGCGCTGGCGTTGATGAATGCGACGCTGGCCTGACCGTTACGGTGCATGTCATCGATCACGCCCAGCGTTGCCGTCCCGCCAGCCAAGTATTTGGTCAGTGCTGGTAGGATGATCGCCCGGTCGATCGCCAGTGCGTCGAGTACCGGTGCCAGCAGTCGGGTCAGCAGGTCGATGGCACCCAGACTGCGCAAGGCGGCCACGACTACCAGGGACAGAACGAGCATCGGGATGGCGCCGGTGGCGATTTTGAAAGCTTCCGCCCCTGCCTGGTTGATCACGTCGAGCACCCCTTTGGTCCTGCCGGCTTCCGGATGGCTCAGCGTCGGCGCGACTGGCGGTTCATCTGCGGCGAGATGGCGCCCAAAAAAATGAAACGTCAGTGCCGCCGCCAGCAAACCGCCGGCCAGCGACAGCAGCAAGGTGTAACCCAGTTTTGCAGTCCCATGGCCGTCATCGGCAAGGAGGCATTGGCTTGCGCCATGCTGAAAACCATTGCCAGTGTCGCCGCCAAGTGGCGGTCGGATGCGCCACGTTGTTCCATCACCGACAAGGTGGCCACCGGTGCGGCGAAACTGACGAAGTTGATTTGCAGCGCTGCCAGCACGCCCAGTCCGGTCAGCCCGAGCGGTCGCAGCACGGCTGACAGCCGGATCACCAACCAGTCGAGCACACCACGCGCTTCGAGCAAGCGCATCAGCGAGAGCATGACGACCATTACCGGCAAGAGGATGAACAAGGCGAGTTCGACGGCCGAGCGACCGGCACTGAGGATGAGATCGATGAACATGATCGGGCAGGAAGGATGATCAGGCGTCTGGCGGGTCCGTTGCCCGAAACGATGACTTCGGGATAATGCGGCCAAGCGCTGAAAAGGTCAATCGCCGGGCGATTCGCCTGTGGACTCGGCCAGATAGGCCTGCAATTCCGGTTCCAGCAAGGTCAGTTCCTGCCTCAGGGCGGTGAACAAGGCTGAGATTTCGGTATGGTTGTCATTCTTGCCAGCGATCTCGAGACGGCGCGCCGCTTCCTGCGCCAGTTCGGCACCCGCGGCAGCCAGCGATACTTTCAGCCGATACGGGATAAAAGGGACCGACAAAAGCGACAAAAGGGACCAGGTTCAAATTTTTAATAATAAAAGGGGACGGGCTCATTTTAATTCTAAATCTTCGATGATCGCAACCCATGCTTTTGTTATGTTATAACCAGCACCAAGGTATTCAAAACCTGATGGAATAGATAAAGGGTTTACATTTGTCAATGTTGCGGCCACATCAGCAGGCATCAAATTTAAGCTTACAAGAGTTTGAACTGTACTTTGAAAGGTGGCGTACGCATTATTTCCCATTTATTTTTCTTGAGATTAAATAACCAATAATCAAAATAAAAATTCCCATCGCAAAAACAAAAATGCCAAATTCATGATTCAGTTTTTCTCTAATCAGGGTATCTGATTCACGAATCTTTACTTCCCCTTCGACATATATTTCTACAACCCTGTTATTTTTTAATATGAATATGGCATCTTTCGCATTGTCTTTTTTGTAGCCCATATATCCACAATCAAATCTGTGACAGCCAGCAACAAGCTTCCCGTTGGAGTCTGCAATACCAATTGCCTCACCTTTGCCGGCGCTGTATAAATATATTTTACCAACACGTACATCAACACATTCATTATCAATGTTTTTATCTTGGTAATTAACAATAAACAACAGTCCTCCAAACGTTAAAAAAAATCCAATTAGGTATATTTTATATATTTTTTTATGCAACATTGCATTTATCTTAAGGCACGAAAGATCAGCGTTAGTAAAATAAAAGTGAATAAAAAGGGTCGGGCTCATTTTCCATTTTATTTGACCCTGGCCCTTTTGATGTTATGGGCCCCTTTGATGTTCCCTATATCACCACTTTTAATGGCATTGTAAAGATTGATCGCTTCTGAAGTTAATTGCAACACACCTGCGGCTCTACCAAGCATGGAAAAATAACCGCTGGCAGCATTGTTATCAGGAAGGAGTCTTGTTGCAGCATATGAAAATAATTGTCGCATACCGGATGATTCTATTCAAAAAAGTCGTTTTCCCTTATTCTTTGCGCGCGAGGTTTTAAAAGGTTTGATCGAGCCACTGGCGAGCGAGTCTGTGGCGGCGGGGG
>CAYRXO010000295.1:0-2812 GCA_964428215.1 uncultured Candidatus Accumulibacter sp. | reverse complement strand
CGCTGCGCTCCGATCACCTGCCATACGTCATCTGCGACGAGGTCGATGCCTTCCCGTGGGACGTCGGAGGAGAAGGCGACCCGATGACGCTGATCGAGAACCGCCAGCGCACCTACACCCGCGCGAAAACCTACCTGGTCAGCACGCCGACCAAGGAAGGCGCCAGCCGCATCACCCAGCAATACGCGCGGAGCGACATGCGCCGGTATCATGTGCCGTGCCCGCATTGCGGCGAATACCAGCCGCTCGAGTTCGGCGGAAAGGATGCGCCCTACGGCCTCAAGTTCCGCCGAGCGCCAAAAGAAGAAGGGCAGGAAGGCCCGGAGCAGGTCGCCGCCGCCTGGTACGTCTGCCGCGAATGCGCCGCCATCATCGAGGAAAACAGCAAAACCGAAATGCTGGCCCGCGGCCGATGGATTGCCGCCCGACCGCACATCCGCCACCACCGCGGCTATCACATCAACGCGCTGTATGCGCCGGTCGGCCTCGGCTTGTCGTGGGTCAAGGTTGCACAGAAGTGGATCGACGCCCAGGGCGACTCGTCCGAGCTGAAAGCCTTCTTCAACACCTACCTCGGCGAAGTGTTCAAGGAAGAGGGAGACAGCATCGAGAACGTGAGCCTGATTTCGCGGCTGGAAATCTACCCGGAACCGCTGCCGGTATGCCTGCGCACCGGCGGCGTCGACGTGCAGAAAGACCGCCTCGAACTGACCGTGGTCGACTGGGGAAAAGGCGAGGAAGGCTGGGTGCGCGACCACGTCATCCTGCCCGGCGACACCGCGCAGCCGCAGGTCTGGGAAGACCTCGCCGAAACGCTGGCCGACGTCGAGGTCAAGGTCTGCGCCATCGACTCCGGCTACAACGCCAGCCAGGTCTATGCCTTCGTCGCCCGCCGGCGCTGGTGCTTCGCCACCAAGGGCGTCTTCGGAATGGGCCGCCCGCTGGTCGAGGACGAGAAGAAGCGCCGCCAGCGCCTGCGCGTCAAGCGCAAACGCGGCGTTCCGGTCGAGCCGATTGGCGTCGACGGCGGCAAGGGAATGCTCTACGCGCGCTTGAAGCAGATGGAACCCGGCCCAGGCTACCTGCACTTCCCGCAGGAACCCGCCTTTGACGACGAATACTTCGCCCAGCTGGCCGCCGAAAAGCTGGTCACACGCTTCAAGGGCCACAGGCCGATACAGGAATGGGTGCAGACCCGCCCGCGCAACGAGGCGCTCGATTGCCTGATCCTGGCGCTGGTCGCGCTGCGCCTCTCGGGTGCCACGCTCAAGGATGCCGCCGTCGCGGTCGACGCCGAAAAAGCACCGAAAACCGAACCCTCCCCGCCGCCGCGCCGCATCAAGCCGGCCGGCGGGTTTTCCGTCAAACGCTGGTAGGAGACACCGATGTCCGAATACATGATCCGCAACCTCGCCACCGCATGCGCCGCCGAAATCGGACCGCACGTCGACCAGGCCGTCTCCGAAGTCGTCCGCCAGCGCCTGCCGGCAACCATCGAGAAGATCCTGCGCCGCGACTACGCAGGCGAGACCCTGAGACTCTACGTCCCGAAAAAGCCCGTCAGTGCCCGCCGCGACCGAGACGAAGCGATCCGGCTGCAATACACCGGACACAACGTCAAGGCGCTTTCGTCGAAGTTCGGCTTGAGCCAGTCGATGATTTTCAAGATTGTGAGCTTGAAGAAGTGAGAGTTTGAGCATTGGAGAATGAAATGAACATAATTTGCAGACTGTTTGGTAGGTGCGGTCATAGCGACCGAAGAATGACATGTCAGAAACATCATGCGCAAATGGAAGTAGTCACGCTGGAGCCGGCTTGCGATCTTCGAGACTTTTACGACGCAGCGCTGGAGCTTCTTCCAATAATCCTTGTGACGAATATCATTGATCGCGCAAAGAAAAAGCCTTTAAACGACTGACATAACCGGCGGAATCCATGCCGCATATCCGCCGTCAGATACGCTGTAATCTTCCCCCTGAACATTACAGCCATCCGCGGCGACGATGCTGGGTATGGCTGCCACGATCCCCTCTGACGAACCCGCGCGCCTGCGTGCCGGCGATACCTGGAAATGGACGCGCACGCTGGGTGATTACCCGGCCGGCACGTGGACGCTGAAGTACCGCTTCAAGAACGCCGCCGGCGGCTTCGAGATCACCGCCACGGCTGACGGCACCGACCACGCCGTCACCGTCGCCGCTGCCACCACGGGCGCCTATGCCGCCGGTTCCTACCAGTGGATCGCCTGGGTCGAATCCGGTGCCGAGAAATACACCGTCGACGAAGGAACGCTCGAGGTCGAACCGGATTATCGCAGCGGCACCGCCACGGCGGCGCTCGATGACCGCAGCCACGCGCGCAAGACGCTGGCCGCGCTGCAAGCGTGGATCGAAGGCCGCGACCCGGCCGTCGCCGAGTACGAAATCGCCGGACGGCGCATGAAATACATCTCGGTGAAAGACCTGCTGATGCTGCTCGACCGCTACCGCTCCGAAGTCGCCCGCGAGGACGATGCCGCGCGCCTGGCCTCCGGCCTGCCCGGCAAGAACAAGCTGTACGTCCGTTTCACCGGCAACTAAGGACACTGCATGGCCAAATGGCTCGACACCATCGCATCCCGCCTCGGCTATGCGCCGCGCCGCGGTCGCCGTGACTTCGCCGCCGCGCGCTTCGACCGCCTGACCGGCGGCTGGAACAGCACCAACGCATCTGCCAACGCCGACCTATTCCGCGCGCTCGACACCCTGCGCGCCCGCTCGCGCGACCTCTGCAACAACAACGACTACGCCAAGCGCTTCGTCGGCATGGTCGC
>CAYRXO010000294.1:0-2818 GCA_964428215.1 uncultured Candidatus Accumulibacter sp. | reverse complement strand
ATCGAGCGCAGTGTAGCAAAAAACACTCATTATTATGTTAGCGCTTATGGGGGTCAGGGGTGTGGCAGAGCCTTCATTCTTCGGAGTGCTTGAATTCAACGATCTCCGTCAGGCGGAAATTGACGACGCGGAGGCCTCGCCCGCCAACAAAGGCAACAGCTTGCCGGCTCGGTCGAGCGCTATCAAATCGTCGCAACCGCCGACATAAGTCTGTCCGATGAAAATCTGCGGCACCGTCCGTTTGTTGGTACGCTCGATCATTTCGTCGCGCCGCGCCGGTTCGAGGTCCACACGAATCTTGTCGATGTATTCGACGCCGCGAGTGCGCAGCAGTTGCTCGGCGCGAATACAGAACGGACAGACGGCCGTCGTATACATCAGGACGGAAGCACTGCCGCTCATTTGCGCGCCCCTTTCTTGAGTGGCAGACCCGCTTCCAGCCAGCCGGTCACGCCGCCTTCTAGCGAATGCACCTTGTTGAAGCCGAGTTTGCTCAGTGTCGAACACGCCGAAGAGGAACGCGCACCGGACTGGCAGATCAAAATCACCGGTTTGTCCTTGTGCGACGTCAGTTCTTCTGCGCGTTGCGCCAGGGAATCAGCAGGTATGTTGCGCGAGTCGTTAACATGGCCGTTCAAATATTCATTCGGTTCGCGTACGTCAATCAGCAGGGCGTTTTCGCGGTTGATCAGCATCGTCGCCTGACTGGCGGTCAACGAACGGCCACCGGGTCGGCGAACCGACATCGCCAGAAGGGATGTACCGCTGACCACAGCCAGTACGACCAGAAAAATGTTTTGTTGAATGAATTCCAAAGCCTACTCCACAAATTTTTTCAGGAACGAGGTCTTCAAATCGCGCCGGCGATGCCTTCAGTCTTGCTGGCAGAATGGCTCACGCACCACAGAATACCTCACGCATCATGCCGATCAACTGCAGGATACGTGCATCGCCGACACGATAGAAAACGCGATTCGACCGTTTGCAGGCAAATAAAATTTCCTTCTCGCGCAGGATCGCCAGATGTTGAGAGATATTACTTTGTGAGGTGCCGACGGCTTCAACGATTTCCTGCACACAGGCTTCCTGATCACCAAGAACACAGAGAATTTTCAGACGCAAGGGATGTGAAATCGATTTCAGCGCGCGCGCGGCCTGTTCGATATGTTCCTGTTTGTCGATGATGCTGATCCGGCCAAGCACGATAGAAAGTCCTTCGAAAACTTCTTGCAAACCCGTTGGCAAACCCTTTTGAAACTCTTTGATTATCTTATAATTCGCCATTATAAGACAAAATCCGGACTGATGCTTTCAGGGTGTTTTGCGCCGAATCGAATAGTCGACCGGCAATATGGCCAACTTTGGCAGGTACTGCAGCTTCCCGTAAAATTGCCGACGGCAGGAGCACTGCCCGGCCCATTTTCTGCCCGGCCAGCCATCCACCCGTGATTACCCGACCACGACGACAGCAACGGTATTCAGCCGACCGGCCTTGCCTCCGGCCGCTATTTGCCGCCCTGTTCATGCTCCCGTTTTGCTTGGCCAGCACACTCGCTTCGTCACTTGCCGCCGAGCTTGCCCCGAACGAGGAAATGGTCGAGAAGAAGTCCGACCTCAAGGCACTACGCACCGAAATCGAAACCTTGCGCCAGGAATTGTCTTCCACCGAAGATGCGCGGCGCGATGCCCTGAACGATCTACGCGAAACCGAGCGCTCGCTGTCAACCGCGCAACGCGAATTGCATGCTCTGAACAGTCGTCGCACGGCAATCCAGACGGCGCTCGACGAATTGTCCGGACAGTTGCAAGCGCTGCAACAGCGCCTGCGCGTACAGCAGGCCCCACTGGAAATCATCCTGCACCGTCAGTACTTGCGCGGCAAACCGGATCCGTTTCGCCTATTCCTGAACGGTGACGATGCCAATCAGCTGGCACGCGATCTCCACTATCTCGAAAGCATCGGTCGCAGCCGCGGCCGGATATTGCAGTCGATCGAAACCACGTTGCATCAACAGCAGCGACTCGCTGACGAAACACAGCAAAAAGCCAAACAACTGGCCAGCCTGGAGTCGACTCAACGCGAAAAATCCGCGCGACTCGAATTGCAGCGCCAACAACGGCAAGCGGTGTTGCAGAAAATCTCCGGACAGCTTGCCAGCCAACGACAAGCGATCGGCGACCTGCAACGCGACGAAAAACGCCTCGGCAATCTGATCGAGCGTCTGACGAAAATCATCGCCGCACAGGCCGCTGCAGCGAGAGAAACGGCTCGTCAGCAGGAGTTGCAGCTGATCAGGCAACAACGTGCTACGGCGCTCCGCGAAGCGCAACGCCGCCAGATACCGCCGCCGTCGGTTCGCCAGGAGACCCGTCAGGAAACGCTCGCAGCTTCTCAAAAGACGTCGCCCACCGAACACATGACCGAGGCGACAGCGCCGCCATCCGCCGCCGCGCCGGAGCAGCCGCTGGCCGCCACTCATACGACGCCAACCCCGCCGACAGCCGACGGACTGGCGCACCTCAAAGGCAAACTGCACACACCGGTTCGCGGCGCGCTGGCCAATCGCTTTGGCACCGTCCGGCAGGAAGGCAGCCTGTGGCGAGGCTTGTTCATTCGCGCCAGCAGCGGTGCCGAGGTACGCAGCATCGCTGGCGGACGGGTCGTTTTTGCCGAATGGATGCGCGGTTTCGGCAATCTGCTGATCGTCGACCATGGCGACAGTTACCTCTCGGTGTATGCCAACAATGAAGCGCTGCTCAAGCAGGTTGGCGAAAATGTGCGTGCTGGCGAAGCCGTCGCCACCGTCGGCAACAGCGG
>CAYRXO010000293.1:0-2832 GCA_964428215.1 uncultured Candidatus Accumulibacter sp. | reverse complement strand
GCGGCACCACGCAGGCCGTATTGCTCGATATTCCCATGCTATTGGCTGCTCAGGATACTCCCGGAATATCGGCGGCGGTGTACGGCAAGGCGTCCGGCTGGCCGGGCGGCGTCCTGTTGCGCTCGGACGACTCAGGGCAGACATGGGGATCGCAGACAGGATTTCTCAATGCCTCGGAAGTGTTCACCGCCACAACTGCGCTACCGACCGGCATCAGCACGCTGGTCGACGCGGCAAGCACCTTGACCGTAACGGCTGACTGGTCAGGCGCTGATCTGTTTTCGATTACCGACGCGCAGCTATTCAACCTCGGCAATATCGCGGCATTCGGGGCGGACGGCCGCTGGGAAATTCTCGCGTTCAAGACCGTGGTCGACAATACCGTTAGCTACACGCTCAGCGACTTTTTGCGCGGCCGATTCGGGACTGAATGGGCGATGTCGTTGCATCAGATCGGCGACCGTCTTGTGATGCTTGACGCCAATAACGCCGATTTTATCGGGCTGCCATTGGCGACAATCAATTCCCTGCGACTGTGGCGCGCCGTGACTGACGGCGACGTTATCTCATCGGCGCCGGATATTCAGCATGTGTACGCCGGGGTCAACCTCAAGCCGTTGTCTCCGGTCTATCTCGACGGCAGCAGGCACCCCACTACGTTCGATTGGTCACTTGACTGGACAGCCCGCAGCAGGACGCCTGTGGAGCCGTTCGCGGGGCTTGCTACGCCGCTTGGAGAATCAAGCGAACTCTGGGACGTGGAGGTCTGGAACAGCACCTACACGACGATGAAGCGGACATTTTCCAGCTTGACCGCTGCCCATTTGGACTATACGTCTACTCAGCAAATATCAGATTTTTCTGCTGCTCAGCCAACGCTGTACCTAAAAATATTCCAGATTTCGGCGACTGTCGGACGGGGATACCCGCTGCAAAACAGCATCTCATGCGTCATCAAGACCGACGGCACGAACTACTCGCCGACTGTACTAAGCCTGTCTCCGCTTCTCTACTACAAGCTTGACGGAAACACCACGACGGTCATTGATGCGGGATCGGCGGCCAGTAATGCAACGGCATCAGGATCAGGAATAACCTACCAACAGCCGTCATTGCTTACAGCAGCCACGCCGGGATTCTCTTTCCTTGGTTCCGGGTCTGGTGGAATAACATCTCCACACCTGGCGGCGATGAATGGCGCCTATAGCGTCGTGCTACTTGTCAAACCCACATCATTGGCAGCAGACAATGGACTGTTCCACAAGGGCAATGCGGCAGTATCTGGCCAGGAGGGGCATTATGTGAGAATCGGCACAAATGGAAAGATTTATGTCGATCTTTTTAACGGAACATGGTCGCTTAATGGGACAACAAACGCTGCAATATCTGTTAATGAGCAGGCGCACTTTGTTTTTGTTTACAACGGCGCAACGCAATACACGATATACAAAAATGGGTCGCTTTTTGAAACCTTGACCTTGGCCGCCGCAGCTATAAATAACACAACGTCTCTATCAATAATGTGCGCTTACTATAATGCAGGTCCGGTAATTTCGCTTGTCGGGTACATGGACGAATTCACGTGGTTCACGACTCAATTGAGCGCGGCGCAAGCCGATCAGCTTTACAAGGAATCCTAAAATGGCAGACTCAACCGAGGTTATCGACGGCATTATCAACGGCCAGGGATCGCAAGACCTGACCGCCAATGCGGTATTCGAAGCGATGTCGAAATCCCTGCTCTACGGACGCCGCGCGTCGACATCTTCCGGCCTGATTTTTGGATATTACGGCGGCAAGCCAACTCTTTCATCCGGCAGCCTGGTATCTATTGCACATGGCACCGCCACCCTTTCGGCATCGACAACCAATTACTTGGTCGCGCAAAAATCCGATGGAGTGGTGTCAGTATCAACGGCAACCACAAACTGGGACGATACCGCGAATTACTGGCGCCTGTATTCCGTAGTCACGGGTACGGCAACCGTCACCAGCTATCTGGACTATCGAGAGCCGGGAAAGATGACCGGCAGCAATTCCCTTCTCGCGCCTGTCACGAAAACCACCGCGTTCACTGTTGGGGCCAACGAAAACGAGATCATTGTCAATGGCGGAGCTTCAGTTACAGTGACTTTGCCGACTGCCTCATCCTATCCGGGCCGGAAAATTCGCATCAAAACGCGCGCGGCTTATACCGTCATCAGCGCATCGTCCAACGTCAAGCCTCTGGACACCGATACGGCGGGAACGGCGATACTTGCCGCAACGGCTGGAAAATGGGCGGAGCTAGTCAGCGACGGCTCCAACTGGGTCATTATGGCGGGGAATTAAACATGCAGGAAACCATGCTCCTAACCATCGCAGCCTGGCTTGTGGCCACACTGTTCGGCATGCTCACCGCACTTGTCGGATGGATGGGCAACAAGGTTGTTGGCAAGCTGGATGATGTCGTCAAAAAGCTCGGCGAGGTATCAGCGGAACTACATGAGCGAATCAACGGCCTGGATCGCCGCGTTACAGTAGTTGAGACGCGGTGCGGCGCGCAACACAACGCCAGAAGACTCGATCAACAATGAACGAGGTCCGGCGCGCCCGCATTCAATGCGACATCGAGCAACTTGCGGCCGCCCGTGAGCGCATCCACAAGATCAGGGACGACGAGGACCGAGCGATTCGTGGCGAAAGCCCGCACGGGACAGGATCGCATGAGGCATCTGATATAATGTCAGAAGTCGGGTTCCTCCTGATGATTGCTATTGATCGTCTTTCCAAAGCGAAAAAATGAAAATTATCACCCCGGAAGACCACGCCAGTCAGCAGATTTGTGTCGAC
>CAYRXO010000292.1:0-2930 GCA_964428215.1 uncultured Candidatus Accumulibacter sp. | reverse complement strand
TCGAAGGATTCGATGAGATCGGTGCGCGCCAGGCAATTGCGGTGGATGCGCAGGAAGCGGCCACCGAATTCCTCGTCGATGCGAGTGAGCGAATCCTCGATCAAATATTCGCGTGCCGCAGTGACCACGGTGATGTACTTCTGCTCGGCTCGGAAGAAAATGACGTCATCGGCCGGCACCAGGATCAGTCGGCCACGCTCGCTGACGCTGAAGAAGCGGCGGGCGCCACGCGGCAATGACTCCACTTTCACCGCGTCCAGTGGCTTGGCACGCTGCAGCGCCGCCAGCAGGCGCTCGCGGCGAACCGGCTTCAGCAGATAGTCGACCGCCTGCACTTCAAAGGCCTCCAGCGCGTGCTGGTCGTAGGCCGTGACAAAGATGACGCCAGGAGCGTTTTCCATCCGCAGCAGATGGCGCGCGGCTTCGAGGCCGTCCATTCCCGGCATGTTGATATCGAGCAGCAGGATATCGGCGCCATGGCTGACGGCAGTGAGTGCCTGCTCGCCGTTCTCGGCCTCGGCAACGACGACATGCGGAAACGCCGGCTGCAATTCCTCCAGCAGGTCGCAGAGCCGGCGGCGGGCCGGGGCTTCGTCGTCAGCGATGATGATCCGAAGCGGGCGTACCGGCGCAGCGGCGCCAGCGACAACAGCGGTTAGGGTGGAATGAGTCATGCTGAGTCAAACAATGGTCTTGGTGTCGGACGACCGGCGATAGGGCAGGATCAATTGCACCTGATAACGGCCGTCGCGCGGCCCGGCGGTCATGCTCGCTTCGGCATCGAAGTGCAGGGCCAGCCGCTCTCGAATATTGCTCATCGCCATCTTGTTCCCGCCGTGGTGGCGCCCCGCCTGTTCGAGAAACGGGTTGCGCACCGTAATGAAAAGCTGGCCACGCAGGCGCGTCACTTCAATCTCGATCTCGCCGGCAGCCTGTGTGGGCTCGATGCCGTGGTAGACGGCATTCTCGGCGATAGGCTGCAGCACCAGCGGTGGCACCATCGCGTCGGCGGGCATCTTGTCGAGTTTCCAGCTCACATTCAGGCGATCACCAAGGCGCAGTTTTTCCAGATCGAGATACTGCCGGGTCAGGGTAATCTCGTCCGCCAGCGGCTGCAAGTCACGGTTCTCGCGCATCAGCACGCGGAACAGGTCCGCCATGTCCATCAGCGCGGACTCGGCGCGGCCGGGCTCGCTGCGCAGTACCCCAAGCACGCCATTGATCGAGTTGAACAGGAAATGCGGCCGTATTCGCGCCTGCAACGCCTGCAGCCGGGCCTCGGTCACCGCCGGCGACAGCGCCCGCCCGAGGGTATGGAAGTAAACCAGCATCGCCGCCAGCGCACTCAGGGCCAGCGGTACCGCCCGCCAGACGGCGGCATCGAACCAGCGCGCCGACAGGATGGTGATGAGCACCATCGCGGCGCCAATCGCGAATGCCGCTTGCCAGTAGGCAAGACGACGCAGCACCGGGCTCACCAGCGCCCAGATCAATGCCGTGCTGGCGGCAATCGGCAAGCTGGCGCCCATTGCCAGCGCGATATTGAGCGGCACATCGGCCGGGCTCGCCGAAACAGCCAGCGAGTGGGTGGCCACCATCGCGACAAAAATGATCAGCGCGCGCGCCAGCACGCCGAGATTGCGCAAATCCGGGAATACCGCGCGCCGGACCTCGCGCTCCCTGCGGGCTAAAATTTGCTGTGCGCCCGACCGGGATGCCGCCTTGCCTTCCAGACGGCCGTCACGACGACCGGACGCCGGCGCTGGCGACGTCTTCGAAGGGTGTTTCGGCGGCTGCTCGGCCTCCGTGCGAACGTGGCGATCCGATCCGGTCATCTGCCATTGCGCGCGAGACGCATCCCGCGGCGCCGGACCGCTGTCATCAACCATCTTTTCTGTCACACGGATTCAAGGTCGTTCACTTCCCGCCCGGGCATCGCCGTCCGCCCGTGCGTTCGATTCTGAACAACCGCAGAGCAACATGCAAGCCAACTCATCGCCCGCCGCCAACCCTTCTTCCGGTTGGTCCGGCCGTTTTGACGAACCGGTTGCCGAAATCGTCAAGCGTTACACCGCATCGATTCCGTTCGACTACCGCCTTGCCGAGTTCGACATCGCAGGCTCGCTGGCACATGCGCGCATGCTCGCCGCCTGCAACGTGATCTCGGCGCAGGACCTCGCCGACATCGAACGCGGCATGACGACGATCCAGGCCGAGATCGCAGCGGGCAAGTTTGAGTGGTCGCTTGATCTCGAAGACGTGCACTTCAACATTGAAAAACGTCTGACCGCGCTGGTCGGCGATGCCGGCAAGCGCCTGCACACGGGCCGCTCGCGCAACGATCAGGTAGCGACCGACGTTCGCCTCTACACCCGCGCTGCCTGCGACAACGTGGCGATGCTGCTGGTGAAGTTGCAGCAATCGCTCGTCGCGCTGGCCGAACAGCATGCCGAAACCATCCTGCCCGGCTTCACGCATCTGCAAGTCGCGATGCCGGTGACGCTGGGTCATCATTTGATGGCTTATGTCGAGATGTTTGCGCGCGATCATGAGCGCATGCTTGATTGCCGCAAGCGTGTGAATCGGTCGCCGCTGGGCGCGGCGGCGCTCGCTGGTACCACCTTCCCGATTGATCGCGAGATGACCGCGAAGGCGCTCGGCTTCGATGCCGTCTGCCGCAACTCGCTTGACGCCGTGAGCGACCGCGACTTCGCGATCGAATTCCTTAACGCCTGCACGATCACGATGATGCATCTGTCGCGCATGAGCGAGGAGCTGATCCTGTGGATGAGCCCGCGCTTCGGCTTCATCGACATCGCCGACCGCTTCTGCACCGGCAGCTCGATCATGCCGCAGAAGAAGAACCCCGACGTCGCCGAACTGGTGCGCGGCAAGATGGCGCGCGTGCAGGGCCACCTGGTGGCGCTGAC
>CAYRXO010000291.1:0-2950 GCA_964428215.1 uncultured Candidatus Accumulibacter sp. | reverse complement strand
CGTGCAGCTTCGGCGGCGTGACGTGGCAGTGGTGGTGCTGGTACAGAATGAAGGCCCGCAGCCCCGGACCGAAATGCAGTCCGCCCAGATCCGGCGGGCAGGCCGCGGTCAGCACCCGGCCGTCCGGCGTCGCCCAGCGTTCGAGCAGGAAGCGGGCGTTGTGCGCGCCGATTTGTAGGTCCGTGAAAGCGCGGTGGCCGAGAAAGTGCGAACCGTCCGGCACGTCGTCGACCGCTATCCTGCGCTCTTCATGAATGTCGAGGCGGGCCGTCTTTGCCGGCCGATCCGAATTGCGGCGTTTTCCACGCCCGCTGCCGCCGGTCTGGTCATCCTTGTCCTTGTCCTTGTCCTTGTCCTTGTCCATCCCGCTCGGCTTCATCGCCGGCCGACCCTTCTGACCCTTGAGCACGGCAATTTCGTCTCGCAACTCCCGAATGGTTTCGGCCTGCTGCAAGACTCGTCCCTTCAGTTCGGCGTTCTCGGCAGCAAGCGGGTCGAGACGCGTGGCCCGCGACCGCAACCACGGCACCCCTTCCTCCGGCAGCGGCGCGGGCAACTCTAACGGGAAATTGGGCTGCGGCGAAAACATGCAACACATTTAACCATAGTTAACAGCCACCTGAAAAGATAAGTTTCACCACTTTCTGAGAAGCTACTGTTTTTCGGTTCCTGTTGAGACTCGACATCCACTCCTCGACGCTCACTGGCCGGACGACGCGTTTCACTTCGCGCGAGCAGGCGTCACCTGAGTCGGTTCTCTCTGCAGTGCGCGGCGTGCCGGGGACGTTTTCGGCTGGAGTCGGCAGGCCGGGCAAATCGGGCTGCTCGAGAAACGTAGCGGCAGCGTTTGCCCGGATCTGCACGCTTTCCGTCGCGGTGTCGCCAGGCAACTCCCCCCTTTTTGGATGCGGCTCGCTGACCCGCGGGACAGTGCGTTCATTCCGCACCGCTTTCTGGCGCTTACACCTCACAGCCAAGTGAGCAGAACGTCGGCCGCCTCGTCCACTCCGCTTGGTCGGGGACGCGCTGCAAGTGGTTGTCGCCAGAGGGCGGCCAGCGTTTCCGCCAGATTGCCGGCCAATAATTCATCCGGGCTGATTTCCTGGCAACGGGCGTTTGCTTGCAGCCAGTCGATCAGACAGTGTTGTTCGGGCCAGTCCGGCCGCCGCTGAAAGATGACCGCCGTACCGTTGCAGGCCGCTTCGGTGAACGTGCCATAACCCGGTTTGGTGAGTACCGCATCCACCGACGCCATCAGATCGGCGATCGGCAGCGCCAGCCTTTCGAGGGCCACCGTATCGGCGCGCGTGCATGCCCAGGCTTGCGGAATCAGCCAGCGACAACCGGGAAGGAGCGGCCAACGCTCGATTGGCAGCGGTCGATCGAAACCGCCAAAACCGATCCAGAGCAGGCGTTCATCGTCGCGGCAACGCAATTGCCGGCGCAATGCCTCTCGACGATCCGTGCCGAGCGTCGCCACGGGTCCGACGCTGTGCCGTGCGGGCAGATCGGCCATCGGCATCGCCGGCGTCAGACGCAGGAAACTGGCGGCGCTGCGATAGGCGTCCAGGATCTGCGCGTGAATTGCCGGCGCCCAGCTTTCCCGGGCGTAGAAATGGGCAAACAGTTCCGCCCAGTTGAGCGAACACATGGCCAGCGCTGGCACGCCCAGGCGCGCGGCGCCGGCCAAAGGCAGATAAGCAACATCGCTGAGCACCAGATCGGGACGCAGTCCTTCGAGCAATGCCGCTTCGTTGGCGACGCGCTGCGGCCAATCGGCGTGCTGGCGACGATACGCCGCCGCCGTGGCCGGCAGATCCACATGGACCGCATCGTGCATCACGTAGCCGAAATCGCTACTGCCGGCGAGGTGCGTGAAGGAAGGCGTCAGACGGGCCTGCAAACGTTCGACCGGCAAGCCGCTGCGCACGGTGAGCTGCAATTGCGGCCGACGCCGGGCGAGCGCGTTGAGTACCGGCGCCACTTGCGCCAGATGTCCGAAGCCATGCGCCGAAATATCGACGAAGAGATGCTTGCCGTTCATCGTTCTGGTATCTCCGCAATGAAACGGGCGAGCAGCGCAGCGGGCAACTCGGCCGGCAGACGCAGCCATACCCGATGACCATTGCCGGGAGCGACGCTGAGGGAACGGCCGTCGTCGGCAACGATTTGGTCGACGGTGATCTGCCGGTTGCCGCTCGGGTGGATCACTTCCAGGCGATCGCCGACGGCAAAGCGGTTCTTGACCTCGACCAGCGCCCGCTGCGCCGCCGCGTCCCAGGCCAGCACGTCGCCGACGTACATGCTGCGTCCCGATTCGGAATGGCCGCGCAGATAGTTTTGTCGTTCCTGCTCGTGATGGCGTTGATAAAAGCCGTCGGTGTAACCGCGATTGGCCAGTCCGGCGAGTTCGCCGAGCAAGGTCGCGTCGAACGGCCGTCCGGCGACGGCGTCGTCGATCGCCCGGCGGTAGACCTGCGTCGTACGCGCCACGTAATAAGCCGACTTGGTGCGCCCCTCGATTTTCAAGGCATCGACGCCGATTTCGAGCAGCCGCTGCACATGTTCGACGGCGCGTAAATCCTTGGAGTTGAGGATATACGTGCCGTGCTCGTCCTCATCGATCGGCAGCAGCTCGCCGGGACGTTCGCGTTCTTCGAGCAGCCACGTGCTCCCCTCAGGCGTAGCGGATGTCGGATGGCAGCGCTGCCGATCGCCGGCGGCATCGTCCTCGCCGGCCAGCACGTGGTAGTTCCAGCGGCATGAATTGGTGCAACTGCCCTGATTGGCGTCGCGGTGATTGAAGTAGCCGGAAAGCAGACAACGTCCGGAATAAGCGATGCACAGTGCGCCATGGACGAAGGCTTCCAGTTCGACCTCCGGACATTCCCGGCGGATTTCGGCGATCTCCTCGAGCGCCAGTTCGCGCGACAGGATGATGCGCCGCACA
>CAYRXO010000290.1:0-2954 GCA_964428215.1 uncultured Candidatus Accumulibacter sp. | reverse complement strand
CCCTCCGTTTGCTAACCAATCATGCAAACAGCGTGGGGTAACTGAGCTTTTTAGGTTGATTTCAGGAGACGCGATGCTGACCCACCTTTTTCATCTGCATGCCCTCAGCGCGCTGCACGTCGGCGTCGGTCAGGCGGTCGGCGCCGTCGACCTGCCGATCGCACGCTCGCGGGCGACGCATCTGCCGCTGGTTCCCGGTTCGGCGCTGAAGGGCGTTCTGCGCGACGAGCTGGCGCCGGCCGAGGTGCCGGAGCTCTTCGGACCGGAAAGGATCGCCGAAGCCAGCGCCGCATACGCCGGCGCGCTGGCTTTCGGCGACGCGCACCTGCTGCTCTTGCCGGTGCGTTCGCTGGCCGGCGTCTGCGCCTTCGTCACTTGTCCGTTCGTGCTCGGCCGCTACGCCGAGGACTGCCGGCGCGCCGGGCTGGTCACGCCGTCCCTGCCGGCCGTCGCTTCGCCGCAGGCGCTGCTCTGTCGGACGACTTGTCTCGAAGTCAGCGAAAACAAAATGGTCCTTGAAGACCTCGATCTGCACATTGCCATCGACCCGTGCGCCGACGACTGGGCCGATCTCCTGGCGACACGGCTGCACCCCGACAGCGCCGACGCGCAGCGCCAGTTCCGCGAGCGGCTGGCCATCCTGGCCGACGACGACTTCTCTTTTCTTGCCGATACTGCCACCGAGATCCGCCAGCGCATCCGTATCGATGACGCGCGCGGCGTCGTCGAAGACGGTGCCTTGTGGAGCGAAGAAAACCTGCCGGCCGAAACCGTTCTCTGGGGTGTGATTGGCGCCGCCGCGTCGCGCCAGCCGCAGCGGCCGGCAGACGCGGCGCAGGTCTGGCAGCGCTTCGTCGCAGCCTTCGCACGGCAGGCGCCCGGAAAAGTCATCCAGCTCGGCGGCAAGGCGACCAGCGGCCGCGGTCTGGTGCGTTGTCTGTTCTGAAGGAAGATCCATGGAGTCACGCACCCGGACACAGCGCCAGGCGGAAGCGGCGCTGCGCTGTCTGCGCGCCGTCAGCGCCTTGCCCGCCGCGGCGCGGGAAGATTACAAGGCGCGCGCGGAAAATTTTCCGGCGCTGCTGCTGCACGCCGGCCTGGCGCAGGCGCTCGGCTTTCTGCGCGCCAAAGGCGGCGCGGCAGACGATCGCGCCGCCGAAAACCCGGCCGCCGGCGCGGACGCCGCCGACGACCCGCCGTCTGGCAGCCCGGCCGCCGCTTACCGCCGTTATCTCGCCGACCTGGCGACGGTTCTCGGCTGCGCCGATGGCGACAGTCTGCTGCAGCGCGCGATCGACGCGCCGCTCGCCGACTACCGGCTGCTCAGCCGGCAGACGCTGGACGCGGCCGGCTGGCTGCGGCGTTTTGCGCAGGCGCATCTGGCCAGGGAGCGCACGCCGTGATCGCCTTGTGCCGTCGGGATCTGCAAGCGCTGCTCGAGCACGCCCGCCAGGAAGCCCACAAGGACGCCAGCCGGCGGCAGCCGCACGCCGGGCTGCTGCTGCAGCGCGGTTTGCCAGCCTGCCAGGGCGCGCCGGCGACGGCCGATCCGCCGCCGGTTTCGCCGGAGCCGGCGGCCGACGGCGAAATCAAGGCCGGGCACCTGCGCGCCGTCGCCAGCCTGCGCTGCAGCGATTATTACCGCAGCGCTTTTCGGCGCTGGCAGGCCGCCACTGCCGACGGCGAGCGTTTCAACGCTTTCGACGCCTCGCTCGCCGGCCGGCTGTACATCGGCGTCAGCCGCGACAACGCGCTGGAAACCGGCGTCAGCGTCGCGCACAGTTACGGCATGCCGCTGATTCCCGGTTCGGCGGTGAAAGGGCTGTGCCGGGCCAGCGCCGGCGAATGGCTGGCCCAGCGCGAGGCGATCCGCTGGCTGTTCGGCGAGACGACGCCGCAAGCCGCGGACCCTGATTCGCCGGATACCCCGGGTGGCGAACGCGGCGGCCTCATCTTCCACGATGCCTGGTGGATACCCGACGACTTGCCGCCTTTCGTCGCCGAAGTGATCACCGTCCATCACCCGCAGTACTACGCCAGCCAGGGAAAAACGCCGGCCAGCGACTTCGATGCGCCGGTTCCCGCGCCGCAGCTCGCCGTGCGCGGCGCCTTCCGCTTCGTCATCGAAGGGCCGCCGCTGTGGACCGCGCTTGCCCGTCGCCTGCTGGTCGCCGGCCTGCAGCAGCGCGGCATCGGCAGCAAGCGCAGTTCGGGATACGGATTTTTCAACGGCGGCACGAAGTCGAGCGCATGACCACGAAACAAAACCACTGGGGCGGCATCGGCAATGCTTTTCTGAACCTGCTGCTTGTCTTCGCCGTCGTGCTGCTGCAAAGCTGGGTTGCCGACGGCATCAAGGGCGACGCGCTGTTCCCCTGGCTGTCGGGCGGCGCGCTGCAACACGACAAGCCGGGTTTCATCCCGCTGATGGCCGGCATGATCCTGCTCGCCGTTTTTTTCTCCTTCCTTCTGTACCGGCGCCGGCGGATGTTTCTGCCGACGCGGATCAGCCGGATCGGCAACCCCGGCCAGGTTCAGCCACGGCGGATGCTCGTCCTCACGCTGTCATGGCCGGGATGGGATTGGCAGCCGCAGCAACTCGAGCGTCAAGGCCGGTCGGCATACCCTCTGCCCAGCGATCTGTCCGGCGCGCTGCAGGCGATGGCGGCGCTCGGTGCACGGGAAAAATTCACCTGGGAACAGTTGCTGCGCGCCGTCGAGCCGCATGCCGACTGCCTGCAGGAAATCGTTCTCATCGGCTCGGAAGGAGCGCAGGGAACTTTTGGCGAAGCCGACCGTTGCCGGCAGATGCTCCGCCACTACTACCCGCAACTGCCGGCCATCGACATGCCGGTGCATGCCGTCGATTACGAGTCGCTCGATTCGCTGAGCAGCCTGTACCCATACCCTTATACACAACTCACCCCGGGGCCGCCTCACGGATGAACTGGAGA
>CAYRXO010000289.1:0-2966 GCA_964428215.1 uncultured Candidatus Accumulibacter sp. | reverse complement strand
TCAGAGGCTACAAACATGCGTCCTTGCGCCATCACTTCCAATGGTTTGAGCGGTGTGACCAGTTCGGTAAGTCGCATTGGCAAGCGCGGGAATGCCAACACGTCGATCAAATCGTAGTAACGCTGGACCTGTTGGTGTGGCACCCTGCCTGTAAAGATGACTTTATCTTGCAAACCTGCTGCCTTGACCTGCGCTTTCAGATTGTTTTCCTGCGGCCCACCGCCAACCAGCAATACGCGTAATTCAGGCACCCGCTGCAACATCCGGCGTGCCGCCTCAACCAGTAAATGGAGACCTTCATAGCCGTAAAACGAGCCAACAAATCCTAATACGATTGCACCATCGAGTCCGAGTCGATGGCGCAAATCAGAGTCAGGCGGAGCACCAAACTGAAACATCGTCACATCAACTGCATTCGGTATCACGGTAATCCCGTCTGATGAAAGACCTCGCTTGGCGATATCGGCGCGCAAACCTTCGCAAATGGTGGTCACCTGATCGACCTTGCGAAGCGCATACGTTTCCATCGCCCGGGAAACTCGGTAGCGCAAACTGTTTTCCTTTGTCGTTCCATGATCAACCGCCGCGTCTTCCCAGAAAGCCCGGACTTCATAAACGACTGGCAGTCTGCGCTTGCGTCCCACCCGCAAGCTTGGCAATGCATTGAGCACCGGTGAATGGGCATGGATGAGATCCGGCTGCGTTGCTTCAACGACCTCCGCCAGACGTGCGGTGGTCAAGCGCATCTGGGCAAGCAAGCCGCTCCCTTCGCTGCTTGGTGTGCGATGGAATACCCAGCCGTCGACCTCTTCCTGCAGCGTTGAACCGGCTCCCTGTTTGGGTGTAGTCAGATGAATCGTTTCCCACCCCAGAGCGCGTTGTTCACGCAGAATGGCCAAAGTACGGAATGTGTAGCCGCTATGCAGTGGCAGCGAATGATCGAGCACGTGCAGAACCCGCATGATCAACCTTCCTGAAACATGGGTACGGAACCGGCCATTTTCTCGCTGGAGGCATCCAGGACATTGCGCAAAAAGGCTTCAAACATCAGCACGCTCCAAAGTGGTGCACTGTAGTCACGCGCACCAGACTGGTGGGCTTCAACCAGATGCCGGAGATAATTCTGGTCAAACCAGCCCGTTTCAGCCAAGCGAGATCCCATCACTGCCTCGCGCACACGCTTCTTGAGCGGCCCACGAAACCAGCGGGCTAATGGCACGGCAAACCCCATTTTTTTACGGTAAAGGATGTCATTGGGCAAATGCGGCTCCATGGCAGTTTTCAGTAGAAACTTACCCTCATCCCCACGAATCTTGAGCATCGATGGCAGCCCGGCCATCCATTCAACCAGAGGGTGGTCCATCAAAGGTTCGCGTACCTCCAGAGAATGAGCCATGCTGGCGCGGTCAACCTTGGTATTGATATCGCCAACCAGATATGTTTTGAGATCAATATACTGAATCAAGGCAAGCGGGTCATCCGTTCCAGCCCGTAGCGCGTGATGATTGAAAACATCCTGAGCACTATAGCCACCGAGTTCTCGTCGGAAGCGATCAGAGAATAACTGCGTGCGCATTTGCCCACGCAGAATGGAAATCGAGTGAAAATACGCCTCGACCGTCGTCCGGGCCAGCCCCTCGAAGGTCGTTTTGGCACGGAAAACACGCGGTGCCCAGTCGGCCTTCGGATAACTTTTCCCCAGAAATCCAAACACGCTACGGCGAAAACCTTCTGGCATTGCCGAACGCAAACGTTCTTCCATCAAATGCAAACGATAGCGGCGATAACCGGCAAACGTCTCATCGCCACCATCTCCAGAAAGAGCGACTGTCACATGTTGCCGCGCGAGTTGACACACTCGATAGGTCGGAATTGCCGAGCTATCGGCATACGGCTCGTCGTACAACCGGGCCAGGGTATCGATCAGATCGAAATCGTCACTGGCGACCAAATCACAATGGTGATTTGTTTGATAACGGTCAGCCACCTTCTGCGCGAAAGCGGATTCGTTGAAGGCAGGATCATCAAATGCAATCGAACAAGTATTTACCGGCTCGCCGGACAGTCCCGCCATCAAGGCAACGACCGCGCTTGAATCAACGCCTCCCGAAAGGAAGGCGCCAAGCGGGACCTCCGAAATCATTCTTAAACGGATCGACTCGACAAGTCGACTTTGAAGCTCCTGACATGCGTCCTCGACAGTAAGTGAATACTTAGCGGTAAAACGGACATCCCAATATTCTTTGCTTTGCTGAAGCGGTTGCCCACGACGGAATGACAGCATATGTCCGGGAGGAAGTTTTTTTGCTTGCTGAAAAATACATCTGGGTTCAGCGACATAGCCAAGAGCGAAATACTCTTCGACAGCCAAAGCATCAATCTCGCGAGCTAGCCCGCCATGCGCCAACAGCGACTTGAGCTCGGAACCAAACAAAAAAATGCCGTCAGGTAACAATGCGTAAAACAGGGGCTTAACACCCAGCCTGTCACGCGCCATGAACAACGTATTCTGTTTTCGATCCCATAAGGCAAAGGCAAACATACCGCGAAAGCGACACACACAATCCTCACCCCATGCTTCCCAGGCATGAACGATCACCTCGGTGTCGCTACGCGTATGAAATACATGGCCCAGAGCCAGTAACTCGGGTATCAACTCCTGATAGTTATAAATTTCGCCATTGAACACCACGCAGACACTTTGATCTTCGTTGTAAAGTGGTTGCTGGCCGGTCGACAGATCAATAATCGAAAGACGCCGATGGCCCAAACCAATGCCTGGTTCAAGATGAATTCCACCCTCATCCGGGCCGCGGTGATGCTGAGATTCATTCATTCGCGTCAGCGCCAAACGATCGATTTCGCGCTTGCCACGGGAGTCAAAAATTCCGGTAATACCGCACATGTTATTTGTCACATCCCGGCTGATCATCCGGATTTCGATGAAAGATCTCGGGGTTTGAAAT
>CAYRXO010000288.1:0-3015 GCA_964428215.1 uncultured Candidatus Accumulibacter sp. | reverse complement strand
TGGGCGTGATCAAGATGCGCGTCGACGATCTGCATGAATTCAACCCGATGATGGGTCACCGCGGTTGCCGTCTCGGCATCAGCTACCCGGAAATCACCGAAATGCAGACGCGGGCGATCATCGAAGCGGCGATGAACATGAAAGCCAAGGGCTACGAAGTCAAGGCCGAAATCATGATCCCGCTGGTCGGCACGGTGCGCGAGTTCAACGCCCAGGCCAAGATCATCCGCGCCACCGCCGCGGCCGTCTTCGCCGAGCGTGGCGACAAGATCGACTATCTGCTCGGCACGATGATCGAAACGCCGCGCGCGGCGCTGATCGCCGACAGCATCGGTCAGCAGGCCGAGTTCTTCTCCTTCGGTACCAACGACCTGACGCAGATGACCATGGGCTTCTCGCGCGACGACGCCGGCAAATTCCTGCCGAGCTATCTCAAGGACGGCATGTACGAACGCGACCCGTTCCAGTCGATCGATCAGAAAGGCGTCGGTCTGCTGGTCAAGATGGCCGTCGAAAAAGGCCGCTCTGTCCGCCAGAGCATCAAACTCGGCGTCTGTGGCGAACACGGTGGCGATCCGGCGTCGGTCGATTTCTTCCATCGCAGCGGACTCGACTATGTGAGCTGCTCGCCGTTCCGCGTGCCGATCGCCCGTCTGGCCGCCGCGCAGGCAGCGATCGACAACTGAGTTCCGCCCGCCCGCACCCGCGTCGTCGACTGACTTGGCACCGCCAGGCCGGCCCGGCGATGCCGGGCTTGCGACCCGCTTTCACGAGGACCCCTGGCCCAGCCACGGGTCCTCGTTTCTCTCCGCCTTCCAGCGGCGGGAAGCCGATTCACCACATCTGCCATTTCAGTCGTGCATTGATGCGCCGCCAGATCGCCGAGCGAGCGACCATCACGCGTCGAATCGATGACGCAGCGCAATGGCAGCGATCATTTCACCCCAGTCATGAATTTTTCCCTCCTGGCCCGTGACGGCGCCGCCCGCCGGGGACGGCTGACGCTGGCGCACGGCGAACTCGATACACCGGCGTTCATGCCGGTCGGCACCTACGGCACGGTGAAAGCGATGACGCCGCGCGATCTGCGGGCGACCGGCGCGCAGATCTGTCTCGGCAACACCTTTCACCTCTGGCTGCGCCCCGGCCTGGAAGTGATCGCCGCGCACGGTGGCCTGCACCGTCTGATGGCCTGGGACGGGCCGATCCTTACCGATTCCGGCGGTTTCCAGGTCTTTTCACTCGGCGCGCTGCGCAAGATCAGCGAAGAAGGCGTCCGCTTTCAATCGCCGATCAATGGTGACCGGCTGCTGCTGACGCCGGAAGAATCGATGCGCATCCAGCAGGTGCTCAACTCGGACATCGTGATGATCTTCGACGAATGCACCCCTTACCCGGCCAGCCCGGCCGACGCCGCCGCGTCGATGCGCCTTTCGCTGCGCTGGGCGCGCCGTTCGCGCGACTGTCACGACCAGTTGGCCAACGGCAACGCCCTGTTCGGCATCGTACAGGGCGGCATGTACGAGGACTGGCGCGACGAATCGCTGGCTGCGCTGGTAGACATCGGTTTCGACGGCTACGCCATCGGCGGTTTGTCGGTCGGCGAACCCAAGGAAGACATGGCGCGCATCCTCGCGCACAGCGCACCGCGCCTGCCGGCCGACAAACCGCGCTACCTGATGGGCGTCGGCACGCCCGAAGATCTCGTCGCCGCCGTCCAACTCGGCATCGACATGTTCGACTGCGTGCTGCCGACGCGCAACGCCCGCAACGGCCATCTGTTCACCCGCCACGGCGACATCCGCATCCGCAACGCGCGGCACAAGCGCGATACCCGGCCGCTCGACGAGTCATGCACCTGCTACACCTGCCAGAACTTCTCGTGCGCCTACCTGCATCATCTGCAACGCGTCGGCGAAATCCTCGGCGCGCAGCTCGGCACGCTGCACAACCTGCACTACTACCAGCAACTGATGGCCGACTTGCGCGCCGCGATCGTCGCCGGCACCTTGCCGCAAACCGTCGCCGAGTTTCACCGCCTGCGCCGTAGCGGAGCGTGAGGCCTGCTTTGTCGCGATGACTCTCTATCGCTGCAAACCGGCCTTCCAGGCACTATTGCGACCGGCGGTGGCGGCACTCTTCCGCTGCGGCTGCACCGCCAACCACGTCACGCTGACTGCCGCCATCCTGTCGCTGGCACTCGGCGCCGGCCTGCTCGGCGCGGCCCGGGCAGGCGCCTGGCACTGGTTTCTGCTGCTGCCGCCGTGGTGCCTGCTACGCATGGCGCTGAACGCCATCGACGGCATGCTGGCGCGCGAATACGCGCAGCGCTCGACGCTCGGCGCCTACTTGAATGAACTCGGCGACGTGCTCGCCGACGCTGCGCTCTATCTGCCGTTTGCCTTTGTCGACACCTCGACGCACTGGCCGACCCTGCTGGTCATCTTTCTCGCCGGCTTGTCGGAAATGGCCGGCGTGCTGGGCGCCGTGACCGGCAGCGAACGACGCAACGACGGGCCCCTGGGCAAAAGCGACCGCGCACTGGTATTCGGCCTGCTCAGTCTGCTCCTGGGCAGCGGCCATTTGCCGGTAGACTGGCTGCAAACGGCGCTGAATCTCGTCGCCGGACTGCTCGTCTGGACCATCGTCAAGCGTGCCAGACACGGAATGATGGCTGCAAGGCAAGAATAAGCGTGTCGCCAAACCAAGTCTGCCCTTCTGTTTGTGCAACGACAGCCGCCTTCAATAGAATGGCGACAAGGATATCGCCGATCACCGCGAGGAAGTTGTTTCACCAGCCTCCGCCACTTCATTTCCCGCTATCCCTATGAGCGTGGCCCAGCAGGCGCTTTTGTTTGGCTACGATCCTAAACCCGTCCAGGAAGCACGCGAAGCGCTGCACATCCACCCCGACAAGAAAAAGGCACTCTTTATCGCCGAGCGTGGGTGCGTCGATTTTGTCTATACCAAGATCGGTCATAAACGACTTTAATTATCCTGTCTAATAGCATGTAG
>CAYRXO010000287.1:0-3021 GCA_964428215.1 uncultured Candidatus Accumulibacter sp. | reverse complement strand
CGCAGGATCTGCACCAGCAACTCGGCTCGGTCGACGCCCCGTTCAATTCGCTGATGGCCGCCGAACTCTGTCCCGGTGCAGCGGCGCTCGAGAAGATCAACGCCAGTCTGCGTTAGAAATCCATCCATGGCCGCAAAAAATGCCACGCAAATATTCTCCTGAATCGCCCTGGGAATCATGGGACGAGTCGCGGAGGGCCTCTCCTTTACGGAGGAAGTGAAAGCAGAGTTGGAGCCGATGTCGCGGTTGAGGAAGTTCACTTGCTTGAACGGGGGGATGGCGCCGGGCTGTTTCTAAGGCCAGCATAACGCGGAGGTTGCTCGTGCCGTTGGGGTACAACCGAGCACCGTAGGGGGCTGTGGCGTGGCGCTTTGCTAAATATTATTTAGTCCGGATTGCGTGATGCCGCTCGACAGGGCAAGTCAGCGATGTAGATGTAAGAGAAAAATCTGCGTACCCGCCTCTTGACGCAGCTTGAGCTAGCCCCGCTAGAGGGCAGGGGAAGTTGAAATAGAGGTTCGTTGGCGCAAGCACCGACAGTGTCAGACGACGCGATGTGCCGGTTGCATTGGTACGATTCCCGACAAGCTCGAACAGGCGTTTGGTACGAGTAAGCGCCAGTTCAAGCTCGCCAGGGTCAGGGTACTTTGGCGTGGCCAAAACGCCAGCACAGAGGGTGTGGGCTGCGCTGGACATGAACCTGCTCAAAGCGCATCGGGCAGCGCAGTCGAATGCCGCTTGCTGGGACAGGTGCGCCCTGAGCGCGTCAAAACGGCCCCAAGGTCCACCCTCCAGGGTCTCTGGAGGAGAAATTCGCGCCCAAATGGGGCAGTTTTGAGCTTGAAAAGGCTAATGGGCGGTCATGCGAGGGCACGGAGCGAATACAGACGGGGTTGTGCGAAGGTCTTGACCCAGGAGTTCAGAACTAGAACGGCTGCCGCTCAAAACGACATACTCTCTTGCAACCTAAATTTTTCGACCTGGCGCTTTAGATTCTCGGCAATCGTTTTCAATTGACTCGATGCCTCCGACGAACTGCGGATGATACCGGTCGTTTCTTCGACCATTGTCGCGATTTGCTGCACTTGCTGGGAAATCGCCACGCTGGCTTCGCTTTGCTCATGCGTTGCGTGGGCCACTTCACCAATCCGGGACAGAATGCGACGAGTGCTGTTTTCGATGGTACGCAGTGAATCAGCCGTCCCGCCGGTTAGCTGCACGCCTTGCGCTACCTCCGGCAGGGCCGAATTCATCGACTCGACAGCGCTGACGGTATCTCCCTGGATACCCATGATGATCTGCTCAATTTCGGTGGTTGCCAGGGAAGTTCTCTCGGCCAGTTTGCGCACCTCATCGGCAACCACGGCAAAGCCTCGTCCCTGCTCGCCGGCCCGGGCCGCTTCAATCGCTGCGTTCAACGCCAGCAAATTGGTTTGCCCGGCGATGTCTTTGATGACATTGGCGATCGAGGACACCTGCCGCGCCCTTTCGTCGAGCGCGTGAATCCGCACGGAGGCCTCCGAGACCGTTGTCGAGATCTTCTGAATGACCTCAGACGTTTGATTGACATGAGCAACGCCGCCGCTGGCCAAGGACATGGTCGATTCGGAGTCTTTTTCCGCCTCCCTCGCACTGTCCGAGATGTGTCCGGAACTGGCGGTCAACTGTTCGATTGCCGAGGCCATCGCTGTCGTCGACAACGTTTGCCGTTCTGCTGCGCTCACCACGCTTGCGGATGCGGCATTGATCTGCTGAGCGTTTCTCACCACGCTATCGGCGCTGTCGTGGATGTTGCTTACCAGATTGCGCAAGGAGGTGACCATATGACCCAAGGCGCCAAGCAGGCTGTCGTCGGTTGCGTTGGTGACACGAGGACTCAGATCGCCA
The DNA here is from genome assembly GCA_964428215.1 of uncultured Candidatus Accumulibacter sp. GTDB lineage: Bacteria > Pseudomonadota > Gammaproteobacteria > Burkholderiales > Rhodocyclaceae > Accumulibacter. The sequence continues at coordinate 1,134 of CAYRXO010000287.1, read as the reverse complement.
TCGGCGACTTGACGCATGATGCGGGCTGCGGATTCAGGTTCACCTCCCAGTTGCCGCAGGATGCTTCGGCTGACCAGCCAGGAAAGCACGGCGACCAAAGCGATGGCCAGCAAGCCGATACTCCCGAGAAGCCAAGCGCTTTTCCGGAAAGACTGTTCCACATCGTCAAGATAAACCCCGGTGCCGATGACAAATCCCCACGGTTCGAAAGTCTTCGCATAGGCCAGTTTTAACGAGTCTCCCTGCTGCTCCTGCCCTGGTTTGACGAAATAAAATTCCACGTAGCCGCCGTTAGGGTTCTGCGCCACCTCTAGAATGCCCCGGTTAACGAATTGACCTCGAGAGTCCTTGAGATCGCGTTTGTTCGTTCCTTCAAACTCGGGGCGGATCGGATGCATCAAATTGATACCTTCCCGGTCGTAAATATAAAAATAATCTTTACCGGCCCCGTAGCGGGCGATTCTAAGCGCGTTTTTTGCGGCTTCTTTGGCCTCGCTTTCAGAAAATTGCCCGGCTTTGAACAGGTTGTAGTGATGGGTGACGACCGAAACCGCAATTTCGGTAACGTTTTTGATCTTTTCCTTGCGCTCTTCGAGCATCGACGCCTTGAGTTGGTAAAGCGACACCGAAGCGATGAAGATCAGCCCGATGAGCACGGCGACCAGCATGAGGATCAAGCGGGTCGATAGCTTCAATTTCGAGAAGTTGAGCATTCAATATCCTTTAAAAAATATGTTGGTCGCTCTGTTCATGGGCAATGCCCGTTGTCAGTCATCCTGAAAATAGCGCAGGTCAAGCCAGTTAGCCCTGGGTTGCCGGAAGCGCATTCATGGCAAATTTTTGATTTTTCCTACCGATCGGTGCGCGTCGTCAACATTCTCCTTACGCGCGTCCGCAAGGAATGAATTGTTGCCTACGGTAGATAACGGAAAGCGCATTGAATTCTTTAACCGCTTGTCAGCATGGCGTGCAATCGGCTGTCTTCGGTTCGAGTGGATCGGGTTTGCGGACGGTCGACTAATTCCATTTCGCATGAGCCTCTTGCAAAACTCGGCATGCAGGGCTGATTTTTCCGGTGTGGCTGAGCCTGTCCGCAATTTTGTGTGTGAGGCATAACATGTCAGCAAGAAGGAG
>CAYRXO010000286.1:0-3029 GCA_964428215.1 uncultured Candidatus Accumulibacter sp. | reverse complement strand
ATCAATGTGAGACGATGATGTCATGAATATTAAAGTTAGCGCTTATGCCCACAAGAGGCGAGGACAGACTTCCGAGTCGCCTGGCGACTTTCTCGTTTTTACTTGAACAATACGGGACGAGCGGCTGACCTGCCAGACAGCCACGTCTACACTACGCTACGGCAACACCCATCCGGAGAGCGCTCATGGATTTGCGAAAGCTGAAAAAACTGATCGAAATGGTCGAGGAGTCGAGTATCACTGAACTCGAAATCAACGACGCCGAAGAAAAAGTCCGCATCGTCAAGTACGCTGCTCCGGCTGCACAACATGCTTTCATGGTTCCTGCGGCACCGCCTCCCTCCGTCACCACCGCTAACGCCAATCCAGCGCTGCCCCAATCGGCGGCGACGGCTGAGCTACCCGAAGGCGAAGTCATCAAAGCGCCGATGGTCGGCACTTTCTACCGCGCCGCCAACCCCGGTGCAGAGCCGTTTGTCCAGGTCGGCAGCGTCGTCAAGGTCAGCGATACGCTGTGCATCATCGAGGCAATGAAACTGCTGAACAACCTCGACGCCGAAATCGCCGGAACGATCAAGGCCATCCTGGTCGAAAACGGCCAGCCGGTCGAATACGGTGAGCCATTGTTCGTCATCGGCTGAGCGGCAGCGCTTGCCTGTTCAACGCCAACGCCGGCCAGCCATGTCCTACGTTACTTTTCTCCCGGCCCGTCAGCATTGCGGCCGGCGAATCGCGCCTGTCACCGTGTCGACCGGCCGCACCAGGAGAACCTGACCCCCATGTTCGGGAAAATTCTCATCGCCAACCGCGGCGAAATCGCCCTGCGCATTCAGCGTGCCTGCCGAGAACTGGGCATCAAGACCGTCGTCGTGCATTCGGAAGCGGACCGCGACGCCAAATATGTCCGTCTCGCCGACGAGTCGGTCTGTATCGGCCCGGCACCTTCGGCACTGAGTTATCTCAACGTGCCGGCGATCATTTCCGCGGCCGAGGTGACCGACGCGGAAGCGATACATCCCGGCTACGGCTTTTTGTCCGAGAATGCCGACTTCGCCGAACGCGTCGAATCGTCGGGATTCGTGTTTATCGGCCCGCGTCCGGAAACCATCCGCCTGATGGGCGACAAGGTCTCGGCCAAGGAAGCGATGCGCGCCGCTGGCGTACCCTGTGTTCCGGGTTCGGAAGGCGCTTTGTCCGAAGATGCAAAGGAAATCGCCCTCACCGCCAAAACGATCGGCTATCCGGTGATCATCAAGGCGGCCGGCGGTGGCGGCGGCCGCGGCATGCGCGTGGTGCACACCGAGGCAGCGCTGATCAATGCCGTGGCGATGACGCGCACCGAAGCGCAAAATTTCTTTGGCAACCCGAACGTCTACCTGGAGAAATTCCTCGAAAATCCAAGGCATATCGAAATTCAGGTGCTGGCCGACAGCTTCCGTAACGCCGTCTATCTGCGCGAACGCGATTGCTCGATGCAGCGCCGGCATCAGAAAATCATCGAGGAGGCCCCTGCCCCGGGAATTGCTGCCCGGCATATCGTGCGTATCGGCGAACGCTGCGCCGAAGCCTGTCGGCGGATCAATTACCGCGGCGCCGGCACTTTCGAATTCCTCTACGAAAACGGCGACTTCTACTTCATCGAAATGAATACGCGCATCCAGGTTGAACATCCGGTGACCGAGCAGATTACCGGCATCGACCTGGTCGTCGAGCAGATTCGTATTGCCGCCGGCGAAAAGCTGCGTTTCCGGCAGCGCGACCTGGTTTTCAACGGTCACGCCATCGAGTGCCGGATCAACGCCGAAGATCCTTTCACCTTCGTCCCGTCGCCGGGCAAAATCAGCTTCTACCATCCGCCCGGCGGACCGGGAATCCGCGTCGATTCGCACATCTATCAAGGCTATACCATCCCTTCGCATTACGACTCGATGGTCGCCAAAGTCATCGCCTACGGTGACAGCCGCGAGCAGGCCATCCGGCGCATGCGGACCGCGCTGTCCGAGATGAGTATCGAAGGCATCAAGACCAATATTCCCCTGCATCAGGAGCTGATGCACGACGCCCGTTTCATGGAAGGAGGCACCAGCATCCATTACCTTGCGCACCGGCTGGCCGCCAAAGACGAAGTCAATAAAGGCGGCTGAGCTGCTTTTCTCCCATGTCCTGGCTCTCGATCAGCATCGACACCGACTGCCGGCACGCCGAAGCGCTGGCCGACGCTTTTCTGGCGCACGGCGCCCTGTCGGCGTGCATCGAAGACGCCGACGCCGGCACAGCGCAGGAAACACCTCAATTCGGCGAACCGGGATCGCCAACCTCGCCTGGCTGGCAACATTCGCGCGTGGTCGCTCTGCTGGCTGCCGATACCCGGGTAGACAAAGTGGTCGCCGCTTGCTCCCAATCGATCGGTTTGCCGACCGTCCCACCGTTCCGACTGGAAACGGTCGCCGAACAGGATTGGGTACAACTCACCCAGTCGCAGTTCGAGCCGATCCGTATTTCCGATCGCTTGTGGATCGTTCCTTCGTGGCATCAGTCACCGGACCCAGCGGCACTGACCCTGGTCCTCGACCCGGGAATGGCCTTTGGCACCGGCTCTCACCCGACGACGCGGCTGTGCCTCGAATGGCTGGAACGGACACTGCTGGCCGGCAAATCGCTGCTCGATTATGGCTGCGGCTCGGGAATACTGGCCATCGCCGCGGCCAGACTGGGCGCGGCAAGCGTTCTCGGCGTCGATATCGACCCGCAAGCCGTCGACGCATCACGCCGCAACGCCGAGCAGAATGGCGTCGACGCCCTTTTTCTTGACTCGGCGCAGCGCCTGTCCGGACAATTCGACGTGCTTGTCGCCAACATTCTCGCCAATCCGCTGAAAGTCCTCGCACCGGCAATCTGCGGCCACTTGCGCCCGGGCGGTGCGCTGGCCCTGTCCGGGATTCTCGTCGACCAGGCCGACGAGCTGATCGCCATTTACTCACCCTGGCTGCCACTGTCGGTCGCCGACAGTCGCGACGGCTGGGTTTGTC
>CAYRXO010000285.1:0-3050 GCA_964428215.1 uncultured Candidatus Accumulibacter sp. | reverse complement strand
CGCAGCTGATCACAGATATCCAGGCTGGCATCCTCGATCTCTTCCTGGGGCACATCACTCATCCGCTGAATGATCGACGAAACACGTTCGATTTCTTCGCCCAATACTGCCACTTCGTGGCGCACTTCGGCTTCAGGGGGCAATTTGCCGTCAAGCAGGCGCAGATAACCTTTGATGATTGTCAGAGGATTGCCGGCTTCGTGAATGATGCGGCGCGCCTGACGGGTAAAGCGCAAAGCGGCCGCCGTTTCACTCTGCACGCGGATACTTTGCGCCAGATGACGCACTTCCACGCAACTGCCAGCGATACGACCAAAATTGGCCAGAATCGACAGGCAATGCGCCAAACGCCGGTAATGGCTGGCGCTCACTCCGGCAACGATGACGCCGACGGTGCGACTCCCGCTGAGCATCGGAATGCATAACACTCCGGCACTGGCAAAAGCTCTGGCAAACTGCTGGTCTTTCAGCGAATGAACGGCTGTTTGCGGGTCAAAACTGGCGCAAATCTGCTGGCTGGACGCTGCCATGATCAGCAAACTGCTTTTCGGGTCGGCAAAATTGTGCGTCTGGGAAAAAATTGGCGCTTGTCCGGCGATACCTTGACCGCTCAGCTGACCGGTCACCGGATCACCGAGCAGAAATGCGATGCGGGGCAAATCAAAAAGCAATCGCGCAGTCTCACGCAAGGCGAGAAGTAACTCCTGATGTCCTTCGAATGACAGCAGATCCTGTTGCAAGGTTTGCAACAGCGCCTTGTTGCCGACCAGCATGGCGAGTTGCGCATGCGGATCCTGCTCGCTGCGTTGCCGCTTGTCGCGCAAGCGTGGCAAACCGGCTGCTCCAACAGCCTCGTCACCGTCAGCGGCATGGAAGCCAAGCGTATTGGCCGACTGTCGGGTACGCTGCTCGGCTTCTGTTCGCAAAGACTGCAAGCGTTGTCTGTCGATCTCGGGGAACATGTGCATGGCGACGCTGACCAGCATATCCGGGATCTCGTCGATGCAGGTCAGGGCATGCGCCAACCAGACGATTTGCGGCAAAATGGTGGCCCCGACGATTTCACCGGCTGGCAGATGATGGTAGAGAATACCATCGGCAAAGGGCGAATCGATCTGCCAGCTATCGGCCAAGGCGGTGCCCACTTCGCCATGATTTGCACCAAAATCCCTGCGCTCCTGGTCTGGCAATGCCGCTTCATCCGTGCAGCCGGCCAGCAGTTGTAAATAAGGTTCGCCAAGCGCCGATATGAGCAGTAACTGCCCGACGTCGTGCAGCAGTCCGGCCAGGTAAGCATCGTCAGGTTGTGGGTAAGAAGTCGCCAGGGCAACGCCGCGCGAAAGCTCGGCAACGAGCAGTGAATGCAGCCAGAAAGCGGAGAGATCGACAACTTGAGGTGAGATGCGTTCGTCAATCAAAACTTGCACCGCCAAGCAGGTCGCAATGACGCGAACCTGACGGCTACCCAAAGCGCGCAGGCAACTTTCAATATTGCGCAACGGTCGGCCGCGGCGCACGGCAGGCGCATTGGTCGCCGCCAAAAAACGGGCACACAACCCCGGGTCCAGTTCGATCAGCTGAGCGATTTCGGCGGTACTCGACTGATCGTCGTCGACCATCCGCAGCAGACGGAGAACGATTTGTGGCGGCGAAGGCGTACGTGCAGCTTCAATGGCCTCGCGAATCGATTCTGACAAACTATGCGGCATGGTATTGATAAGCAGGCGATATTTTCCGGGCGACAGACAGTGAGGCAAAGTGAAGCATGTCTAGACGTTCTATCCGGAAAATGGGCGATGACCCGCTCGGATGGCATGTTGACCGGCAGCCAGCAAGCCGTCCCGGACCTCCCGCGAGACGACTTCAAACACTGCGCGTATCAGAAAATTCATTCCGCCGATGATCTCATCAACGACCAGCATTGATGGAATGCGTTCGCCACGATGTTCGACGGCGCCACCGATCTGTCTGATGTTGACTCCAAGCCGTGAAAGGTTCGCCGCCAGTCGCCTCTCGGTCAGGATGAACAGCGTGCTGATTCCGTAATGACGGGCCATGGCAATCAGACAGAGGTAGACTGCCAAAGCCAGATAAGGCTGGCGCGGCTGTTTTTCCGTGCCAAAATCCTCTTCAGCAATCGAAAGTGGACCGTGATCGGTTTTGCGACGACGATAACTGCCCACCACCGCCAAGCGGGAAATCTCGGCGATGCACGACCGATCGATGCTCAATGGATCGACAATTGATCGGTCCAGGGTTTTCGCGCAACTGACTTCGACCGGCAGTAGCGATTGCTGTGGATCGGCAAGGTCGACCAACACCAGGCGCGCGCAACCGACATACTGCCCGGAAGCCGCCGACTGAACCAGGCAATGCAGAGAACGCGCATCATAGGCATCGGTTTCCAGGCCGTTAGACTGCAGGGATTCGTAATTGAGTTCACGGCAATACACTTCGTGACGGATACGAAAATTTTCGGCTCGCAGTTCGTCAGAAAGCGCCGGAACCACTTTGAAAAAACGCTTATAGCCCTGGCTTATCGTCAGTTCTGTCAAACTAGAAAAAAACATCAACCTTCCTTAAGACATCGTACTCGAGCTGGAGTTACCGCTCATGCGCGTAACTGTACATGGTACTACGAAGTATGCACGACAGCCGCTGTCAACCCAAGTCCCCAAGAAATAAAAAATATTTCATCGGCATGCGCTAAAGTATATAAGTCATAATTCTCATCTGCTTTGCTCGGACAATATTTCTTGTTTTGCTGATTTATGTGGTTTTTAATGCTTTGCTGAGCGCATCGGCGGCCCTCAATAAACCGGACTGATGCGAAATGTTTTTCTTGTCTTGTGCCGACCCGAACCGGCGATTTGTCGACCATATATCGGCGACAGGGCTGTCGCGTTGTGACAGGCTTAGCTTTTCCATAAGCTGGATTTATAAGTTTTCCGACGAGGCAAGCCCTGCCGATGGCGAAAATCAGCTCGCCTTGTTGGTGCCACATCGTTCCTGTAAATTCGTAGCCGGCTCGTATTGCGGTGCTTTGCCGG
>CAYRXO010000284.1:0-3081 GCA_964428215.1 uncultured Candidatus Accumulibacter sp. | reverse complement strand
TAACATTGTCATATTAAGTGTGGGGGCTGGCGGGAATAAATCTGCGTTTCCCTAGCGTCAGGTTGCTCGTCGAGTCGCCGATCCGCCGCTTCGGAACGGTTCCGGATCAGAACCGGGCAATTCACGTCGGGCATGCAAATTCGACAAGGCGAAATGCCGCGCTGGTGGGAAGCGATTGTGCAATGCGGCGTTCCCGCCCGAGAGCCGGATAACTCCGGCAGCAGGATTTCCAGCAGCAAGCGGCTTGCTGCGGTAAATGGGCGTACCGCCAATCGGGCGACACAAGCACTGAAGCTGGCGGCGGCCGTTCAGCGCAGAAGCCAGTCCGCTTCGAGTACCGAATTCCATCGAATGCGAGCGGCCAAAGCGTGCCAGGGTCATGATGCTACGGTTCACAATCTCTCTCAACGCATCGATCCGACGCGTCGAGCGCATTTTGTCTGCCGATCTCGTTGATTTGGCAGAACATTCATATTTTCAGCACGCGCAGGCCTATTCAACAAAATATTTGATTCAGCAGTGAAAAATATCACATTGATCCTGTTAATAATTTACTGCAACCATTGGCGATGTTATCGATAATTCCATCGACAATACATTTGGCTCACCTGAGAAATATCGCGAATATACAATAATTTGTAATTATTCTGACCGACTGCAGCTTTCTCTCCGGTATATCATATACATTACGGTCCCAAATGAATGTCATCAACAAAAATCTGACATGCCGAGATTTACATCGTTCTGACGGATGTCAAAGTTGGCGTTTTTTAATAGTGGCATGTGTTTAACACATCGATTTTTAATATTGGAGATAAATAATGTCTGAATATTACTGGCATGAGGGAAAGAAAATTGCTCTTCAGGTCTCGCCAACACATCGCGCAGTACGTTTAGCCAATCCGGAACACCGGGATGCCCGCAGAAATATAGCGGCCGCTGTCGGTTCAACTTCTCCGCAGTCAACGGGGCTGGATTTGGGCAATGGGATAATTCTGTATGAAATCAGTGAACATGCGACAAGATCGGCGGCCGTTTCACTTCCGTCCGACACTGACGAACTGAAGGTCTTCACCGCGGGAGACAGCGCCGCAATGATTATTACCGAGGAATTCAATGTCCAGTTCAAACCTGAAGTAAGCAGAAGCCAGATCGACCAGTTCAACGCCCAGAACAAGGTTAGAATAGTCACCGAATCGCAATGGGAACGAAACGCTTTTGTATTGGCCGTGCAACCGGGCGCCGGCAGCGATGCCATGGCAATGGCGAATCGTTATCACGATAGTGGACTGACCATCTATTCACAGCCGAATTTTGTCCGTTTGCTCAAACCGGCTTTCGTCCCGAATGATCCCCTGTTCCCTCAGCAATGGGCTCTACGAAATACCGGTCAAGGGGGAGGCGTCGTTGGTCAGGACATACATGCGGTCAACGCCTGGGATATCAGCCGTGGCGCAGCTACGATCACGATTGCCGTCATCGACGAAGGTGTCGATTACACGCATCCGGATCTCAATATTCCCGGTAAATTGGTTACGGGTTACGATGCAGTAAGACGCATCAATGATCCGAATCCCAGCAATGACGATGCGCATGGAACCGCGTGTGCCGGAATTGCGGCCGCGGCGAGCGGTAATGGCGCCGGGGTCAGTGGTGTAGCGCCGAATTGCCGCATTATGGGTGTTCGGATCGCTTATGGCGCTGGTGGTAACTGGGTGACGAACGACGCCCAGATTGCCGACGGAATCAATACCGCAGTCGCGCGAGGCGCCGACGTGTTAAGTAATAGCTGGGGAGGCGGCTCCCCATCGACCGCGATTACGAACGCTATCCGCAATGCGAGAACCGCTGGTCGAGGCGGACTTGGCTGCGTAGTTTGTTTCGCGGCAGGCAACAATAACGGCGCCGTTTCGTATCCAGGCAACCTGCCGGAAGTGATCACCGTTGCAGCGTGCAATGAATGGGGAGAACGCAAGAGCCCAACGAGTAGAGACGGCGAGAACTGGTGGGGAAGCAACTACGGACCCGAAGTGGATGTCAGCGCTCCGGGCGTGCATATCACGACCACGGATATCAGCGGTACTCGTGGCTACAATCATGGTGGTGATTATGTCACCACGTTTAATGGCACTTCCGCTGCCACACCGCATGTGGCAGGTGTGGCGGCATTGATCTTTTCAGTCAATCCCAATCTGCGAGGCACTGAAGTCGAGGCGATATTGCGGGCGTCTACGGATGATCTGGGTCAGCAAGGGTTCGATAATTTTACCGGATTCGGCCGGATCAATGCACTCAAGGCGGTCCAAACCGCGCTGTTACGTTGGGATTCTCCGCGCCTGATTCCCGGCTGGTTTGGCGCAGAAGATCAGGAAGGCGATATTGCCGTTGCCGATATATCGAGAAATGGCCGACAGGATCTGTTGGTGTTCCATATCGACAACCCAGGCGGTGAGAACCATGGTTATTACCGGATCGGCTGGAATGTGGATAACTCCGGAAATGCACAATCCTGGTCTCCGGTCAAAGCGGTTCCCGGCTGGTTTGGCGCAGAAGATCAAGGCGCAGGTGTGGCTCTGGCTGACATCAATGGTAACGGAACGGTAGATTTGCTGGTATTCCATATCGACAATCCGGGCGGTGAGAACCATGGTTATTACCGGATCGGCTGGAATCTCAATAGCGCTGGCGACCCGGTTGGTGGCTGGTCTCCGGTCAAAGCCGTTCCCGGCTGGTTTGGCGCCGAAAACCAGGGCGCCGGAGTGGCCTTGGCCGATATCAACAGAAACGGGTCGCAGGATTTGATCGTTTACCATATCGACAATCCGGGTGGTGAAAACCACGGGTATTACCGGATCGGATGGAATTTGAATTCCGCGGGAGACGTTACTGGGGGATGGTCTGGCATCAAAGTCATTCCTGGCTGGTTCGGCTCGGAAAATCAAGGGGGTGGAATCGTCGTTGCCGACCTGAATGGCGACGGGAACCTGGAACTGATCGTGTTCCACATCGATAACCCGGCTGGAGATAACCACGGGTACTTCCGTATCGGGTGGAACCTGAATGCAGCCGGTGATGTGACTG
>CAYRXO010000283.1:0-3090 GCA_964428215.1 uncultured Candidatus Accumulibacter sp. | reverse complement strand
CGCTCGGGTAGCACCGCCAACGCGTAAGGCAGTCAGTATCGCCAGAGATTGCAGAACCGCAATGCCGATCAACACGGCAGCGTAACGTCCCTGGTCCATCAAGCCGCCGAACACCAGCGGCGCCAGCGCCAGACCGGTATCGAGGCCGGAATAGACGAAGCCATACACTCGTCCGTAAGCGGCCTGACCGAAACGCGACGTCGCCGCCCGGCGCACCAGCAGATCGCGCGACGGACCGGCCAGACCCGTGCAGAAGCCGATGCCGGTCATCAGCGCCGGCACCAACCAGGGCGGCAAGGGCAAGGTCGCCAAGCCGAGCGCCAGCAGCGCGGCAATGGTCAGCGCCATGGCGATCAAACGGTCGTGAGCACCATTCTGGGCCAGAAAACCGCCGACCAGTATGCCGGCAGCACCACCTGTCAGATACGCGGACAACGATGCCGCGCCGGCCGCGAGCGACAAGCCGTGCAGCGACTGCAGGATCGGCGTGGCGAAATTCTGGATGCCGCCAAACGCAGTGGTGATGAGCAGAAAAAAGGCGAAACACCACCACACGGCGCTTGTGCGCAAAAAAGCAAAGGGAGCGCCTGCATCGGCCGTCGTCGCCGCACCGCTCGCTTCAGTCTGCGGATCGCGCAAGGTCCGTCGCCGCCAGCCGAGCAAAGCCAGCGTCAACAGCGCCAATCCTGCCGCTGCCAGCGCCGCCATGCGCCAACCGGCAAGCGTGGCGACACCCGTCATCAGCAGCGGCGCCAGCGCCCAACCGAGATTGCCGGACAAACCGTGCATCGAAAAAGCATGACCCAGCCGCACCGACGAAACGTGGCGGTTGAGGACGGTAAAATCGGCGGGATGGAAAACGCTGTTGCCCAAGCCGGCCAGCACGGCGACGAACAGCAAACCGGCATAGCCGTCGACCAACGACAAAGCGATCGCCGCAAGCAGAAAACAGACCACTCCGGCGAAGAGCGCCCGTAGCGCACCGAAACGGTCGACGAGAAAACCCGCGCCGGCCTGGCCCAGCGCCGAAACGGTGAAAAAAACGCTCATCGTCACACCGATGCGCGTGAAACCAAGCGCGAATTCCGCCATCAGCCACGGAAAGAGCGTCGGCAGGAGCAAATGAAAAAAGTGCGAGATCCCATGCGCAAAGCCGATCAGCGTGATCACCTCCAGATCGCGGCCAGTCAGCGGTATCGGCTGGGCGGTTTGTTCGGACATCGACAGACTCCACGACGGGTCAATGGTCGCCAGTGTAAGGACGCTCTGAATAAATGGCTACCCGGGATGAAGCGTCAGGCGACCGTCGTCAGATCACCGATTCTTCCCTGACGACGTGGCACCGACCACAACAGTCGATTCCGATTCACGGATCGTCAGCAGGCTCGTTACCCGCCAGCGCCGTCTGCGCCATCAAACCGACCGCCGGTCGATCCACCATGGACAGTCGCGTCAGACGTCTGCTTGAATGCAGAGTGAAAAAAGGAGCTCCCATGCGTCGACAAACCGGTTTCACTCTCATCGAACTGATGATCGTCATCGCCATACTCGGGGGGCTGCTGGCCATTGCCGTTCCCAATTACACCGACTACCTGACTCGCGGCCGCATCACCGAAGCAGTGACCGCCTTGTCGAACCTGCAGGTGCGCATGGAACAACAATTTCTCGATGCGCGCAGTTATGCCGCCGCCTGCACGGCGACCTCGATGGCTCCAAAACCGGCCGATACCAATTACTTCCAGTTCAGTTGCTCCAATTTGAACGCGACGACCTACCAAGTCGATGCAACGGGTATCAGCAGCATGACAGGCTTCCAGTACCGCATCACGCCACTCGGCAAAAGCACCGTTGCCGTTCCCAGTGGCTGGGCGGGAACCGGCGCCACTTGTTTCGTGCTCAACAAGACCGGGGGCTGTTGAGCAATGCGCAATCGGCGACAAGGTTTCACCTTGATCGAAGTCCTGGTGATCATGGCCATTCTCGGCGTACTGCTTTCCTTGGGCGTCCCGGCATTCAACAATTACCTGAACAACGTACGCGTGCGCATTTCCGCCGAAAGTTTCCTCGCCGGGCTACAGACCGCCCGCGCGGAAGCGATCCGCCTCAACTCGACGGTCGAATTTCTTCTCACCAACGAGTCGCCCGTCCCGGACAACGGCACAGACGCCAACTTTCCCGTCGTTCAGGATACGAACAATCCGGGTCGTTACGCTGCCAATCAGGTCGGCGCCGTTGCCAATGGCTACAACTGGCTGATCCGCACTCGACCGGCGGCCGGGTGTACCGCCAACGCCGGCGGCGATCAGGGCAACGCCTGCTGGTGGGTAGCCGGCAAGACCGGGGCCGAAGGCGGCGGACTGCGCAACAGCGGATCTTCGACACCGGTGGTGATCGACAGCGGTGGCACGGACAGCGTGCTTTTTTCTCCTTTCGGCGGCGCCACGGCCGCCACCTTCAATTTCGGCAACCCGGGTGCTGGCAGTTGTGTCGCGGATGACGGTACGGTCCGTTGTCTGCGCATTACCCTGACCACCGGCGGCAAGGCGCGTATCTGCGACCCCAGCGTCACCGGCAGCAGCGATACGAGGTCCTGTAGCTTATGAAATGCATGCCAGCGTCTCAATCGGGGGTGGTGCTGCTCGAAGCATTGATCGGCATACTGATTTTTTCGCTCGGTGTCCTGTCGCTGGTCGCGATGAGCACTTCGGCGGTTCGGGTACAAGGCGATGCCGAGTATCGCACCGAAGCGATGAATCTTGCCGAACAGCTTGCCAGTACCATCTGGTCGAGCGTCGACCGCCCCCAGCAAACGGTCAACGGCCGCCTGACGGCGGTCGTCAATAGCGACACGCTGAACAATTATCAGCATCAGCCCGGTGGGACGTTGTGTGCCTATTCCGGTTCAACCTCGACGCAAGGTCTCGTTACCAGCTGGCTAACAAAGGTGCAGAACACGCTTCCCGGTTCAGCAAGCGGCATGCAGCAAATCGTCGTCACCCCGGCCAACAGCAATCAGGTGCGTATCACCCTTTGCTGGCAAGCGCCATCGGACAGCAAAGTACGCCATCACACCCTGGTGACCTATGTCAA
>CAYRXO010000282.1:0-3145 GCA_964428215.1 uncultured Candidatus Accumulibacter sp. | reverse complement strand
CAGGATCCAGCCCGGTGCGACAAATGTCGGTACGGCGAACCAGCAGGTGACCAACAGCACACCGATGCCGACCATCAGCCCGCGCAGCATCGCTGCCACGACGTAAGCGAGAAAAAATTCGCCATACGAAATCGGCGGCAAGAGAACAAAAACGACGCTACCGGTCACTTTCGATTGAATCAGGCTCGATGAGCTGTTGGCGAAAGCGTTCTGCAAAGCGGACATCATCACCAGACCGGGTATCAGGAACGCGGTGTAGACGATCCCATGGACGCGTATCTGGGTTTCGAGTACGTGCGAAAAAATCATCAGGTAGAGCAGGGCGGTCAGTACCGGTGCGGCGACGGTTTGGAAACTCACTTTCCAGAAACGGAGCACTTCCTTGTACAGCAGGGTCACGAAGCCGATACTCACTGTCTGGCCTCCGGCGCGTTGCCGGCGGCCTGCATCACGCCGAGAAAAACGTCCTCCAGGTCGGTTTGCGTCAGTCGCAGGTCGTCGATCGGGCAGGCGGCGGTTCGTAGTGCGGCCAGAATGGGCTCCATTTCGAGCGCATTGGTCAGCGGAAAACTGCACGTCTGTCCATCGACCGTTGCCCTTTGCCGCAAGCTCGAGGGCAACTTTTCGGTGTCGGGCAGGTGCAGACGCAGAATTTGTCCCGAAAAACGCGCCAGCAGATTGCTGGTCGTATCGAGCGCGACGACCCGGCCTTGTTTGAGCATGGCGATCCGCCCACACAAGGTCTCGGCTTCTTCGAGATAGTGGGTGGTGAGAATGACCGTATGACCGTCGCGATTCAAGCGGCGGATGAATTGCCACAATCCTTGCCGTAATTCGACGTCCACGCCGGCGGTCGGTTCGTCGAGAACGATTACCGGCGGTTTATGCACCAGTGCCTGTGCGACCAGTACCCGGCGTTTCATGCCCCCGGACAAGCGGCGCATATTGGTATCGGCCTTGCTGGTCAGGTCGAGATTGGCGAGGATTTCGTCGATCCAGTCGTCGTTGTAACGGATGCCGAAATACCCGGACTGAATGCGCAGCGTTTCGCGTACCGAGAAGAAAGGATCGAAAACCAGTTCCTGCGGCACGACGCCGAGCAGACGCCGAGCTGCCCGGTAATCATCGACCACGTCGTGGCCCTGCACGAGCACACGCCCGCCGTCGGGGCGGACCAGGCCCGCCAGACAGGAGTTCAGCGTGGTTTTGCCGGCACCGTTCGGACCGAGCAGACCGAAAAACTCGCCGGCTTCGATGCGTAATGAAACCGCATCGAGTGCCAGCAAGGCGCCAAAGCGTTTGTGGACTTTCTCTATCGAGACGGCAGAATGCATTGCTGGATGCCCGACGCGCGGGCCGCGATTCAGGACAGGGGAAGCAATTCGGCGACCCCGTAGAGCTTGGCCAGGCTGAGCAGGCTGGCAGGCGGATCAACCAAACGCAAGGACAAGTTTTTTTCTGCCGCGCTACGCAGCCAGGCCAGAATGACACCAAGTGCCGACGAGTCGACCTCCTCGACGGCCACCAGATCGATCAGTGTCGTCACCGGTGACGAGCTGGCTGACTGTAAAAGACCACGCCCTGCGTCGAGCAGGGCGCGGGCATTGGCGATGGTCATGGGCGCCGTGACGCGCAGCCTGTTGTCACTTCGTTCGATCATTTTTTCGCTTCGAGCTGTTTGTTGCGATTGACCAGCATCTGGATCAGTCCGTCGATACCGTTGGCCCGCGCTTCCTGACTGAAGGTTTCGCGGTAATTGGTCACCAGGCTGACACCGGCGACGGAGACGTCGTAAACCTTCCAGCTGTCGGCCTGCTTTTCCAGAGTGTAGTCAAGCTGCACCGGCCTGTTGCCCGGCTGGATGATTTCGGTCTTCACCACGACATCGCTATCGCTCGGCTGGAAACGCGTCGGTTTGTAGGAGACGGTCTGATTCTTGTACGAAGTCAAGGCGTTCGAATACGTGCGCACGAGCAAGGTCTTGAATTCGTCGGCCAGCCGTTTTTTCTGTTCGGCGTTGGCTTTGTTCCATTCGCGTCCAACCGCCAGCGAGGTCATGCGCTGAAAATTGAACGATGGCAAGACCTTGTTTTCAACCAGTTCAATAGCTTTACGCGTGTTGCCACTCTGGATGTCCCTGTCCTGGCGTACGATGGCCAATACGTCTTCGGTGATCTGCCTGACCAGCGCATCCGGACCACGATCCTGCGCGAGCACTGCGTTGGCCATGAACAGAAAACCAAAAAACAAAGCGAGTAATGACTTCATCTGCTTTTCCTATAAGGAGGAGAAAAGGCCTGCTACTAACGTGCTACCCGGACATCCGGCTGACAAAATCCTTCGCTTGACTACCTGAACAGGGTTTATTGCAACAACCCCGCAGCATGATCACCCTGTCCGTAGCCATCGCCCCCGGCCTTCTCCAGCAACGGTGAGGGGATGATTCGCGCGTTGACTTACCAAAAAAGCTGCCGCCTTACTCGTCAATTCGTTCCCGTGGCGGGTTACCATCGAAGATCACATTGCGCCGGTGTTGCAGATAAGCATCGCGAATGTAGTTGTATTTGTCGAAAGCGGCTTCATCCACCACTTTGTCGCTTGGCAACAGACCGGCGCGCGCGTCGATGAAGCGTACCCCTGCCAGACTGTTACGTAATGGGATGTTATCGACCCGCCATACCGGGTCATAGAAATTATCCACCAACCAGCCTGCCGTGTCGCGGGTCGTCCGCGGACCGATGATTGGCCAGTAAAAATAGGGACCGTCGCCGACTCCCCATCTGCCGAGGGTTTGCCCGAAATCCTCGCTGTGTTTGCTCATGCCCATTTCGCTGGCGATATCGAAAGCGCCGCCGATGCCGATCGTGCTGTTCACCAACACGCGGCCGACGTCGGATACCGCATCCTGACCTTTACCTTGCAACAGATTGTTGGCGGCGGTCCAGAGATCCCAGAGATTGCCGAAAAAATTGCCGATGACCACTTTCACTGGCAGCGGTGCGGCGGCATCGTAACCTTTGGCAATCGGTTTGGCGACGACGTCGATACCTTCATTGACAGCGAACATCGTCCGGTTGAAGCCTTCAAAAGGGTCTCTGGGGTTGTTGGCAGTCGTGGTGGCACAGCCGGTCAGGCTGAGCAGTGC
>CAYRXO010000281.1:0-3148 GCA_964428215.1 uncultured Candidatus Accumulibacter sp. | reverse complement strand
GCCTGAATTTCCAAACCCTCCAAAAGGCTCAGTTGTGACCGCTCAATGTATATTCAGCATGACGCAGCAACCTCCGGTTTACGCTCATTGCCGTCTCTTGCGCGCCGAAAAAAGCGGAATGGTGTCCTCTCTCGTTTATCTCATTCTTTGATTACCACCAGTATAGGTTGGTGATGCAAACAGGAGGCTTGTAGCTGGTGGCCACAATCGTCGTTTCCGGGTTTATTTCGATATGGCAATCAACACAGAAATCAATTATGCTCGACATTCCAGAAAATAAATGATCATGGGGAGTAGGTAGGATGACCAATAAGGGGCAACTGTTACAAGACCCGTTTTTGAATGCGCTACGACGTGAGCGTGTGCCCGTTTCTATTTACCTGGTGAATGGCATCAAGTTGCAGGGACAGGTCGAGTCCTTCGATCAATATGTGGTTCTGCTTAAGAACAGTGTTACGCAGATGGTTTATAAGCACGCCATATCGACCGTCGTTCCGTCACGTCCTTTGTCGATTCATCTGGACAACGACAACGATAATTGAAGCATTTCGCCTCGCGATCGCTTTATTCTTGTCGCTGTTCTTGCCCTTCCATCCTGTGTGTTGCTTTCGGCTACTGCCGACGGAATTGTCTGTTGTTGATTGATGTCCATGTCTGATCGTTCCTCCATCCAGGAACGTACCGTACTTGTTCAACTCGACTTCGGTGCTGAAGATGTCGAGGAGCGGCTAGAGGAACTGCGCTTGCTGGCGCGTTCGGCGGGAGCCGAAGTTCTTTCGGTAGTTCAAGGCCGTCGCCATAGCCCGGATGTGGCGACCTTTGCCGGCAAAGGCAAAGTACAGGAAATTGCAGCCGAACTTGCCGCGCAGCAGGCTGATCTGGTCATTTTCAATCACGAACTCAGCGCGATACAGGAACGAAATCTCGAGCGAGTGCTGCAGTGTCGGGTGATCGACCGTACCAGCCTGATTTTGGATATTTTTGCGCAACGAGCGCAAAGTGCTGAAGGAAAATTGCAAGTCGAATTGGCACAACTGGAGCATTTGTCTACTCGCCTGGTGCGCGGGTGGACGCATCTTGAACGGCAAAAGGGCGGCATTGGATTACGGGGGCCGGGCGAAACGCAGCTCGAGACAGACCGACGTTTGCTTGGCATGCGTGTCAAAATACTCAAGGAAAGGTTGCATCGACTGGAGCGCCAGCGAGGTGTGCAACGCAAAGCGCGTGCTCGTGGCGAACAGCTCACCGTTTCGTTGGTCGGTTACACCAATGCGGGAAAGTCGACGTTGTTCAACACCCTGACCCATGCGCGTGTTTTCGCAGCCGACCAGTTGTTTGCCACGCTGGACACGACGACGCGTAAATTATGGTTGCCTGCTGCGGGTCATATCATTCTTTCCGATACGGTCGGCTTTATTCATGATCTGCCGCATTCGCTGGTCGCTGCCTTTCATGCCACCCTCGAGGCTACGGCAGAAGCCGATCTGTTGCTGCATGTGGTGGATGCGGCGAGTCCGATGCGTGATGAACAAATAGCTGATGTAAACAAGGTTTTGATCGAAATTGGCGCAGAGCGGGTATGTCAGCTCGTGGTCATGAACAAGTTGGATTTGACTGAACTGGCTCCAGCAGTCGAAAGAGATGAGTATGGTAAAATCTGCAAGGTTTTCCTGAGCGCCAGAGATGGCCATGGTCTGTCGCTGCTAAGAGAGGCGCTTGCCGAAGCAGCTGTTGAAAAAAATCTGGGTTCTCGCACAGTGCCCGGCCAGTTTGCCGGAGAGCACGCTCCCAGTATTTTCGAGTCGGATAACTCCCCATGATGCTAAACCTTGCAGTGCTGATGTCGCTCAATGACCCGCAATGGG
This sequence comes from uncultured Candidatus Accumulibacter sp., assembly GCA_964428215.1. GTDB lineage: Bacteria > Pseudomonadota > Gammaproteobacteria > Burkholderiales > Rhodocyclaceae > Accumulibacter. The sequence goes on along the minus strand of CAYRXO010000281.1, from coordinate 1,283 downwards.
GAAATCGCGGCAACGATGACGGTGGTGGTCGCCGCCCGAATCAGGGGCCACCAGATCTTGAACAGCTTTGGCGGGATGTCAATCGACGCCTTTCCGGCCTGTTCAATAAAAAACGTATCGCAGGTGAACGCGGTGGTGATGGTGACGAACGTCCGCCCGGCGAGATTAACCCAAAAATTTTCGGGGGAGGCATCACGTTGTTGCTGGCCTTGGTCGTCATCGTCTGGCTGGCCAGCGGTTTTTACATCGTTGACCAATCGCAACGCGGGCTGGTGCTGCAGTTCGGTCGCTACAAGGAAAGCACCGAGGCCGGATTGCGCTGGCGTTTGCCTTATCCGATTCAGTCCCATGAATTGGTCAATGTTTCCGGCGTGCGCACTCTTGAAATCGGTTATCGGGGGAGCGAAAAGAACAAGGTGCTCAAGGAAGCGCTGATGCTCACCGACGATGAGAACATCATCAACATTCAGTTCGCCGTGCAATACATCTTGAAGGATCCGGTGGACTTCATTTTCAACAACCGCCACCCGGATGACGCTGTAATGCAGGTCGCGGAGACGGCGATTCGTGAGATCGTCGGCAAAAACAAAATGGATTTCGTACTTTACGAAGGCCGTGAGCAGATTGCCGTCAATGCCTCGAAGCTGATGCAGGACGTTCTCGATCGTTATAAAACCGGCATTCTCATCTCGAAAGTGACGATGCAGAACGCACAGCCACCCGAGCAGGTGCAAGCCGCTTTCGACGATGCGGTCAAGGCGTCACAAGACCGCGAACGGCAGAAGAATGAGGGTCAGGCTTATGCTAATGATGTAATTCCTAAGGCGCGTGGAACGGCCGCCAGACTGCTCGAGGAAGCTGAAGGTTACAAGCAGCGGGTGATCGCCACCGCCGAAGGGGACGCCAGCCGCTTCAAGCAGATCAATGTCGAATACGCCAAGGCGCCGGAAGTCACCCGTAGCCGGATGTATCTCGAGACGATGCAGCAGATTTACGCCAATACGTCGAAGATCCTTATCGATGCCAAAGGACAAAGCAATCTGCTTTATCTGCCGCTCGACAAATTGATGCAGGCTGCCGCTGCCGGAGCGGTTGCGAACCCCGGTGCCGTTACGACGGAATCGGTTCCGGCGCCTGCGCGTCCTGGACCGGTGGTGTCCAATGAGGTGCCGCCGCAAGTGGTCGAGAAGAGCGAGACACGTTCCCGCGATAACTTGCGTCAGCGGGACCGGGAGGCACGCTGATGAAATCCGGTATCAACGTCCTTGCCGCCGCCGTGGTCG
>CAYRXO010000280.1:0-3157 GCA_964428215.1 uncultured Candidatus Accumulibacter sp. | reverse complement strand
TGATCTCTCCGGAAGAATTCGACAACGCGCGCAAGCAGTACTTCCCGCAGCCCGGAGACGAGCCGGCATCTATTGCGCAAAAAAATGCCAACCGGCAGCAAACCATCGCCGGATTGCGCACCGAGGCGGGGTCGAAAGCCATGTCACAGGCGCAGACCGAGCTTGCCGCGCGCCAACCGGTGTCTGAGCTTGATCGCATGCCGAAAGCCTCAGATCATCCCGGCAAGTATCTGACCATGCCTGATGGTCGCGTGCTGCAATCTGTTGGTGGGAAATGGGTTATGGGGGGCAACTGATGCCGAAATTCATCCTCTCCGACGAGCCGCCGCAGCAATCAGTGCCGGGACGCTTTGTGCTGTCCGATGCGCCTCCTGCAGCCGACAACCGAAACCTGCTGGAAAAGGCGGCGCAGTGGGCGTCAGACACGTTCGGCGCTAACGGCAACCTTCGAGGGTCGGCAATTGGCGGTGTTATGCAGGGCATGGCCGATCCTGTCGCGGGACTGGTGCAGATGGGCGCAAACCTTCCAGGCGTCCAGTCGCTGGTCGGCGATTCGGTAAATGCTGGCATCGCCGGCAACGAGGCGCAATACGAGGCGGCACGACAGGCGGCAGGGCGCAGCGGATTTGATGCTGCTCGCCTCGTCGGTAACGTCGCGGCGCCGTCAAACGTGATCGCTGCTGCGCGCGTGCCGATGGCGGCTACACGTGTCGGGCAAGGATTTGCTGGCGCTGCTGCTGGCGCGGTCGGTGCCGCGCTTGTGCCGGAAAAAGACGCTCAGGATTTTTGGTCCAAGAAACTGCAAGAGGGTGCCGTTGGCGGTCTTGCTGGCGCCGTACTGGCGCCAGTCGCTGGCGCTGTGGGACAGAAGGTGTCGCAGATGTGGAACGGTCGCGGCACGCCACCGCCGCCTACCGGCACACCTCCAGGCGGATGGGGCCCGGCTATCCAAGTTCCTCCAGGGTCACATGCCGCTGACGCAGCCATTGCGCAGGCAGCAGCAGAGGCGGGCCAGACGATTGACGAGATTCCTCAATCCGTGCTGTATCAGTTGCGCTCGCAGGCAGAGCATGCGCTGGCGAACAATACGACAATCGACACGGCGGCGGCGCTGCGCAAGGCGGACTTCGAGGCGCTTGGACAGCAGCCGCTACTCGGTCAGATCACGCGCGATCCGATGCAGTTTGCACGCGAGCGGAATTTGCGCGGCATTGCCGGGGCCGGAGAGCCGATAGCGGCGCGACTGAGCGGGCAGACTGAGGGACTGAATCGTGCACTTGGCGGGTTTGCGCAGAATGCAGATGAGGCATACGGCGCGGGCGCTAGACTGGCCAAAGATCTCGGCGCGTTTGACGCACGGGCAAAGGGTGCCGTAGATCAGGCATACAATGCCGCTCGCAACGAGTCAGGGCGCTACGTCGATCTGGATCACGTCGGATTCGTCAAGGCGGCAAACGACGCGCTTGACGCCGGCCAGCTTGGGCATTACCTGCCCGCGCAGATTCGCAATCTGCTGAACGACGTATCTACCGGCACGGTGCCGCTGAACGTCAATACCGCCGTGCAGATTGACAGCGTGCTGTCTGCCGCTGCTCGCGGTGCGCAACCAGCCGAGCGCATGGCTATCAACCAGGTGCGCAATGCCCTGCAAGGCGCACAGCCAGCGTCGTCCGAGGGCGCTGCTGCGTTGGCGTCATTTGACGCAGCCAGACAGATGGCTGCAGAGCGATTTGGCCTTCACCGAGCGATTCCAGCGCTCAAAGCTGCGGCAGACGGAACGGTGCCGGCCGACGACTTTGTGAAGAAGTTCGTGCTCAACGGCGATGTCAAAGAACTTCGCGCGATGGCCGATTTGCTCAAGAAAGAAGCGCCAGAATCCTACAATCAAGCCCGCTCGCAGATCGGAGCAGAGCTGCGGCGCGCAGGATTCGGGGAGAATGTGTCAGGCGATAAGCCGTTCAGTCAGGAGCGATTCAACGCGCGCATGCGGCAGATCGGCACTGCTCGCCTGCAGGCGTTTTTCACGCCGGAGGAAATCAGCACGCTACGCACGGTCGGCAGAGTCGGCGCGTACATGGAATCGCCGCCTGCAGGGTCAGCGGTCAATTTCTCAAACACTGGCAGCGCTGTTGCAAACTTCGTCAATGCGTTTCCTCTGCCTGGAATTGTGCGCTCAGTCGTCGGCGCTGCTCGCAATGCGGCGCAGGCAACACGCAACGCCGGGGACGTTCGAAGGGCCGTGGAAGCAGCCGTACCGACTGCGGCGGCGCCAATGTCGCCAGCACGCAACGCAAGGCTCAACGAGCTGCTGCTGATCGGCAGCGCTGGCGCCGGAGCTTCGACGCGATGAAGCTACCTCTGCCGTTCTGCTTTTTTGCGCGCAGTTTCTTCCTTGCGCTGCTGCGCGTACCATCGCGCGTCGTCTTCCAACGACCGGCCGTTGGTCAAAATCGTGTAAAGCACGTGACAGCCCACTGCGATGACAAAACAGATCGCAATGGAAATAATCTTGTATTCCCACCACAGGGCATCGTGCATGGCTTGGCTTCCGGAGGTGACTCGTGCCGGTAATTGTGCCTCAACCGCCAGAAAAAGGAGACGCCAGGTTTGATCAGTGGGTGTATTTGCTGTGGAAATCTTTGCGCGGAGTTCCTGAGCAATTCAACCCGATTGCCGGGGCAAACGTCACGCTGACCGGAACATATCCAGACATCACGTTTGCTGCATCTGGCGGCGGTGGCGGGACGATCAACAACTACATCACGCAAAGCCTCACAGCACAAGACGGGATGGACGGGCAAGACGGATGGCCCGGTCCGATGGGTCTGGCTGGTGTCTCTGGCGCAGCAGGGCGAGCAGGTCCGCCCGGCATGGATGGTATGGATGGTATGGACGGCGACGGCGGATATGCTTCGACGCCAGCACCAAGCACTTGGATTCTGGCCTTTGCGGCGGCGCACGGCTAACTTTTAGGAGCATCACAAAATGGCAGCAAACAAGAATATTCGCATCGGTCCGGTGGCGCTGACCACGACTTTGACGACCAACATTCTGAACCCGCAGACGCTGACTGGCGGCGTGTCGGCTGGCGGCACCAGTAACACGGCCACATACATCCTGATCCGACACATCCGCATCGCGAACAAGACCGCCTCCG
>CAYRXO010000279.1:0-3177 GCA_964428215.1 uncultured Candidatus Accumulibacter sp. | reverse complement strand
CGTTTCGGCCAGCGCGCCGCCGATCGACTCGTCGTCCGCTGCCGGACCGCGCAGTTCGCCGGCAATCCTCTGCCGACCATCGACGCTGGCAACCAGTCCGCGCAGACACAGCGAACCGTTGTCGATCTGCGCATGCGCAGCGAGCGGTACCTGGCAACTGCCGCCGAGTGCGCGCGAAAAAGCGCGCTCGGCGCGTACGCAATGCGCGCTGTCGGCATCGTTCAGCGGCGCCAGCAGTGCAACGAGATCCGGACGGTTGACCGGCACTTCGATCGCCAACACACCCTGCCCGGGCGCCGGCAGCGATTGTTCGATGCTGAGCAACGAACGGATGCGTTGCCCGAGGCCGAGACGGATCAGGCCGGCAGCGGCGAGAATGATCGCATCGTATTCACCGGCATCGAGCTTGCGCAGACGGGTATCGAGATTGCCGCGCAGGCTGCGAATGCGCAGCTGCGGGTGGCTGGCGCCGAGAATCGCCGCGCGCCGCAGGCTCGACGTGCCGACGATGGCATCGGCCGGCAGGTCGTCGATGTGCGCATAGCGCGTCGAGACGAAGGCATCGACCGGATTCTCACGGGCGGTATACGCCGCCAGGATGAAGCCGTCCGGCATGTCCATCGGCACGTCTTTCATCGAGTGCACCGCCAGATCGGCGCGCCCCTGCTGCATCGCCACTTCGAGTTCCTTGATGAACAAGCCTTTGCCACCGATCAGCGACAGCGGTCGATCGACGATCTGGTCGCCACGGGTGGTCATCCCGAGTATGGTCACCTGGCGTTGCGGATAGAGCGCCAGCAAGCGGTCGCGCACATGCTCGGCCTGCCAGAGCGCCAGACGCGATTCGCGGGAAGCGATGACGATCGGTGGCGGGGTGACGGAAAGAGAATTCAAGCTCGGCGTCCGGTAAGTATGAGAAACATATTATTGCATGCCGCTTCTGACGACTGCGTCGGGCTCCCCGGTCCAGCAAGCCGGCGAGGCGATCCGCGCTCTGGCGGCCTGCTGCCTGACTCCGACGCGGATCTGCCCATGGAGAAGTACCCGCCAGTGAGAATTGTTGCGTTCCCGACCGGCCAAACCAATTTCAGACCACAGCCGGCGAATCGCGCAGACCGTTGGGCGCGCGGCGGGAACCCGCAACCTGTTGCGCACGGCGATAACGACGCACCGACACACTGGAGAGTATCGCCAGAATCCAGCCAAAAATTCTACATCAGGACGATATCGAACTGCTCCTGCCAGTAGCTCGGTTCGGCCTGCAAGGAAATCGGTTTGCCGATGAAGTCGGAGAGCATGGCCAGCGCTTGCGACTCCTCGTCGAGAAAGCGGTCGATCACCGACTGGCTGCCGAGGACACGGTATTCGCGCGCGTTGAACTGCCGTGCCTCGCGCAGCAGTTCGCGCAGGATTTCGTAGCACACGGTACGCGCCGTTTTCACTTCGCCACGACCGCCACAGGTCGGGCACTCTTCGCACAAGACGTGCGCCAGCGATTCGCGCGTGCGTTTGCGCGTCATTTCGACCAGTCCCAGCGCGGTGAAGCCGTTGACCGTCAGCCGGGTATGGTCGCGCGCCAGCGCCTTGTTGAATTCGCTGAGTACTGCCGAACGGTGCTCATCGTTCTCCATGTCGATGAAGTCGATGATGATGATGCCGCCGAGATTGCGCAGACGTAGCTGACGGGCGATGGTCTGCGCCGCTTCGAGGTTGGTTTTGAAGATGGTGTCGTCGAAATTGCGTACGCCGACGAAGCCGCCGGTATTGACGTCGATGGTAGTCATCGCCTCGGTCTGGTCGATGATCAGATAACCGCCGGACTTGAGATCGACGCGGCGGGCGAGCGCTTTCTGCAATTCGTCCTCGACGCCGTGCAGGTCGAACAGCGGCCGTTCGCCGACGTAGTGTTCGAGCAGCGGCTTGACGGTCGGCGTGTACTCGCAGGCAAAGGTGTTGAGACGCTGAAAGTTTTCGCGCGAATCGATGACGATGCGCTGCGTTTCGGGGTTGACGAAATCGCGCAGCACGCGCTGCGCCAGCGACAGTTCCTGATAGAGCAGGCTCGGCGGCGCGACGATCGTCGATTGACTCTTGATGTCGCGCCAGATTTTGCGCAGGTATTCGATGTCCCTGGCCAGCTCGGCTTCGTTGGCGCTTTCGGCCATCGTGCGGACGATGAAACCGCCGGGTTCGTCGGCCGGCACCAGCCGGCCGAGCTTTTCGCGCAGCGCTTCGCGTTCGGCTTCGCGTTCGATACGCTGCGAGATGCCGATATGCTTGTCCTGCGGCAGGTAGACCAGCATGCGACCGGCGATCGAGACCTGCGTCGACAGGCGGGCGCCTTTGCTGCCCATCGGGTCCTTGATCACCTGCACGACGAGGCTCTGCCCCTCGACGAGCAGACGCTCGATCGGCCGCACCGGCTCGTCGCTACTGCGCGGTTCGCGGATATCGGCGACGTGCAGGAAAGCGGTGCGGTCGAGCCCGATGTCGATGAACGCCGACTGCATGCCTGGCAGGATGCGCACGATGCGTCCGAGATAGACATTGCCGACGTAGCCGCGACTGGCACTGCGCTCGATGTGCAGTTCCTGGACGGCGCCCTGATGCGTCACGGCAACGCGCGTTTCCTGCGGAGTAAAATTGATCAGTATTTCTTCGGACATGTCGGTCGATCGGGTGAATGCGCGTAGAATCCCGCGCCTGTCGTGAGATCGTCAACCTCACTGGCGACGAAAGCTGGCAGGCCGCCATTCTACCTTGCCGGAACCTTTGCCCGAATGCCGATTACCACTTCCCTTTCCGCGGCCGAACTGCTGGCACCCGCCGGCTCGCTGGCCATGCTGCGCACAGCACTCGCGTACGGCGCGGACGCCGTCTATGCCGGGCAGCCGCGTTACAGCCTGCGGGTGCGCAATAACGACTTCGGCGATCTGACGAAGCTCGCTGAAGCGATCACCATAACGCATACTGCCGGCCGCAAGTTCTACGTGGTCAGCAATCTGCTGCCGCATAACAGCAAGGTGCGCACCTATCTGCACGATATGGCGCCGGTGGTGGCGCTGCAGCCCGACGCGCTGATCATGGCCGACCCGGGACTGATCGACCTCGTGCGCAGCACTTGGCCCGACATGCCGGTGCATTTGTCGGTACAGGCGAATACGGTCAACTTCCTGG
>CAYRXO010000278.1:0-3198 GCA_964428215.1 uncultured Candidatus Accumulibacter sp. | reverse complement strand
AGCCGGCCGCTGTATAGCCGGCGATGGGGACGTGATGGTACCGAATGGGCATTGGCCGCCTTCCCGCTCGGCGGCTACGTCAAGATGCTCGACGAACGCGAAGGAAAAGTTCCCGCGGACCAGCTGCATCGTAGCTTCAACCGGCAATCGGTCTGGCGACGAATGGCGATTGTCGTCGCCGGTCCGCTGGCGAATTTGCTGCTGGCGGTCGTCGTCTATTGGGGACTGTATTGGAACGGAACGTTGGAAATCAAACCGCTGCTCGGCAAGCCCGCTACTGCCAGCCCGGCGGCCGCAGCGGGCATCGAAAATGGCGAACTGGTGCGCAAAATCGGTGACGAGTCGATCCTGACCTGGCAGGAATTACGTTGGCTGTTGTTGCGCCGTGCAGCCGATCAGGATGAAATTGTCCTCGAAGTCATCAACCGCGAGCACGAGATCAGCTGGCGACGACTGACGGTCACGGCGATCCGGCAAGCGGCTTGGGAGGGCGAACCGTTCGAAAAACTCGGTCTGACGCTCTATCGGCCCAATCTGCCGGCCGTTCTCGGCACGGTCACTGCCGATGGCGCTGCCGCGGTAGCGGGCCTGCATGCGGCAGACGAAATTCTGGCCATCGACGGTGCGCCGATCAGCGGCTGGGTCGATGTCGTGCGTGCCGTCAGGCAATCGCCTGGCAAGACCTTGCTTTTCGAGATCAGGCGGGAAAATGAGCGAATGAGCATTGCGGTTACGCCAGCGACCATTGACGAACAAGGTCAGCGTATCGGTCGCATGGGCGCCGGGGTGCGCGATGACCAGCGCGTGCGCGAAGAAATGATGGTCCGGGTCAGTTACGATCCCTTGACCGCACTTGGCAAGGGGCTTGCCGAAACATGGGATAAATCGGCATTTACTTTGCGCATGATCGGCAAAATGCTGCTCGGCGAAGTATCGTGGCGGAATATCAGCGGCCCGGTGACGATTGCCGATTACGCCGGGCAATCGGCGAAGCTCGGTCTCGATTACTATCTGAAATTTCTCGCGCTGGTTAGCATCAGTCTCGGGGTGCTGAATCTGCTGCCCATCCCGGTTCTGGATGGTGGGCATTTGTTGTATTATCTGGCGGAAATCGTCAATCGCGCACCACTTTCCGAACGCACGATGGAAATTGGCCAGCAGATCGGCATGGCGTTGCTGTTTCTGTTGATGGTTTTTGCTTTCTACAACGACTTCAATCGCTTGTTTTCCAGTTGAATTCATGAAAAAAAACCTGCTCGCCGGTCTGCTGGCGACCCTGTTCGTTGCAGATGTGGCAGCGATGGAGCCGTTTACGATCCAGGATATTCGTCTGGAAGGGATTCAACGCGTTGAAGCCGGAACGGTATTCAATTATCTGCCGATCAAGGTCGGCGAGACGATGAATGACGACAAAGCAGGGCAAGCGATTAAAACGCTATTTGCCACCGGGTTTTTCAAGGACGTGCGTATAGAAACCGAGGGTAATGTGGTTATCGTCGCGCTTGAGGAACGGCCGGCGATTGCGCAGATCGATTTCGTCGGGTTGAAAGAATTCGAAAAAGACCAGTTGATCAAAGGACTGAAGGATATCGGCGTTGCCGTGTCAAGGACTTTCGACCGTGCAACGCTCGACAAAGCGGAACAGGAGCTCAAGCGGCAATACCTGACGCGTGGCCGTTATGCCGTGCAGATCACCACCACCATTACACCCCTGGACCGCAACCGGGTGGCGATCAACTTCAATATCAATGAAGGCGAGACGGCAAAGATCAGACAGATCAATATTGTCGGCGCAACTGCCTTTCGCGAAAAGGATTTGCTCGGCATCATGGAGCAGCGCACGTCTGCCTGGAACAGCTGGTATACAAAAAGCGATCAATACTCCAAGCAAAAACTGGCGGCTGATCTCGAGACATTGCGTTCTTATTATCTCGACCGGGGTTATCTCGAATTCAATGTCGAATCGACACAAGTCTCGATCAGCCCGGACAAAAAGGATATCTTCATCACCATCAGCATCAACGAGGGGGAGCGTTACGTGGTGTCCTCGGTCAAGTTGGCCGGCGATCTGATCCTGAGCGAAGAGGAATTCAAAAAATCGGTTACTCTACGGGCGGGTGACATTTTCTCGCGTGAGAAACTCAACGAAAGCACCAAAGCGATCAGCGACCGACTCGGCGCCCAAGGCTATGCCTTTGCCAATGTCAATGCCTCGCCGGAAATCGACAAGGAAAAGCGGCGAGTGGCGTTTACGCTTTTTATCGATCCCGGTAAACGGGTTTATGTGCGCCGAATCAATATCACCGGCAATTCAAAAACGCGCGATGAAGTGATACGCCAGGAAATGCGGCAGATGGAAGGTGCCTGGTACGACGCCGATCGCGTGGCTGCCTCACGGGAACGCATCGATAAAACGTCCTATTTCTCTGAAGTTAATGTCGAAACACCGCCAGTTCCCGGAACGAGCGATCAGGTCGATGTGAATGTCAACGTCACCGAAAAATCGACGGGCAATATCTCTCTTGGCGCTGGCTATTCGAGTTCCGAAAAAGTGATTATTTCCGGATCGATTTCGCAAGCGAATATCTTCGGTAGCGGCAAGTTTCTCTCGCTGCAAATGAATACCGGCAAATTGAACCGGACGATCGGCATCAATTACACCAATCCGTATTTCACGGTCGATGGCATCAGCCAGGGCTTCGATCTTTATCATCGAAATGTCAACCCGACCACGCTCGGATACGCCTTCAAATCGCAATCAACGGGCGGCGGCATCCGTTTCGGTTTTCCGATCGGTGAGAAGGAAACGCTCAGTTTCGGTCTGGCGATCGATCAGACGAAAATCAACATCGACCCGGTCACGACGGCAACGCCGGTGCAATACGTCGATTTTTTGAAAGAGTTCGGCTCATCGAATATCACTTTGCCGGCGACTATTGCCTGGGCCAGCGATACCCGCAACAGCGCGATTTATCCAACGACGGGTGGCACGCAGCGCGTTGGTCTGGAAGTGGCGCTGCCCGGCCTGGATTTGACTTTTTATCGGCTGACTTATCAGAATCAGCGCTATTTTTCACTGACTAAAGATGTGGTGCTGATGCTCAGTACCGATCTGGGTTATGCCGCTGGTTACCATGGGCAGAACCTGCCTTTTTACAAGAATTTCTACGCGGGCGGGATCGGTTCGGTACGTGGTTA
>CAYRXO010000277.1:0-3224 GCA_964428215.1 uncultured Candidatus Accumulibacter sp. | reverse complement strand
TCGGCAATCACAGCCGAATTCTCGCAGCACTTGAATTGTTCTGCGTTTCCCTAGGTTGAATCGGCGTGTGGTCTGAACGGCGGGCCGTACGGCAAAGCGCACCAGCGCTTGCCTCTCGAACAAGATCGAGATGAATCACCGTTCACCAAAATTTTATCGCTCTGCTTTTCGCTCGGAAAATCGCTACACCAGAAAATTGCTTGGCCGCAAGTCGGGGACGGTAAACCAGGCGAAATATGACCTTGAGTTGTAAGCGTGGGTGAGACGATCCGACTTCGAAAATAATCGGTTTCTCGTCCATCAATGAGGAATTATCGGCGGCAAACCGCGCACTGTGGATCCTTGCCGTAGCCGACACTACGCCAGCTCATGCTCAGCCCGTCGAGCAACCACAAGCGGCCGACGGCCGTTTCACCGGCTGGGACGAGCAATTTGATCGCTTCGGCGGCCTGCATGGCGCCGATGATGCCGGTCAACGGCGCAAAAACACCGGTCACCGCACAGCGCAGATCGTCGACCTCGTCGCCTTCGGGGAACAGGCAGTTGTAGCAGGGGGTGTCGTCGCGGCGCGGATCGAAAACCGTCAGTTGTCCGGCGAAGCGGATCGCTGCGCCGGAAACCAGCGGTTTTTTCAGCTTGACGCAAACCCGGTTGACCGCATGCCGGGTGGCGAAGTTGTCGCAACAATCGAGGACGATGTCGGCGGCCGTCACCTGTCGTTCCAGTTCCGTGCCGGCCAGCCGGACGTTTAACGCCTCGACGACGACTTCGGCATTGATTGCCTGCAAGGCCGTCTGTGCGGAGAGGGCTTTGGCGACGCCGAGTCGATCCTGCGTATGCAGGATTTGCCGTTGCAGATTGCTGAGCTCGACCGTATCGCCGTCGGCGAGGATCAAGCGGCCGACGCCGGCCGATGCCAGATACAATGCGGCCGGCGAGCCGAGACCGCCAGCGCCGACGATCAACGCTGTTGCCTGCAGCAGACGCTGTTGGCCTTCGATGCCGATCTCATCGAGCAGGATGTGGCGGCTATAGCGCAATAATTGGGCGTCGTTCATCCGCAAGCCGCTATTGCAGACGCTTGCCACCGATCGGCGAGCAGGCTGCGGCCAGAGGGAAGGGCGGCGATGTCATGCGTCGCGCGGCTGGCCATCCTTGTCAGCAGGGATGTCCGTTACTTGTAATCGCGCCATTCCGGCGGCGTATCGTCGTGGTCGCCGTGCGGATGGCGTTCCCAGGCGTGCGTATACGCTTCGGACTGCGTGCGCTTGAGCAGACGCTTCGGTGCCTCCAGGTTGTGCAGTTGCGTTTCTTCGACGTAGTAGATCAAAGCGCGACGCATTTTGCTGAGCAGGGTATTGTCGAGATGGTAGCCGCGATCTTCGAGGTCGCCTTCAATCTCCTGCAAACGGTGCCGACGCAGATCGTAGGCGACGTCGATCGTGCGTGCCGGATCGTGCGCGGCAACGTCGACATCGCCGAGCCGCTTCAGCAGATCGGCAGCTTCGGGTACCTGGCCCGGCGGGAATTTGGCGAACTGGATGCAGCGTTGCTTATGGATTGGCGCCGCTTGCGGCGCATTGGTCGTTGGCCGTTTCACGCTTCGCCTCCGCGGGCTGAGTTACTGTGCAGGTTGGGTGTTGATCTGACCGCCTTTGAGCAGAGTCAATGCCTGCATCAGTTGATAGTCTTTTTTCGATGCCAGCTCACGCGACGGCTGCTCGTTTGCTTCATCGCCGTCTTCCTTGGACGTATTGTTGGCTTTCGGCTTGGCTGCCGGTTTGTTGGCCGTCGGTTTGGCCGGGGTGTCCTTGCTGGTGGTGGGTGGGCTGCCAGCCGGGTCCTTGGCTGCGTCGAGATGATGCTCGAGATTCGCTTCGCGTAAGCGGTCGGCCGAACTGCCGTTGGCACTCTCTTCGACGATGTGGTCGGGAACGATGCCTTTGGCCTGAATCGAGCGGCCAGACGGTGTGAAGTAGCGAGCCGTCGTCAGCTTGATCGCCGTATTTCCGGGCAAGGGCATGACGGTTTGTACCGACCCTTTGCCGAACGTGGTGGTGCCGAGAACGGTGGCGCGTTTGTGGTCCTGCAGCGCGCCAGCGACAATCTCGGAGGCGGATGCCGAACCGCCGTTGACCAGCACCACCATTGGGACTTTGCGCGCCTCGGCAGGCAGATTGCGGATGTAGTCGTCACGCCCGCCGCCGCGCAGGTAGTCGGTCGGCGAGGCGTAGTAACGATGCTTGGCGTCCGGGGCGCGGCCGTCGGTCGATGTGACCAGCGTATCCGGCGGCAGGAAGGCGGCGGATACGCCGACGGCGTTGTTCAGCAAGCCGCCCGGATCGTTGCGCAGGTCGAGGACCAGCCCCTTCAACGCTCCCGGTCTGTACATCTCGTTGAGATGTTTGACCACCGCCGCGCCGGTGTTTTCCTGGAACGAAGTGATGCGCAGATAGCCGTAGCCCGGCTCGACGAGCTTCGATTTGACACTCTGTACCTTGATGATTTCGCGTGTCAGGGTGAAGTCGAGCGGTTTGGCTTCTCCCTTGCGCAGGATCGACAGTTTGATTGATGAGCGTGGTTTGCCGCGCATGCGCTTGACGGCTTCGTTCAGCGTCAGCCCTTTGATCAGTGTCTCGTCGATCTTGAAAATCATGTCTCCCGCTTTGACGCCGGCACGGTAAGCCGGAGTATCCTCGATCGGCGAGACGACCTTGACCAGGCCGTCTTCCATGCTGACCTCGATACCGATGCCGCCGAATTCCCCTTGCGTGCTGACTTGCAGATCCTTGTAGGCGTCGGCGTCGAGATAACTCGAGTGCGGGTCGAGGTTGGAGAGCATGCCGCTGATGGCGTGCGTGATCAGCTTCTTGTCTTCGACCGGCTCGACATAGCCGGTCTTGATGGCGTTGAACACCTCGGCAAAGGCGCGAAGCTCTTCGACGGGCAAAGTGGCGCGCGTTTCCTTTTCGGCCATCGCCGAAAATTGCAGGCTGATCAGCAGGCCACCGACGACGCCTGCGCAAACCAGCCCGGCTTGTTTCAACTTGCCCATTTGTCTCGCTCCAAAATACCGCTTATTTCTGGGGTAGCCACGCCGATGGGTTGAGCGGTTTACCCTGATGACGAAGCTCAAAGTATAAACCGGATTCCGGGTTGCCACCGCTGTTGCCGACGGTAGCGACAGCTTCGCCAGCGCGCACTTCCTCGCCGACCTGTTTGAG
>CAYRXO010000276.1:1991-3237 GCA_964428215.1 uncultured Candidatus Accumulibacter sp. | reverse complement strand
TGGCGCCGACCGGGTCGGCACAGGACCTGATCAAGACCAGCGTCACCTTCACGGCGCTCGGCGGCTCGAAGTCGTATAGTTCCTGATGGCCACGCTCTCATCCGCAGATGCCGCCGCCCACCTTCCGGCATTGCCACGGGAAACCGTCGCCGTGCCGGCGCTGGGCGGCGATGTCATCGTCCGCGGCCTGCGCCTGTCGGAACGCCTCTCCCTGTTTTCCAACCTGCGCCAGGACGGGCGGAACTACGAAAGCATCGGCCGGCTGCTGTCGCTGTGCGTCATCGACGCAGCCGGAACGCCGCTGCTTTCCGAGGACCAGTGGGAGGAGCTCGGCGGCGGCCACTTCGACCAGGTGTTCGACCTGTTCAAGGTGGCCCGGAAACTCTCCGGGCTCGACGCGGAGGCCGTCGAAAAAAACTGACGGCGGCGCCCGAGCGCCGCTTTCTGTTCGCGCTGGCACTACGTCTCGGGCGGACGGTTGCCGAACTCGAGGCGACAATGACCGCCGCCGAGTTCGGCGAGTGGTTCGCCATCTGGTCATGGCAGCCGTGGGGCCCGATTCCGGCGCCGGAAAACACCGTCCAGGAAATCGACCCGATGCAATGGGCGCTTGGTGAGCAAATGAGAAATGGCTGAGAACAAAACCCAGATCATCATCACCGCCAAGGACGAGACGCGGGCCGCGCTCCAGTCCGTCCAGGCTGGGTTGTCTTCGCTGGAAAAAACCGCCGTCGGCCTCGGCCCGATCTTCGCCGGCCTTGGTGCGGCGCTTTCGTTCGGAGCACTCACCGCAGGAATCACCAATACGCTCAAGTTCGCCGCCTCGCTCGACGACATGGCGGAAAAGACCGGCGCCTCGGTTGAGAATCTGTCGGCGCTGGCGAGCGTGGCCAAGGTTAGCGGAGTCGACATCGACCTTGTCGATTCGGCCCTGCAAAAACTCGCAAAATCGCTGCAAGGGACCGGCGAAGAATCCAAGGGAGCCGCCGCAGCACTTGAGGCGCTTGGGTTGTCCGCAGACGAACTGCGGCAAATGGACACTGCCGAGGCGATGCTTAAAATCGCCAAGGCGCTTGACCAGTTTCGTGACGGCAGTGGCAAAACAGCAGCGGCAATGGCGCTGCTCGGAAAGGCTGGCGCGGAGGCGCTTCCATTCCTCAAGGACCTTGCCGAGCAATCCGAACTGGTCGGGAAAGTCACCACAGAGCAGGCTGCCCAGGCAGAAGCCTACGAAAAGAACCTGAAC
>CAYRXO010000276.1:0-1891 GCA_964428215.1 uncultured Candidatus Accumulibacter sp. | reverse complement strand
CGGCGGCGGCCGTTCACAGATCGACGAAGCGCAACGTCTGATCGCTTCGCTCAACGAGCAGATCGCGCTCAAGCAGATCGACGCCGATTCGACCGACAAGATGACCGCGGCCGAGCAGCAGGCGGCGCGTGTGCGCTACCAGCTGGAAGCCGGCACGCTGAAGGCGACGGAAGCGCAGCGGGCAGCGATCAATGCGCGCCTGGACGACCTAGTGTCGATGGACAAGGCACTGACGAAGCAGCGCGAATTCGCAGATGCGGTGAGGAAGGCCGAGGAAAGCACCGCCCGCCAGCGCCAGGAAATGATGGCGGCAACAGAGGCGGCAGAGGCCCAGGCGGCCGCCTATGGCATGTCGTCGGCGCAGTTGTCGACGATGACGCAGGCCAGGATCGAGGACGCCATCGCAACGGCCCGCCAGAACGGCGCCGGCGAAGAGCAGATCAAGGTCCTCGAAGAGGAACTGGCATTGCGCGAGCGCTACACTGCTGCGCTCGAGAAATCCGACCTTGCCCGCGACCTGGCGGCGACGAAATCGGCGAAGGAAGCCCAGGAAACCGCGCGCAAGGCGCGTTATGACGTGGCCCTGGCGAAGGGAGACATCACCGAGAAGCAATACAAGGAACTGGTCGACAACCTCAAGCAGGACGTCGACGAAATGGGCGAATTCATGAAGCAGGCGGCGCGCAACATGCAGGACGCTTTTGCGGAACTGTTCATCAACCCGACAGGTGACGGCATCCGGTCGTGGGGAGAAACCTTCGCCAAGACACTGCAGAAGATGATCGCTCAGGCCGGGTCGGCGCAGTTGCACAAGCTCATGCTTGGCGACGTCGACAAGACCGGGAGCCTTGGAGGGTGGATTGGCGACCTGTTCAAGCCGTTGAAGGAGTTCGACTGGTCCGGCGCGGTGTCGTCCATCGCGTCCTGGTTTTCGTTCGCCAACGGCGGAATCATGACCAGCGCCGGTCCGCTGCCGCTGAATAGCTATGCCGGAGGTGGCGTCGCCAACCGGCCGCAGCTTGCGCTCTTCGGCGAGGGGCGCACGCCGGAGGCGTATGTGCCGCTCCCGGACGGGAAACGCATCCCAGTGGCGATGCAGGGCGGCACGGGCGCCAACATCACCGTCAACGTCAACAGCCAGACCGGCGACCCGGCTGAAATCCGCCGCAGCGCAGCCGCCGGGGCGCGCACCGCGCTCGGCCTGATGTCTGGCGCCGGGAGGTATCGCTGATGGCTGACTTTCTCGAGGAACGCTTCTGTGACCTGATCCGCTACGGATCAAGCTGGCAGGACGATTACGCCGTGCAGATCGTCAAGACCGCCGGCGGGCAGGAATACCGCAGCCTGACGCATCCCTTCCCGTTGCGCAAGTTCGATGTTTCCTACCTGCTGAATCGCGACGACACTGCGTCCAAGTTGCTCGCGCTCTGGCACCGCGCCCACGGCCAGTACGCCGGGTTCCGCGCCCGCTGCTTCGACGAATGGTCGAGCAACGGCATGACCGGAACGCCTGCCGAAACCGACCAACTGACCAAGAAAATCTCGACCACCGTCTGGCAGTTGCGCAAGTGGTACGGCACGGACGGGACCGCCGGCGCGTCCGGCTATCCCTACCGGGTCATTTACAAGCCGGTGTCCGGAACCGTCAAGGTCGCGGTCAACGGCACGCTGGTCGCCGGGCCTGGCGCGAACTGGACGGTCGACACCACGACCGGCCGCATCACGCTGTCGGCCGGCGTTGCCGCGACCGTCGTCGCCGACAACGTCCGCGCCGGCTTCGAATTCGACTTCATGGTGCGCTTCGGGTCGGCGCTGGTCATCGGCCAGGACTACCCGAATCACCGCAGCGCCGAAGGCGTCATCCTGCAGGAAATCATCGCGCCATGAAATC
>CAYRXO010000275.1:0-3243 GCA_964428215.1 uncultured Candidatus Accumulibacter sp. | reverse complement strand
CACCAGTCCGGCCAACTACCACGGCATGCTGCGCCTGGACCACAACCGTGCCTTGTCCCAACTCGCCACCAAAACAGGTCGCCCGGTCGCCAGCTTCAAACAGCTGGTCGTCTGGGGCAACCATTCGCCAACGATGTACGCCGACTATCGTAACTGCACCTCGAACGGCGACAACGTCAAGCAACTGATCAACGACGCCGTCTGGAACAATGACGTGTTCCTGCCGACCGTCGGCAAGCGAGGCGCAGCGATCATCGACGCACGCGGCCTGTCCTCCGCCGCCTCGGCAGCCAATGCGGCGATCGATCACATGCGCGACTGGGTACTCGGTTCCGACGAATGGGTGACCATGGGCGTGCCCTCGGACGGTTCTTACGGTATTCCGGCCGGCATCGTCTTCGGCTTCCCGTGCGAATGCAAAGGCGGCAGCTTCAAGATCATCCAGGGCATCGAAATCGACGACTATTCGCGCGACAAGATGAACAAGACGCTCAAAGAACTGACCGACGAAGCCGACGCCGTCAAAGACATGCTTTAACCGTTTCTCCTGGTGCACTTGGCCGCGGCAAGTCCGCGGCTTTTTTTCCTGTTCAGCGCGCTTTTGTTCGCCATGCCATTCAAGTTGTCCGGACACTGGCCAACGAAAAATGGCTGGCCACTGCCAATTCACGTCGTTCCGGAGACCTGCCCATCATGCGCCATCCCAGCCAAGTACTCTTTACCGGCGAGAAATCTTTTCCTTGCCTGCCTGCTGTCGATCACTACGCCGGATCAGAAAAACTGATCGGCAAAGCACTCAAACTGCAGCACGACCTTGGTCCGCTTTTCGACATCACCTGTGACTGCGAGGATGGTGCGCATGCGGGTGCCAATCGTGAACATGCCGAGATGGTCGCCCGGATCATTGCCAGCGATGACAACCGGCATGGCCGCATGGGTGTGCGCATTCATGACGTGACACACCCGCACTGGCAACAGGATCTGGAAATCATCATTCCCGTCGCCGGGAGTCGTCTGGCATTCGTCACCCTGCCGAAAGTCAGCGGCAGTGAAGACGCCCGGCTGTTGATGCGTCATCTTGACCGGATTTGCGCCAGTATCGGACTCTTGCGCTCGATCCCACTGCATATTCTGATCGAAACGCACGGGGCCTTGCGTCAAGTCTGGGAGATTGCCGCCATTCCGACGGTCGAGTCGCTCGATTTCGGTTTGATGGATTTCGTCAGCAGCCATCACGGGGCAATTCCGGCGACGGCGATGTCCAGCCCCGGCCAGTTTGACCACCCACTGATCGTACGCGCCAAGAGCGAAGTCGCCAGCGCCGCGCTGGCCAATGGGATCGTTCCCTCGCACAACGTGACCACCGAACTGCGCGACATCGACTACATCCGCAACGACGCCCGCCGTGCACGCGAGGAATTCGGCTTTCTGCGCATGTGGAGTATCCACCCCAACCAGATCCTGCCGATCGTCGAAGCGATGCGGCCCGATTTTTCTGAAGTCGAAACGGCGGTGGCCATTCTCATCGCGGCGCAGAATGGCGACTGGGCACCGATCGAACATGCGGGCCGCCTGCATGACCGCGCTTCATACCGCTACTATTGGGAACTGCTCGCCCGCGCGCAGGCAACCGGCGTGACGATTCCCGCCGAGGCCTCGACACGTTTCTTCGGTTAAGCCGATGGACGTTCTGTCGGAACTGACGGCTGCGGTACTCCGTTTCCGTGACGAGCGTAACTGGGCGCAGTTTCACACGCTACGCCACCTGATCGTCTCGCTCAACCTCGAAGCCGGCGAACTGCTCGAGCTGACACAATGGCAAAGCGACGACGATCTGGCCGTGCTGATGTCAGACCCGAAGCGACGGCAGGCGCTGAGCGACGAGTGTGCCGATGTGCTGCTCTACCTGCTGCTGATCGCTGAAAAAGCCAGTATCGACCTCGCCGATGCCGCACGCAGCAAACTATTACAAAACGCGGTCAAGTATCCTGTCAAGCGTAGCTACGGCTCGAGCCGCAAATATTCTGCCGCCACCTCGGAAACGGACACGGCTTGATGCTGCCCTGACTGTCAGCGACTCTCGCCGGTCAGCGTAAACCCGGCACCGGCATCGACTGCCAGGGTGCGGACGAGAAATGGCAAGCACTCACGCAAGGTGGCGGCCAGTGTCCACGGCGGATTGATTACCAGAACATTGCTGCCGTGCATCCCGAAGCCATCCGCACTCGGCGTGCACACGCGTAAACCGGCTTGCAGCCAGTTGCCGGTGGCGATACGTGGCAAGCGGATCGCCAGATCCTGAGCTTCCAAACGCGTCAGTTGCGGATACCAGAGCATGAACACGCCGCTTGGAAAGCGCTGCAAGCCATCTTGCAGGGTTCTCAGCACCTGATCGTAATCAGTTTTCTGCTCGTATGCCGGGTCGATCAATACCAGTGCCCGTCGGGTCGGCGGCGGCAGCAGCGCTTTCAGTGCGGCGAAACCATCACTTTCCTCGACCGTAGTTCGTTTATCGCCGGCCATCGTCTGTCGCAAGTGCAGCACATCCCGATGATGCCGTTCGAAGAGGCGTAAGCAATCGTCGGCACGCAGGATTGCCTGCGCAATGCATGGCGAACCGGGATATTTTTTCAAGCAGCCATCGGCATTGACTGCTCGCACCACCGCCAGATAGTCAGCTACTGCCGGCGGCAACGCGTGTAACGACCAAAGCCGCCCGATACCGCCGTCAAACTCGCCGAGCTTGATCGCCGTCGGCGAATCGAGGGCATACATACCGGCGCCGGCATGCGTATCGACATAGCGGAATGGCTTGTCCTTCTGCCGCAGATAGTGCGTCAATTGCACCAGGATCAGATGTTTGAGTACGTCGGCGTGGTTGCCGGCATGAAAAGCGTGTCGATAGCTGAGCATGAATGATGGTAAAGAGAACGCCGCGCGCCAAACAGCAATACACGTCGTTGTTGAAGGTCAACACCAAGCACCGCTTACCGGAAGCAGGCAGTGACATGGAGAAGCGCTATCGAAAATGCCTGTCCTCGTCAGACGATTTTCCTGGCAGCCGACAATGTAGACGCATTGACTACGCTTGACCAGCAAAGGGATTGTCTCCGAAGAGCCCATTCTGACAGCAAGCGCTGAGCGAGACCGGCTTGTTGTTGTCTGGCAAGTTTTTCGGGGGGGTTTTCGGGGCTGTCAGATTTTTTGTGTGTGAGGCGAGAGGAGACTTTTCCACAGTGACGG
>CAYRXO010000274.1:0-3257 GCA_964428215.1 uncultured Candidatus Accumulibacter sp. | reverse complement strand
GTCACCGTGGAAAAGTCTCCTCTCGCCTCACACACAAAAAATCTGACAGCCCCTTCCCACCGCGCCGTCTGCCTACGGTCTGAACGGACCTTCGGCAACCGTCACCGTGGAAAAGTCTCCTCTCGCCTCACACACAAAAAATCTGACAGCCCCGTTTCATTTCACGAATAGTTGTTCTATTCGCGTCGAGAACCGGGGAAAAATGAGCCGTTTACCCACATTTTGCAGCCGACCTAGTCAAGTCCGGCAGGCAGCCAGGTAATCCTCTCCGCTCCGGCGGATGTGCGGGACGCTGGCGGTCTCTGCGAGCGGGTTCTACGCGGCGCGCTCGCGGTTACCTTCGGCTCGCGCGGACGAGCAAGCGCACATCGCGACCGAAATTCATCGTGCCCGGACCCGGCATCAAGGTCGTTATGGTCGCTGACGGATGACGACCGAGGTGTGTGCCGCGCTGAACCGGCCGGAGAAAGAGAATCGGATCGGACGCCTGATGATAGTGGCGCCACCTATTCCTGTACAACAATCAACTGCCCCAATCGGCTTTGGGAGCCAGACGCCCGTTCAAGCAAAGCAATAAATGGTTTATTTCAAACCCCAAACTCTTTCATCGATAACCGGACGATCGACCGGGATGTGACACGCTTCAACTCGCGACTGATCGTACTCGGCGACCGCAGCACACGGCGGGCAAATGCCTGCCGTATGCTGCCCTGCTCAAGCCCCAGCTGGATCATCGTCCGCTCTTCCATGCTCAAGTGGGTGTCGTTCGTTCACAGCGCAACACAATACCTTCTGGAAAGTGTTGCACTTCAGATTTGAGTCCGAGTTGGATCTACCGCATCATTGATTCCAATGCCGGCCCACCGGTCAGCAGATGGCGAATCGACTACGCTGAGAGATTGATCCGACGAATTTTTGGCAAATCGCGTAACGTCTGCTTCCTCATTGATGGAGAATTATGCGCATTCTGTTACTTGAAGATCATGCAACATTGGCCGACGCCATCAGCAGTCATCTGCGAGCGCAAGGCTTTATCGTAGATGCGTGCGCAACGCTGCGCTGTGCCGCAGCTGCGTTCGCCAGCGGTGAATTCGGCGCCGCGCTGATCGATCTGGCTTTGCCCGATGGCAACGGCCTCGATTTGGTGAGCAGCCTGCGCCAGCGTGGTTTGCCGCTGCCGATCCTCATTCTCACTGCGCGCGACCAGATCAGCGACCGGATCAGGGGCTTGGAAGCCGGTGCCGACGACTATCTCGTCAAACCGTTCGATCTTGACGAAATGGTAGCCCGGATTCATGCCGTTACCCGACGTTATAGCGATCCACCGGTAGCGCTTAAGGAATTTGCCGGCTTCTGCATCGATTGCACCCGTCGTTGTGTATTGGTCAAGGAAACGACCGTCCTGCTGACCGCCAAGGAATGGGCCTTGCTGGAAAAGTTGAGTTCCCGCCCGGGAACGGTGTTTTCCAAGGAGCAACTGGATCAGGCCATTTACGGCTTCGACGATGATGCGGCGAGCAATACCCTGGAAGTATTCATCAGTCGACTACGCAAGAAAATCGGCAAGGACTCCATCGCGACCGTCCGCGGCCTGGGATATCGCCTGAATCAGAAAGAGAATGCATAGCAGTATCCGGCACCGGCTGTATGCAGTGCTCGGCCTGAGCCTGATTGCCATCTGGACGCTGGTCGTCATTGCCACCAGCTGGGTAGTCCGAGTTGAAACAGAAGAAATTTTCGACAGTGGTTTGCAGGAAACCGGGCAACGGCTCCTGTCGATCACTCGTTACGAATTTCTGGCCAACCCACATCGCGTTCCTGGCCAGCTCGACGAATTGAGCCAACACAGCGAATACCTGAGTTATCAACTGGTCGACGCCGACAAGCGCGTGCTCATCCGCTCGCACACGGCGCCTGCTACCCCTTTGCCGATCCCGCTGGTACCGGGATTCCACACGATCGACGGGGAGCGCTTCTATGTCGATGTCAGCAGCGATCGTCTGTTCTACATCTTGCTTGCAGAACGCAAAGGGCATCATCAGGAGGCCTTCAGCACCGTTTTCGCCTACATGCTGATTCCCTTGCTGGCCTTTCTACCGCTGGCGACCGGGGCAATCCAGCTGGCCGTCCGCTGGGCGCAATTGCCGATCCGCAAGTTCGATCGGGAAATCTCACTGCGCAGCGGTAGTAATCTGCAACCGTTGACCGTGGAAGAGTTGCCGGAGGAACTCGTCGAAGTCGGCAAGGCGGTCAATCTCCTGCTCGAACGGTTACGTTTGGCCCTGGAAGCCGAGCGTAATTTCACCAGCCAGAGCGCGCACGAATTGCGGACACCTTTGGCGGCGGCGATGGCACAGCTGAAAGTTCTCGAAAACGAATTAAATGACGTGCCCGGCAGCAAACGGGTCGGCAGAGCCCGCGAGACGCTCGATCGCTTGCATAAAACGACGGTCAAACTCTTGCAGTTGGCGCGAGCCGAATCGGGCGTCGCACTGAGTGCCAAGCGCTTCGATCTAACCGCGCTGGTCGAAATGTTATGCCGGGATTTGCCGCACGAGGACAAAGTGCGTTTTACATTCACCCTGCACGACGACAGCCCGTTATGGGTACTTGGCGACATCGACGCACTGGCCATCGCCGTGCAAAATCTGCTGGAAAACGCGCTTCGCTATGCGTCGCCGGTCAGTCGGATCGAAATCGTCGTCACTCGGCAAGCGACGCTGGTCGTCCATAACGACTGTCAAGCCGTGCCGCCGGAACAACTCGCCCAACTCGGCCAACGTTTCGTACGCGCGTCACCGTATGGCAACGGCTTCGGGCTCGGTTTGTCGATCACACAAACCATCGTCAGACAAAGCGGCGGCACGCTGACGCTCGAATCACCGTGTTATGCCGATCAGCGCGGCTTTCAGGCCACCTTGCAGTTGCCGCTTGCCAAGTCTACCCCGAACGACGTAACGACGAATTCCCACCTGTCTGCCCACTTCTTGCCGCCGACCTGATCGAGTCCAGCAGGCAGCCAGGCCATGTTTACAACCCCTTGCCATATTCCGCTTATTTCTGAGCGAGCGGTTTTTCGTCTCGAATTTGCGCGCCATTCCAGCGCTTGTGCTCATCCGCAGCGCACAAACCCGCAACGCCACTTCAGGCTGCGGCGGTTCCGGTTTTTCGGACAGTCGGATAAGCTAAGGCCGAGCGAACCGAGAAGGCATGAAAGATGGGCGTGAAACGCAAGCAACACGGTGCGCAATTTAAGG
>CAYRXO010000273.1:0-3285 GCA_964428215.1 uncultured Candidatus Accumulibacter sp. | reverse complement strand
ATCAGAACACTTTCTACACCTTCCCGATTAGACAATCACAACTGAATCGAGAACTAAAACGATAGCATCAGTTCCATTTCTGGCTCACTAACTGTCCTTTGAAACAAATCAAAAGTCATCGATTGACCGCTATCTAGAACATATTTGTGCATCGTTGATGTCTTGTCACGCCAGATTTCGCTGACTTTCCCAAGTTGAAAATCGTCACTTCCGTTCATATAGCCGGGACTAAGCAATGACATACCAATTATTTCTTGGCTATCGTTTTTTTGGTTAATCACCTCTAGCGCATCCCGTAATTGTCCAAACAGTAGATGCCGATCCAGTGTTGAATCCTCCTCTTTCAGTCTTACTTGAATTAGGAATAAGGGAATCGCTATTGCCAGTTCAACCCAACGCCAGGTTTTGTCGCCCAAACCGGGATTGGTGAGAGCGGAGGACTGCTGAGCTTCCGGCCATGTATAGAACATTGTAAGCGTTCATCCGTCTGGATTTCGGCCAAAGCGGAAATTGACTCGGACGACTGTGAATGGCTGTTATGAACTAAATATCTGCCGTTGAACAACGCCTTTTTAGTCCTCGTGAAATGTCCATCTTTACTTGGATGCCGCTGGTGAGTTCGCGATCAATTCCTCAATGATGAACCCCATCGTCCGCTGCAAAGAATTGATGACTGCAACAAGGTCCATCTGAGGGTTCCGAATTAGGCGGATTGTGAAACCCTCGCATACGGCATTGATGACTTCAAGAGGGCCATCAATGACTTTATCCTGCAAGATTATGCCGCGATCGCGCAATCCATCCTCAATCAATTCAATGAAAAACCCAGTTGCCTTTTTGTCTGCCGCTTGGACGATCTGGGCAACGGATGGATTTCGTGCTGCCTCCGCAATGATTTCGAGCATCAAGGGAGCATCGTGATTATTTAAGGTTTCTTGAATGACGAACTGCGCATCAGTAGCTGCGTGTAACAAGTCCCCGCCGGCACTCTTCTCTCTGATGCGCTGACAAACGGTCAGTAGATATTGCAGTTCTCGGTCGACAATGGCTGAAATGATCGCTTCTTTGTTCTCGAAATAATGATAGATGTGACCCACGCTCATGCTGGCCGCTTTTGAAATCTGCGCCATGCTCGTGTTGTGAAAGCCTTGTCCCCGAAAGCACTCCGTCGCGGCGTCAAGTACTTGGGCTTTCCGGAGTTCTGCTCGCGGTTGTTCGCTCTTGGGAGCTACGTGGGTAGTCATTGCAAATTCTCCTGTTTGCCTGGCAGGCAGTTTCATTATTGATCTTGCGCTGATAGTGCCATCTGGTCAGCAACAAATTTAGGTCTTGGCGATTTTACGAATTTTAATTTAGAATGATCATTCTAGATTAGATTGAGCGCTCATTCTATTTTGTTTGATGCCTTTCTAAATTTTCATTACCCGTAGAACGAGGTTGGATATGGCAAGTGGAACTAAGTGGCAACTCCAGATGGGTGCTGCGTTGGTATGTAGTGGCTTGATGTTGAGTGGTTGCGGGCAGCAGGCCAGCACGGAATCTGTTGCCGCGATACCAGATGTCGGCATTGTCGAAATCCAGGCACAAGCAGTCACCTTGACTACGGAGTTGTCGGGCAGAACCTCCGCTTTCCAGGTATCCGAAGTTCGTCCTCAGGTAGGCGGCATCATCCAGAAGCGCTTGTTTGTCGAAGGCGCCGATGTCAAGGCCGGGCAAGCGCTCTACCAGATCGATCCGGCGACCTACCAGGCCACCTACGACAGCGCCCGGGCCAGCCTGGCCAAGGCCGAAGCCAGCTTGATCAGCACGCGCAACAAGGCTTCCCGTTACGAAGAGCTGGTCGCCATCAAGGCGGTCAGCCAGCAAGACAACGACGACAGCCAGGCCGCCCTCAAGCAGGCGCAAGCCGATGTCGCATCCGCCAAGGCTGCGGTTGAAACGGCGCGCATCAATCTCGATTACACCCGCGTTGCCGCGCCGATTTCGGGGCGGATCGGGCGCTCCAGCGTCACGCCTGGCGCCTTGGTGACGGCCGGGCAGTCCGCCGCACTGGCGACCGTGCAGCAACTCGATACGATTTATGTCGATGTGACCCAGTCCAGTGCCGAACTGCTGCGTCTCAAGCGCGATCTGGCCAGCGGCCAGCTCAAGGCGGCCGGGGCCAACCAGGCGTCGGTCAAGCTGATGCTCGAAGACGGCAGTGTCTATCCCGAAGCGGGCAAGCTGCAGTTTTCCGATGTCACGGTCGATCAAAGCACCGGCAGCATCACGCTCCGCGCCGTCTTCCCGAATCCCAAGGGAGATCTGCTTCCCGGCATGTATGTCCGGGCCGTGCTCGAAGAGGGCGGCGAGGATCGGGCCATCCTGGTGCCGCAGCAAGGCGTGACCCGCGACACCAAGGGCAATCCGACCGCGCTGGTCGTTGGTGCCGAAAACAAGGTCGAATTGCGCGTGCTCAAGACGCGCCGCACCGTTGGCGACAAGTGGCTGGTCAGCGAGGGCCTCAAGGCAGGCGACAAGTTGATTGTCGATGGCTTGCAAAAGATCGGTCCGGGCATGCCGGTTAACCCCGTTCCGGCGCTCTCGGCCGACAAGGCCGCCGCGCCTGCCGCCGGCAAGCCGCAATAAGGAGGCCATTTCATGTCGCGTTTTTTTATTGATCGGCCCATTTTTGCCTGGGTGATCGCCATCGTGATCATGCTGGCCGGCGTGCTCGCCATCCGCACACTGCCGGTTTCCCAGTATCCGCCAATCGCACCGCCGGCTGTTTCAATCAGCGCCACTTATCCCGGCGCCTCGGCCAAGACGGTCGAGGACACCGTGACCCAGGTCATCGAACAGAAGATGAAGGGGATCGACCACCTGGCCTACATGTCCTCGGCCAGCGACTCGGCGGGAACCGTCACCATCACCCTGACCTTCGACACCGGTACCAACCCGGACATCGCCCAGGTCCAGGTCCAGAACAAGCTGGCCCTGGCTACGCCGATGCTGCCGCAGGAAGTGCAGCGGCAAGGGGTGCAGGTTGCCAAGGCGACCTCCAACTACCTGATGATTCTCGGTTTCGTCTCCGAAGACGGCAGCATGACCGACATCGATCTCGGCGATTATGTCGCCTCCAACGTGCAGGACGTCGTCGCCCGTATCAACGGGGTTGGCGAAACCCAGCTCTTCGGCAGCAAGTACGCCATGCGCATCTGGCTTGACCCGGCCAAGCTGCAAAACTATCGCCTGACGACCAGCGATGTCAGCGATGCCATCACGGCGCAGAATGCCCAGGTCTCG
>CAYRXO010000272.1:0-3285 GCA_964428215.1 uncultured Candidatus Accumulibacter sp. | reverse complement strand
TTCGTAACTCCTTGAGGGTAAGCGATTATTTTAGAGGGGCAACGACGATGGCATTCATGTGATTGCCCTGGTACCACGGATCCCGGGTCTCTCCTACTGTGAGACCACGCAAGTACAACCAACTGTCTTTCGCAGTGCTCGAATGAGTGCGAAGTGAAAATCTGTAGCGGATCACGCTTTTTTCTTCTGCAGTGCTCGGGATGCATGGCAGAGCACTTCATGAATCGGGTTGCAAAAAATCGATAAGGCGCTCGAAACGGTGGCAGAAAAGATACGGGAGGATGTCTTGGATCTGCAGAACCGGCGCCTATCACTGCTTGCATGATGGTTATCGTGAGTAAATCGATAATCGTTGTCGATCAAGTGACTTCCTTCGCGAATTCTTTGCGGCAGTCGTGTCAGCATGCCCCCGTTTTGCCTCACAACTGAAAGACAGTGTCCCGGCTACTGTCAAACTGAATCGGATCGATCCAGGTTAATTGAAGTCTGTCCATGCCTCTTGCGTGAATCGTTGATGAAGTCCTTGAAACATCTGTCGCTCAAACAGAAGCTGACCCTGCCGTACATTGTGTTGGTCATGTTATTGAGCGTTTCGCTCGCTGCTTTGTGTTTTTCCGCTTGGCGCGTGGCCACGGATTATTTTGCCGAACAACTGTTATCGGAAATGACCCGACGACTGAGCGGGGAACTCGAGCGAGCGAATTCATTCAATTTTTCGTCGTCAGACAGTGCGGTAATCGATTCTGCGGGCAAGCGTTCGGCTTTCACCGCCGGTTCGTTGCTGCCTGTCGAACAAATGCTGTCAGCTTTGCGTTTGCCGGCGCATGGTATTGCCTATATCGCTCTGAACGACGGCACTTTGCTCGCCACCTCGCGCGGCGCGCAATGGCGACAGGTCACTGCAGGACTGGATCGCCATTTGTACGTCGAGGAGTCTGACGAGCCCTTGCTGATCAGCAGTTATCGACAGATTCGTGCCAGTTGGGCCACGATTACGAAAAATGTCATCAATACGATGATTTATAGGACAGATCGTGGTGAGGCCGTCGTCGCTGCCCATACCTGTTTGCGCTCGGCAGCCGGTGTCGATCTGCTCGCCGTCGTCGTCATGCCGCGAAACGAGTTACTCGAGAAAATTCCACAACGCATCGGACGTCACATCGCCATGTCCTTGCTGATGCTGTTGACGACCCTTGCTTTGGGTTCAATCTGGTATTCGTTGATCTCGCGCGACTATCAACAGTTGGCGGATGCCGCCCGCTGCGCCGCCAACGGGGACATCCGGATGCTGTTCGACGTCAGCCGTGATGATGAGGTCGGCGAAATCGGACGCAGTTTCCAGAAACTGCAGACCAGACTGGCGAGCGACCGCTTGACCGGTCTGGCCAACCGCGAAGCATTTACGCGGCGCGTCGAAGAGCGCATCGACAGCCAGGCTCATCTGATCGATCCGCGGCCATTCGCCATTCTGTTCATCGACCTGAACGATTTCAAGAACATCAACGACAACTATGGCCATGCCGTCGGCGACCGTGTGTTGCAGGAAATCGCTCAGCGCATGCTCACCGGTCTGCGCAGCCGCGACTTGGTGGCGCGTTACGCCGGCGATGAATTCGTGGTCATGCTCGACGCGGTCAACAATTTGCAGGACGCCGAGCATGCGCGACACAACCTCGAGAAATTGCTATCCGGTTCCTTGCGTTCGATCGCTTCGACCAATGAAAGCCGAGGCGCCGCGGTCGGCCTGGCCATGTTCCCCGCTGATGGGGCGAACGTGCCAGCCCTGGTCCAGCACGCCGACGCGGACATGTATCGGCGCAAGCAGGCACGTGCGGACGGATACATTGGCCGATCCTGAACTGCTTCCGCCGATCATGCCGGCATGAACCAGCGCAGCCTTCCCTGGCCGATTTCACGCAAGGGATAGCCGTACAACTGACTCAGTGATTCGCCACTGAGGATTTCCTCGCTCTTTCCCTGTTTCGTCTGGCCGTCTTCGCAAAGCAGCAGCGCCCGGTCGCAGAAACGGGACGCGAGTCCGGGTTCATGCAACACCAACACGCAGGCCACCTGTTGTTCACGGCAGCGCGCGGCGAGCAATTCCAGGATCGCCATCTGATGGTTGAGATCGAGATGCGCCAGGGGTTCGTCGAGCAGCAGCAGGCGTGGCGACTGACAGAGCAAGGTGGCGATCGCCAGGCGCTGCCGCTCACCGCCGGAAAGCGTCTGCACGTCGCGCAGCGCCAAGTCTGCGAGACCGACGGCCGCCAGCGCCTCACGAGCCAGCCGGGCGTCGTTTGCCGACTCCCAGTCCCAGCGGCCGAGATGCGGATGACGGCCGATCAGCGCCGTTTCGATGACCGTCGCCGCAAAGGCATCGTTCCGCGTTTGCGGCAACCAGCCGCGCAACCGGGCGCTGGCCCGTACTCCATGATGTTGATACTCGTGGCCAGCGATGAGCACTTCCCCGGCCAAAGGCGGGCGCAAGCCGGCAAGCACCGACAGCAAGGTCGATTTGCCGGCACCATTGCGCCCGAGGATGGCCAGCGATTCGCCCGCTTGCAATTCGAACTGCAAATCGCGGCAGAAAACGGCGCCAGCCACGCCGACGCTCAGACGGCGCGCTGACAGTAGCGGAATGCTGTTCGATAGATCTTCCGGCGCGCGCAACGGCATTGTTCCTGTCTTAATCGTTGTACGCCGTGGTGCGCGCCAGCAGTAGCAGAAACACCGGCACGCCAATCAGCGCGGTGAGCACGCCGACGGGAAGTTGTTGCGGCGCGAGCATCGTCCGCGCCAGCGTATCGGCGATCACCAGCAGACTGCCACCGGCGAGCACCGCTGCCGGTAACAGCAGCCTCTGATCATTGCCGGCCGCCAGACGGACCAGATGCGGAACGATCAGTCCGATGAAGCCGATGGCCCCGGCGTGCGTCACCACAACCGCGGTGGCCAACGAAGCGACGAAATAGATCCCGCGGCGCAGGGGGCGGACGGCGACACCCAGTGCCTGCGCGATGTCGTTGCCGCGCGCCAGCAGATTGAGTTCGCGGGCAAACGGCATGCTGAGCAGCAAGACTACCGCCAGCAGCCCGAGGATCAGTTGCGGCTCGCCGATTTGCGATAGATCGCCCATCAGCCAGAAGAGCATGCCGCGCAAGCGGTCCTCCGGCGCGATGGCCAGCATCAGCGCGATGACCGCGCCACAGCCGGAAGCGACGATCACCCCGGTCAACAGCAGGCGCGATTGTGACCAGCCGCCTTCGCCGTGCGCCAGCCCGAAAA
>CAYRXO010000271.1:0-3286 GCA_964428215.1 uncultured Candidatus Accumulibacter sp. | reverse complement strand
AATAATAACATCAATATCAGCAATAACATCAATAACAACAACGACAACAGCAACCACAAGAACAAGGCGCGCCAGAACAGACCGAGCGCGCGCTCCATGCAGTCAACATCGGCTTCGCTGCCGGTGGTGGCCAAGCCACGGTCGGCGCGATCGCCCGTGCCCTGCGGCCGCACGCGCAGGCGAACAGCCAGCGCACCGGCAACCGCCGCGAGCACAATACCCATGTCAGAGGCATGCCATTGATCCATTCGCGAACGCCAAGCATAGATGGCATTTTCAAAATCACCGACCACCGCCAGACTGACGGCGCTCAGCCGAAGAGGAAGCCAGTCAATGATAGCAAAGGTTTGTTGGGCTACCGCGCCAAAATCGCCGGATTCCTGCGTGCCGTCAGCCGACCACGCCCGGCTGAGGACATCTGCCGTACGGTATAGAATTGGCCCGCTGGGCCCAGGTAACAGCAAAAAACTGGCAATCAAGGCAAAAATATGCCGATGTACGACCTGTGCGTACTGTTCGATGGCTACCCGGGCGACATCGCTCGCCGAGAAACACTCGGCGGAGGTTCCCAGCCATTCGCCTAGCGCTTGGCGTGCCTGAGGCAGATTGTCCATGCGCAGGGCTATCTGGATCTCGGTATAACAATGACTGAATCGTTGGAAACCCATCAGCAAATAAAGCATGGCGACGTTCCATAGCCAGCCCAGCATGGGATGCACACCTGCAAGCAGCTGCGCAACGCCCACGGAGAAGAGCAACAGAGCAGCAACGCCGACCAGCCAGGCGATCAGTCCATGTCGCCGCTCGCCTGCATTGAAGCGGCTTTCCAGAAAATCGGCGAGCGGCGACAGCAGCTTATCGACTTGCCAGTGCGCTGGCAGGGGCCGGAAGCGTCCAAGGAGCAGCGCGGCCAACAAGGTGAGAAAAGTCATCGGCAATCTAACCGGTGTGTTGTGCTCATGTTCGGCCTACGCCCGCCAAAGTACGCGGTGCATGCCAATGGCGCAACGATAGCACGCTGACCGATCGCTGCCTGTCGCTGTCAGCCTGATTCGCCGCGCCGTGGCGCAGCCAACTTGTTACACGGACCAGTCATCCCGGAGCTTGTGAAGTTATCGACTGCGCAGACGAAACGCGGCGTGACATGCTGCTCGCCAAGCGCCGCCATCTTTTCAGCGCTGCCTTGATGCACGCGCACAAGATGACCAGCAACAGCGTCGATTCAAGAATCCGGGAAGGGACGCTTACTCACTGATTCCCCGTGTCCGCGGCGTTTTTTTCATATAGCTTGATATATTTGTAAAAAACGCCGACCGCATTCGAAACGCTGATCAATAGTCCTTCATAGCCGCAGAGGAAGCCCTTCTGGAAAATGTAATTCCGGATGAAGGCGAAAGCGGCGCGGAAAAATGCTTTCGCAGGCGAAGAGCGCTTGCTGTTTTGCTCGGCATACAAGGTCGAATATTTCTGCATCTTGTCGATCAGCTCGGCGGCACTGGCATAAGGGAAATGCTGCAAAGTGCCGCGCAACTGGCGCAGCCGGGTATCCGGTTTGACGAGCAGGCTTTCATGCACCCGCAGGTCGTTGAATCGCGTATGTCGGCGGCAAAACAGGCGCATGACACGATCCGGTCGCCAGCCGCAGCAACGCACCAGTCGTCCGTTGTAATAGTTGTCACGCGCGATCGAGTATACAGCGCGCTCGTCAGCCAGATCGAGGGTACGCAATTCGTCCAGGAGTTTGGCCGTGACGATTTCGTCG
This sequence comes from uncultured Candidatus Accumulibacter sp., assembly GCA_964428215.1. Lineage (GTDB taxonomy): Bacteria > Pseudomonadota > Gammaproteobacteria > Burkholderiales > Rhodocyclaceae > Accumulibacter. Next base: position 1,524 of record CAYRXO010000271.1, on the reverse strand, counting down.
CTGTCGACCGACAGGATCCATTCGTTCCGTGCCGAGCTGACCGCCAGATTTTTCAGCGGTCCGAAGCCGATGAACGGATGCTCTATCAGCCGTACATTGGCATAGCCGGTAACGAGGCGCAGCGTTGAATCGGTCGAACCGTTGTCGAGGACGATCACTTCGTCGAAGCCGGTGAGAGCGTCCAGACAACGCGGCAGATATTTTTCGGAGTTCCTGGTCAGGATGGTAACGCTGATCGAGTGAAGCAATGTCATCCTCGCTGTTTGTCATACGGTCTGCCACGCGAAGCTGCCAGGCATCAGGAATGGACGTTGGCAAGTTCTGCAAGCACGGCATCAGTAAAATCGGCTACTGACGTCAATCTATTGAATGGGAAAAGAATTTTTCCAAACACTTATCTACTCTCCAAGAATGGTTTTTATGATCGATCGCTTCGATCTGTTGGGCAATGCAAATGGTCGTTGCCATGTCCCGAACTCTTCTTGCGGCGGGAAATTATAAAAGATGCCTGAAAGAGAAGTTGCACTCCTGGCGAATCCACTCGACGATCGATTGCGATAACTTTTTGTAGTAGCGGAAATTTATTCCAGGATCGGCGGCAAATTCGCTTGCAGCTCTTTATCGATCGGCAAGCAAGACTTCTGATCGATCGGCCGAATTGAATTAGATCAGCAATTTTGTAGACTCTGACTACCTTAGCAGAACGCTAAAGTTTTCGACACATTCGAGGCACCCTGTCCGTGGGTCTGCATGGCCGGTTTTCAGCGTTACCGGCGAGAGTTGCGTGTCGAAACTTTGACGATGTCGGAGGTCCCGTGATGTCGAGCTGGTCCATCCGCAGCAAGATGCTGCTAGCCATCATCCTGGCTCTATCGGTTTCGCTGTCGATCATCATTGGCATGGCAGCCAGCCTCTTTCGCAGCACTATTGCCGAGCGCGTCGAAAAATACGAATTGCGCTCAACAGTCGAATCGATTCGTAATGAAATCGACAAAGATGTTTCCGTTCCGCTAGCCCACGCCCGCTCCCTGGCCAATAACTCCTTCCTGCTCGACAGGATGGATGCCGGTGAACCGGAAAATGGAACGGACAACTGGAAGCATTATGCCAAAAAGATAAAAAAGCATCTGGAGGAAACAAGGTTTTCTGGGTTTCCGAAAGCACGAGCAATTACTACGACGAAGATAAAGGTGTCTTGCGCAAGGTCGAAGCGGAATCGGCCAATGATGCCTGGTTCAAAATGTGTTTGAACAGTAAAGTCGATCAACTCAATCTGGGTGAGGAAGAGGGCAAGGTTTTATTGTTTGCCAATTCCGTAGCCACCTCCGACGGTGGCAAGCGAGCCTGTGTCGGCGTCGGAACAGACGTGACGGCGACGGCCGAGCGTGTACGCAAGCTGGCCATCGGCGAAAGCGGGCAAGTCTTTGTCGTTGACGAGAAAGGTTTTCTCCAGATATACCAAGATCGGTCATAAACGACTTTAATTATCCTGTCTAATAGCATGTAGAATTGGTGCACTGCTTG
>CAYRXO010000270.1:0-3338 GCA_964428215.1 uncultured Candidatus Accumulibacter sp. | reverse complement strand
TACAAGTTCAACCCCATCGTTTTCGATCTGTGGTGCGCCATCCTGCGCGAAACTGAAGGGAGCGTGCTGCTGTTGAGCCATCCGGGCGGCACGGCGGCTGAGCGCTTGCGTGCAGAAGTTGCCAAACGCGGCGTGGACACCGAACGTCTGTTGTTCGCCGCGCGCGTCGCCGGGCGCGACGATCACTTGGCTCGACTGCAACTGGCGGATCTGGCGCTCGACCCTTTTCCTTATAACTCGCACTCCACCGGACTGGAAATTCTCTGGGCAGGTGTGCCTATGATCGCGTTGCGCGGCGAGACTTTCGCTGGACGCGTCGGTGCCAGTTTGCTACGGGCGGCGGGTTTGGACGAACTGATCGCCGATTCAACCGCCGACTACCAGCGACTGGCTGTCGAACTGGCCGGCGATCGACAACGCTTGCGCGCGTTGCGCGACAAGCTGGTGCAAAACCGTACGCGTTGCCCGCTATTCGACATGCCGGCGTTCACCCGTGCGCTGGAGTCGCTTTATCGGAGGATGTGGGAGAACCACCAGCGCGGGGAACGTCAGCCGCTGCTGGCCTGAAAACTTCGCTCAGAAACCGTGCCGGACCTGCGAGAGAAACGCTTGCGCGCGCGGGTGCGCCGGATTGGAGAAAAAAGCTTCCGGCGCGCTGTCTTCCAGAATCACGCCTTCGTCAAAGAAGACGATGCGGTCGGCCGCTTCACGGGCAAAACCCATTTCGTGCGTCACGACGAGCATGGTAATGCCGCTGTAAGCCAGTTCGCGCATCACCGTCAGCACTTCATTGACCATTTCCGGATCGAGCGCCGAGGTCGGTTCGTCAAAGAGCAGCACTTTGGGGTCCATCGCCAGCGCGCGGGCGATGGCCACCCGCTGCTGTTGTCCGCCGGAAAGTTGAAGCGGGTATTTGTCGGCCTGGTTGGCCAAGCCGACCCGTTCGAGCAACTGTCGCGCCTTGGTCTCAGCGTCGCTGCGGCTCATTTTGCGCACGCGCATCGGCGCCAGCGTCACGTTGCGCAGGATGCTGAGGTGCGAGAACAGATTGAAATTCTGGAAAACCATGCCGACCTCGCGGCGGATGGCGTCGAGATTCTTCAGGTTGCTGTTCAGCTCGATGCCGTCGATGATGATTTCGCCGCTGTCGTGCGTTTCCAGACGGTTGAGCGTGCGCAGAAAGGTCGACTTGCCGGAGCCGGAGGGGCCGATGATCGCCGTCACCTGCCCCGGGTTGAACGTGGCGCTGACGTCTTTCAAGGCGTGAAAAGCGCCAAAATGTTTGTTCACCCACCGTGCTTCGATGATCGGGCGCGATGCTGGAGGCGGTTGGTTCATGCCGGTGTCTGGCTAGCGCTTCTGGCCGACAGCGAGCTGTGCTTCGAGCGCCGCAGTCAGCGTGGTGAAGGCAGTGGTAAGAATCAGATAAATCGCCGCGATGGTGATGAAGACCGGCACCGGCTGATAGCTTTCCGCCTGCACCCGATAACCGACCATCGTCAACTCGACGACGCTGATGGCGTAGGCTAGCGATGAATCTTTGACCAGCGAGGCCAGGTTGTTGGCCAGCGCCGGTAGCGCAACGCGCATGCTTTGCGGCAGAACGACGTCGGCAAAGGTCTGCCAGGGGGTCAGACCCAGGGCATGCGCCGCTTCGATCTGGCCATGCGGTACGGCCAGAATGCCGGCGCGTACGCATTCGGTGTTGTAAGCGCCGACATTCAACGACAAGGCAATCGCCGCACAGGCAAAATCCGACAGATCAAAACCCGCTGGTAATACCGTCGGCGCCACCAGCCAGACGAAGAGAATCTGCAGCAGCAGCGGCGTACCGCGGATCAGCCAGACATAGGTATCGCAGAGCCAGCGCCATGGCCGGAAGCGCGACAGCTTGCCGAGTCCGGCGATGATACCGATCAACACGCCGACCGAGCCGGCGATCAGCGTCAGCCAGACGGTGACCCGCGCGCCTTCGACAAACTGGCCGGCAGCCGGGCCGATCGGCGCCGGTGCCGCAGAGAGCGGCACCGCCAGGCCCCACAGAAAAACGAGCAGCCCGATCATCGCGGCGAACATTGTCCAGCCGGGGTGTTGCCGGGCCCAGTTCATCGTTTGTCAATCATTGCGCGACGTGATCGACCAGACAGGTCAATCCAGCGTGCAAGCAATCTGCCATCGACTTGTTGAGTATCAATACTCACTGACGGCAGGAAATGTCGGCCTTGAAATACTTTTGGGACAAGTTCTGGTAGGTGCCGTCCTTCATGACATCAGCCAGGGCCTGATTGAGTTTGTCGGCCAGTTCTTTGTTGTTCTTGCGCAGAATCATCGACACCCGTTCGACGAAGACCATTTCACCGGCAACGATGCCGGCATTCGCGTTTTTGTCCAGCGTCGCCTTGACGGTGAATTTGTCGGAAATCCAGGCATTGACCTTTTTCGCACGCAGCGCGGAAAATGCTTCCGGGTCGCCTTTATAGGTCTTGATTTCCTTGATGCCGGCGATCTTGCGCGCCGCGTCGGCGTAGCTGGTGGCCAGCTGAACGCCGACGGTCTTGCCATTCAGCGCACTGACAGTCAGCGGACCCTCCTTGTAAGCTGCAATCTGCCCGCCGGTGCAGTAATGTGGATTGGCGAAATCGACTGCTTTCGCCCGCTCTTCGGTATAGCCGTGCGAGGCAATCGCAAAATCGAAACGATCCTGCTGCAAAGCCGCCAGTTGGGCGTCGAAAGGCACCACTTTCCATTCCAGCTTGAGCGCCAGTTTCTTGGCCAGCGCTTCGGCGAGTTCGACTTCGAAACCGGTCAGTTGCTTGCCTTCATAATAATTGAACGGCCGAAAGCCGCCTTCGGTCGCGGCGACGATCGTTCCGGCAGATTTGATGGCATTCCAGTCACGTGCTGCCGCTGAACCGCTCAGCAGCAGTGCAAACGGTATGACGGCACTCAGCAATTTGGCGATGATGTGCATGACTTATCCAAGATGGTTGGCAATTTGACCTTTATCGGCTGCTTCAGTCCGCTTCGCCGGGCGACGAATCGTTGCAGCATGACGTTCGGATCTGACAGAAAAGGGCTACAGGGTACAGCAAACGCCGGTCTTGCGGCACAGGTTGAAGACAGCCGTAATAGTTTCCTTTGTCTCGTACGACTTAAATCCAGACATTTCCTGAATGGATTTTGTCATTGGGCAGCATTGGCGAGAGCCGGGGCGATGCATTGTTCAGTGATTCGACAAGCGGCAGCGATGGTCGAACGGCCTAGCCGCCTGTCGGATTTGACCAGGTCGGCTGCAAAATGTGGGTAAACGGCTCATTTTTACCCGGTTCTCGGCGCGA
>CAYRXO010000269.1:0-3373 GCA_964428215.1 uncultured Candidatus Accumulibacter sp. | reverse complement strand
ATGTTTCATCGGCGCCGGAATTGAAAACTGGATCGCTCATTGTGCCTGTTGCCTTTTGAATTTTGATTGCACCCTTCATGTCTGACCGGGTTCGCCCGCAAACCTCGCGCCGCACGCGAGCCTTACTGAACTGGTACTTGACAAATCAAGGTGTTGCAATCGACCGCCAGCCACCCACTAGAACTATATGATACCTTTCCGCCGCTTGCTCAGGGATTTTCCCGTCAAGGCCGTGTCTGGCCGGTGGCAGCTGCTTGTCGGATGCCCTCCCATCCTGGCGGAGGAGAATTCCGCTCAGCGCACCGGCAACGATAGCATGATTTTTTCAATCAGCAAGTCCGGAAAGAGTAACGAAAATCTTGCCGGTTCATTTGGTGATCGGCGAATTCCGTCCGGACAACTGATCGCTCAGACGAAAAGCGGCGTCACTGAATAGCGCCCGCGGCTTTTCGGTGCAGAACCGGTTGACGTATTGTTCGACGGTGGCACTCGAAACGGCCGACACCTGCTGTCCGGGGTTCGCGTAATTGTGCCCGCTAAGGACGCCGCGTATCCAGGCAACATACAATTGCCGTTGTTCGCCATCGTCTTTTGATGCGCTCCAGCTACGGCAGGACATATCGTCGAAACCGAGAACTTTCAACGGGATGGCGGCAAAGGCGGGCGCTATCAGCCACATGGAGCAAACCATTGCGGTGAAAGTCGCCCACCAACTGACAGGCCTCTGATTGCTTGCGACGGATGGGTTTGAGGACAGGCGTGCGGACAAGGATTTCATTTTTTGGGGCAGTCGAATGAAGCACGCGGGCGGAGCCGGCAGCCGTTTCAGTTTCGGCATGAAAATTCCTTGCAGGTGATCGTTTGCGGTTTCAGGCGTCGGATCGTTAGCGAGAAGATGGCGGCAGTTGGCAGATCTCCGAATCGCCAACGGGTCGTCGTCAGATGCGCCGTTTAAATTATCCGGAAAATACGGCTGGCCACTCGAACCGCTCATGAATAACCTGTTCTGACCGGACATTTCAACAGCGAACAAACACGACATGATGCCCTGTCCGCAATTGGACCCTGGGTCCGGCTTCGGACCGTCCTGCATGCTTGCGCCTCGAGGTCTGAACCATTCAGGCGTTATCGTCGCATTTCGTCCAGCCACCCGACAAGTGCTTCTGCAGGGATCACAACCAGCGAGAAATGATCGAATGGAGTTCGGCCTGTTTGAAGGGTTTGGCGATGAAATCGTTCATCCCTGTCTCGAAACAGCGCTCGCGGTCATCTTCGAAAACGTTGGCCGTCACCGCGATGATCGGCAGAGCAGGCGTATCCACGCCGCCAGCGGCTCTCTCGCGCGCACGAATGCGTTGTGTCGCCTCAAATCCATCGAGCTCGGGCATCTGACAGTCCATCAGTACCACGTCGAAGCGTTGCGCCGCGGTCATCTCCACCGCCTCCAGCCCATTGTGCGCCACGCTGACCCGCAAGCCGAGATCCGCCAGGAACGATTGCGCCACCAATTGGTTCACCGCGTTGTCTTCGACCAGCAGCACATGGCCGTTCAGACGGGAATTGCTCGCTCTGTGTGTCGGTGGGGTCAGCAATACTGGCGATTCCTGTACCGGGTGGGCAGGAATTACGATCCAAAAGGTCGACCCTTTCCCGGGCGTGCTGTCGACACCGATCCGACCGCCCATCAGACCGACGATCTGGCGGGAAATGGCCAGTCCCAGGCCGGTTCCCCCGTGACGACGGGTGTGAGAACTGTCGGCCTGTGCAAACGCGTCGAAAATCCTTGCGCACTCATCCTCGGACAATCCGACACCAGTATCGCGAACCGAAAGACGCAGCGAGGATGGCTCCAGTTGTTCGACCGAAATGACAACACTGCCGTTTTCAGTGAACTTGATGGCATTGCCCACCAGATTGGTCAGCACTTGCCTGAGGCGTGGCATATCGCCATGCAGCCAATCGGGGACATCATGGGTGACGTGGGCAATGAGCCTGATTCCTTTGCCGCTGGCGGTAGCGACGAAAACATCGACCAGTTCCTGGATCATTTCCCGCAACTGGTAGGCCGCTTCGCGCAGTTCCAGCTTGCCGGCCTCGATTTTCGAGAAATCGAGAATGGCGTTGATCACGTCGAGCAGACTGTGTCCGGATCGATACAGGGTTTCCAGACGGGCGCGTTGCTGTGGATTGAGCGGTGTATCGAGCAGCAGTTCGGCCATGCCAAGAACTCCATTCATCGGCGTTCGGATTTCGTGGCTCATATTGGCCAGAAATTGCGATTTTGCGAGGTTGGACGCTTCGGCAACTTCTTTGGCTTTGCCGAGTTCCAGTCGCAAGCGGATCGAATCGATGGTCAGTTTTTCAAAACGGCGGGCATTGGCAAAAACGATATAAACGAAGAGGAAAATCGCGCTACCGGCGAATTGCAAGCCCGGAACGCCTGAATTCAGCAAGGTTAGGTTCATCGGCACCAGACTCAGAATGCCGATCGGCACGAAAGCCCGGAAATAGGCTGACAGCGTCAGCACGCCGGTAGCGGCCGTGCCGAGCAGGCACATGCCCATAAAAAATTGGGTTGCTTCTCCGGGGGCGGGAAACAGTACCGTTCCGCATATCGCCCAGACAACTCCGGCACCGGTTGAACCATAGACAAAGCGGCGCCCCCAGATCGGGGCCTCAACCGGCTTTGGCCGCGCCTGCCGATAGGCGCGAATCAACGCATAGCGACTACCGGTGACCAGATGATGAAAAACGTACCAGCCGATCACCCAGGCATGCGGCGCAGACGACCAGAGCGCCGCCAGAACGATGGTGGCAGCAAGGAGTGACACACCCAGGCTGTGCATGGTCAAACGGTAGACGATATCGATCTGCTCGGCCAGAATCAGGCTGTCGATATCGTCTGGCACCTGTTGCATATCGTTGATCGCTGTCGGGTCTGCGCGATCTGGCGAAGATCGGCTGGCAGTATCAGTTCGTGATGACTCAGGCAAGCGCCATCTCCCTCATTGCCCTGGATTGAACAGGATTGGTGCAGTCTGCCAACAGCGTCCAAAATGCGCGCAGCACGGGCAGCTTCGAAGCAGGAAGCGATGTCGAGAGCAAAGCAGGCCGGATCATCGAGCCATCAGATAGAAAAGCCGCGGCGTCTCAACAACAGGGCAGTTTCACAGACAGGCAAGCCCATCACGCTAGTATAACTGCCAGAAAGATGTTCAACGAAAATGCCTGCCCATCCCTGAATGCCGTAAGCACCTGCCTTGTCCATCGGTTCTCCGGTGGCGACGTAGCGACGGATCTCTTCTGTCGACAGTTTTCGAAAGCGCACTTCACTGATCGACAGGCAGCGGTCCAGCTGACCGGGCATGGCCAG
>CAYRXO010000268.1:0-3379 GCA_964428215.1 uncultured Candidatus Accumulibacter sp. | reverse complement strand
ATGCCCGGGATGGAGCGTTTCATTGAAAGGCTGCCCTGATTTCAAGACGCCAAAGGCGACATGGATGAGCTTGCGCATCACGGCGCCGATGATCAGCAGAGGCCGCTTTCCGACCGCCTGCAGACGCGAAAGAAACGCGCGGCCCCAAGAAGTTTTGTACAGAGTCACCCTGGCCGGCATGTACATGGCCTTGCGCAAGAAGGCGTGGCCGATCCTGGACAATTTTGGCCTGGCCTTCACGCTGGAACCGGACTCGAATTGCCTGGGATCGAGACCGGCAAAAGCGGCGGCCTGCCGCGCCTTGTGAAATCGTTCCGGAGAACCCGGGAACGCCAGCAGGATGGCGATGGTCCGCTCACCCAGGCCGGGAATGCTATCGAGCAAGTCGCGCTTTTGCCTGCGATCGGGATGCGAATCGATATGAGCGCGGATAGTCTTGATAAGCGACTGAATTTCCTTATCAAGCCATTGCAAGTGGCTTTCAATGCCTGGTTTGACCGGTTCCCGCGCCACCTGCAGGCGGTTGCTCTCCTGAATCTGCATGGTTTGCAACGCCTCCAGACGCCACACCAGAGCGCGCAGGGTCTGCTCGCTGACGGGAGGAGCGCGCCAGGGTTCGGGCCGGCGCTCAGCGCAAAACGTGGCAATCAGTTTCGCATCGACTGAGTCGGTCTTGGTCCGGACCGGATAAGACACGCCGAACGCCTTGATCTGAGCCGGATTGATGACGTTGACGGTCACGCCGGCGTTGGACAGGAATTCTGCGACGCCTTCCCAATAGATGCCTGTGGCTTCCATGGCGGCGTGGAGCTCGCTGACGCCTTGATTGGTCAGCCAGTTGGCGAGGGCGTCAAAGCCCGCGGGGGTGTTTGCAACGACCTTCTGACGCCATTTGCCGTCGGGCCGAAGCATGCGCAATCGAGCTTGGCCTTGGCGACATCGATACCAAGAAAAAAAGTGTTCATGAGCGAAATCCTCGTGTGATCCACCTGGTGAATGCGGGCTACCGGCAAGCCGGGCCAAAGATACTGTCCGATCTGGAATCGAGGGGGAGCGGCGGCGGCAAAGATCTACATGACGGGCGTAAAGCCCAAGGGTGGATACGGCATCCCGCCGCTCGAACCTGGAGTACCCCCAGGTAAGTCCCCGCCAATTTGGGCGCGCGCGGGGCGCTCACCCTGTCCGGCTACGCCTCCCAGGGCGACCGCCCCGCGCAAAACCTTCGATTGACTGGAAAACATGCGGCTGATGATCCAAGGGTGGATAAGCGCAGCGCATCCACCAGGGAATCCCTGCCACCTCCGTAGAAATCCCTGCCACCCGTAGCGCTGGAGGAGCCTACTGTTCTCGGTGGTGAATATCGGGTCGTGACATGGAAGTGATGGTGGATGCGCTGCGCTTATCCACCCTACAACTTATTTTGTAGGTTTCGCCGGTCTGTTGCCGGCGCCATGGACCTTCCCGGGCCGGCAGCGGCAACCACCGACCGATCCGGTCAACGCGCTGCTTTCCTATGGTTACGGCGTTCTCTTTCAGAACCTGCTCACCCTGCTCGCCGAGCGCGGTCTCGACCCGTACATCGGCAGTCTGCACGCGATCGGCGATGGCCATCCGGCGCTGGTCTCCGATCTGAGCGAAGAATTCCGCGCATTGACCGTCGATGCCGTCGTTCTCCGCCTGCTGACGCAGAGTGAAGTCGCGCCGAGCGATTTCAGATCCGAGGACGACGACACCTGCCGACTCGGTCGCCCGCTGCGCAAAACCTACCTCGCGGCACTGGAGGCGAAGTTGCAAAGCCCGGTTGCGCATCGCCTGGCGGGTGACGGCGGCGATTACCGACGGGCGATGCGCGCCCAAGTCGCACACTGCATCCAGGTGCTCGAAGGCAGCGCGCCGCTCTATCGGCCCTTCATGCCGTTGCGACAACTGGCTTTCCAGCGGTAGGGTTCTCTCTCCCCGACTTCCCGAAGGGGATTAAGACAGGGGGATGTAGTATGACGCAAACGACGCCGAGGACGGTGCTGTCCCGTTGAACCCGGAAGCCGCAGTGACGGGAAAGCCGTTGCGCGTTGCGCATCGGGGCCGGATAGCGGGCCGCCACTGCCGTTTCTCGCGGAGCAGATGGCGCCGCCGCCTGACGCATGACCGGCCGCGGAACCACGTCCAGTGGCAGCAACGGGCGGAACGGACGCTGCGCTGCGCCGTCGCCGCACACCGCGGCCCGCTGGCAATCAAGCCGGTTTCAGCTCAAATTCGCGTATCCAGCCCGTTTTCGGCCAGTTCGGCGGCGCGTAGGACGGCGCGGGCCTTGTTCTGCGTTTCCTGCCATTCGCAGGCCGGGTCGGAATCGGCGACGATGCCGGCGCCGGCCTGGACGTGCAGTTGGCCGTCCTTGACGATCGCCGTGCGGATGGCGATCGCCAGATCCATGTCGCCGTTGAAGCCGAGGTAGCCGACCGCGCCGGCGTAAAGCCCGCGTTTGACCGGTTCGAGTTCGTCGATGATCTCCATGGCGCGCACTTTCGGCGCGCCGGAGACGGTGCCGGCCGGGAAAGTGGCTTTCAGCACGTCGAGAGCGCCGAGATCCGGCTTGAGCCGGCCTTCGACGTTGGAGACGATGTGCATCACGTGCGAGTAGCGCTCGACGATCATGTTTTCGGTGATGCGGATCGAGCCGATGCGCGCGACGCGCCCGGCGTCGTTGCGGCCGAGGTCGAGCAGTTGCACGTGTTCGGCGCGTTCCTTTTCGTCGGCGAGCAGTTCGGCGGCGAGCTGCTGGTCTTCTTCGAACGAGACGCCGCGCCGGCGGGTGCCGGCGATCGGGCGCACGGTGACGGTGTCGCCTTCGAGGCGGACGAGAATCTCCGGCGAGGCGCCAACGACGTGGAAATCTTCCAAATCGAAGTAGAACATGTACGGCGACGGGTTCAGCGAGCGCAGCGAGCGGTACAAGGCCATCGGGCTGGCCGCCAGTGGTTTGCTCATCCGTTGCGAGAGGACGACCTGCATGATGTCGCCTTCGGTGATGTAGCGCTTGGCCTGCAGCACGGCTTTCTTGAATGAGGTTTCGCCGAACAGCGAACTGGCCGACAGCGAGGCTTGCGGCGTTTCGGGCGGAATGGTTACCGGTTCGCGCAGGCGGGCGAGCAGGGCGCGCAAGCGGGCTTGCGCTTTCTGATAGGCGGCGGGCACGCCGGGTTCGGCATAGACGACCAGCGTCAGCTTGCCGGACAGGTTGTCGACGACGGCGATTTCTTCCGAGAGCAGCAGCACGATGTCGGGGATGCCGAGGTCGTCGGCTTTCTGCGAGCGGGTGAGGCGTGTTTCGATGTAGCGCACCGTGTCGTAGCCGAAGCAGCCGACCAGGCCGCCGCAGAAG
>CAYRXO010000267.1:0-3387 GCA_964428215.1 uncultured Candidatus Accumulibacter sp. | reverse complement strand
CCTTCCTCTCCGCTTGGCTCGCCGCGCTGATGTTCGAGATTGCCAGGCGTTGGTTGAGTTGCGAGTTGCACGATGCCCGCCGCTGGTGGCGCTGGTGCCCGGCCTTGCCGCTGCTGCTGGTCGGTGCCGTCCTCGGCACCGGCACGGTGCTGCGTGAGATATCGTGGACGACGGCCAGCGGCGAAGGTCTGTCGGTTGCGCTGTTGCAGGGTAATGTCGCACAGGAAATGAAGTGGCGACCCGAGCGGTTGATTGAATCGCTGCAAACTTACTACCGGCTGGCAGAGGAGCATCCGGCACAATTGACGGTGCTGCCGGAAACGGCTTTGCCGGCTTTCCTCGACCAGATACCCGGCGACTATCTCGAGGCGCTTGCGCGTTTGGCCGACCGCCGGCAAGGCGACGTGCTGTTCGGCGTTCCCGTCGCCGACGGCAAGGACTATTTCAACGCCGCGATCACCGTCGGCTCGGCCGGCTGGCAACGTTACGACAAGAGGCATCTGGTGCCATTCGGCGAATTCGTGCCGCCCGGCTTCAAATGGTTCATGACACTGATCAATATTCCGCTCTCCGATTTCACTGCTGGTCGTGGCAACCAGCCGCCATTGCGCCTGAGCGGCGAACAGGTGGCGGTGAACATCTGCTACGAAGATGCCTTTGGTAACGAAATCATCGCAGCGCTGCCGCAGGCGACGCTGCTGGTGAATATCTCCAACGTCGCCTGGTTCGGCGATTCGCTGGCTCCGGCGCAACATTTGCAGATTGCGCGCCTGCGGGCTCTGGAAAGCGGCCGCATGCTGCTGCGCGCGACCAACACCGGCATGACCGCCATCATCGATCGCGACGGGACGGTTCTCGCCGCGCTGCCGCCGTTCACCCGCGGCGCGCTGGTCGGCGAAGTGCGCGGCTACCGCGGCGCCACACCGTATGTTCGCTGGGGAAATTGGCCGCTGGTCACACTGGCGCTGCTGATCGTCGTCGGGACAGTGTTACGACACCGGCGAAGCAAGCGCCGGCCAGTCAGAATCGAGAAATAACTCAAGGCGTAACCGCGGCGCGTCCACAGAGGTTTCGCTTCGCCCGCAGCAATTGCGGACATATTCGGCGTGCGAAATGCAGAAGAGAATCGAATCAATTTGTTACGCCGTCATTCAGAAGCGCGCTCCAGATTTGTCCTTGCTGACTGGACGCATTTCGGCAGCGAGAACCGGCGAAACGACCGGGATGTGACATTCCTTCGCTTCGATGCGATAGTATCGTAATGCTGCTTTTGCCTTTTCTGTGGCTACAGCGACAGTTCGTCGCCGCTTGCCGTTTCGGTACCACGGCCGCATGCACATGGTCATACAGGCTCATCTTTCCTCTTCTCTTTAATGACTTGACAAAAAATGAAACTTGCCGCCTGGAACGTCAACTCGCTCAAGGTGCGTTTGCCGCAATTGCTCGACTGGCTGGATCGCGAGCAGCCCGATGTCGTCTGTCTTCAAGAGACCAAGCTGGAAGATGCGCACTTTCCGGCCGAGGAAATCGCTGCTGCCGGTTACCACTTTGCTTGCAGCGGCCAGAAGACGTACAACGGAGTCGCCTTGCTGGCGCGCAACGCGCTGAGCGACGTCGTTTGCGGCAATCCGTTCTACCCCGATGAACAAAAGCGCCTGTTGCTGGCGACGGTGGACGGCATCCAGGTGATCTGTGCCTATGTGCCGAACGGTCAAGCGGTCGGCAGCGACAAATATGCTTACAAACTGGCCTGGCTGGAGGCGCTGCTGCGCTGGCTCGAGGAACGTCTGGCGATCAATCCGCAACTGGTGCTGGCGGGCGATTTCAACATCGCTCCCGACGATCGCGATGTGCATGATCCGCAGGCCTGGGCCGGGCAGATTCTTTGCTCCACCGCCGAACGGGAGGCATTTCAACGTTTGCTGGCACTCGGACTGCACGACAGCTTCCGTCTTTTCGAGCAACCGGCGAAATCCTTTTCCTGGTGGGATTACCGGATGCTTGCCTTCCAGAAAAACCAGGGTTTGCGCATCGACCATATTCTGCTTTCGGCGCCGCTGGCCGCGCGTTGCAGCGTAGCGGCCATCCGGCGCGAGGTACGCAAGCTGCCGCGGCCCTCGGACCACGCGCCGGTTGTGGCGACGCTCGCCGACTGATGAGCGGACGGACGCCAACTCTGCCGGCTGAACTGCTGGCCCTCTATCCGGCCTTGCGCTCACTGCCGCTGCCGCGCCTGGAAGCCTTGATCGAGCAATCGTCGCTGTTGAAAATCTCGTCCGGGGTACAGGTATTCTCCGAACGGCAAAACTGTCCGGGCTTTCCGCTGCTGCTCGAGGGTTCGATCAAGGTGGTGAAAGGGTCGGCGAGCGGTCGCGAAATGCTGCTGTATCGCGTCGAGCCGGGCGAGTCGTGCATCATCACTTCCAGTTGTCTGCTCGGACACAGCGCCTATTCGGCGCGCGGCGTCGCCGAGAGCGATTTAAGCCTGTTGTTGTTGTCCGGCACGACGTTTGACAGCCTGCTTGGCGAGAGTCCGGATTTCCGCGCTTTCGTTTTCCACCTTTTCTCCGAACGCATCATCGAGCTGATGCAGTTGGTGGAGGAAGTGGCTTTTCATCGCCTCGACCAGCGGCTGGCCAAGCTGTTGCTCGCCAGAGGACCGACAATCCATGCCACACACCAGCGCCTGGCCGAGGATCTGGGCAGCGTGCGCGAAATCGTCAGTCGGCTACTGAAGGGGCTGGCCGAGCAACAACTGGTGTCTCTGGCTCGTGAACAGATCGTCGTGCTCGATGCCGACGGTTTGCGCCAGGTGGCTGCCGGGGAGCATTGAAAGACGGTCCACGAGCACTTGCCGCCCTCTGTGACCGTGGTTACATACTGGCGTCTGCCGGCGGCGTATGATCTTTCCGTCGTTCAAACAAACGGAGGAAAGCATGAAAATGAATGTTGGTGGCATCGACAAGATTCTGCGCATCGTCGTTGGCATCGCGCTGATTGCCATGACGCTGATGGGTGTAATCGGCGCCTGGGGCTGGATCGGGGTGGTCCCGCTGTTGACCGGTCTGTTCGGCGTCTGTCCGCTATACTCGATCGTCGGCATGAATACCTGCCCGCTCCGGAAAAACGGCTGAACGTCCGCAACAACACTTCGACGGCGTACCTTTGCGGTACGCCGTTTTTGTTTCAGCCGTTCAAGTAGCACGGAATAAAGCTAACCCATGTTTGTCAACTACCCAAAAAACACTTCAATATTAATTGGCTAAGTGTCACATCCCGGTTGATTATCCGGATTTCGATGAAAGATCTCGGGGTTTGAAATAAACCATTTCTGCATCGTTTGGGTAGGCGTCTGACTGCCCAAAGCCGCTTGGGGCAGTTGATTGT
>CAYRXO010000266.1:0-3424 GCA_964428215.1 uncultured Candidatus Accumulibacter sp. | reverse complement strand
TATAACATTGTCATATTAAGTGTGGGGGCTGGCGGGAATAAATCTGCGTTTCCTTTGGGCAAGGCGGCGCGTCCAGCCGCCCTGCGGGCGTCCTCCTGCGCCTTTTTCCCCCGAAGCTGCGGACTCGTTTTTAGGCAGGGTGGTTTCAAGGTCGAAGTGCAGCGAGTTGATGAATGTGCTTACCCGCGCATGAACACCTCGGCGGGGCATCGCCAGTTGACCGGCCGTATCATCCTCCGGGACGCTGCGCGTGCTCACAGGGGTGTGGAGAGCATGCACTGGGTTTTCGACGTCGTCTTGCATGAGGACGACTGCCGAGTGCGCATGGGCGTGCAATCTCTTCACCCTGCGATTCGCCCACTCTGCCTGGCGTATGGATCCAATCTTCCCGTGGCGTGGCGTCCGTCGCCGACAATAGCTCGCTGCACGCCGCGCTGACTATCGCGCCAAGGTTCTCGGCATGACCCTGCCGCAATCAGTTGCAACGCAAAATTATGATGTTTGCGTTTTCGTGACTGCCATGTGTGCTGATGCACAATTCGATAGCCCTATATCGCTTCGACGACCCTGTCGCGGCCGGATAACTTGGCACGATACAGAGCGTCATCGGCCGCACGGATGCATGCCTCGCCGCTGAGACCATGAACGGGAAAGCAGGATACGCCGATCGAAAGAGTTACCCCTGGTAGTTCGTCGCCGTCATAGATGATTCGCAAGTCGTCAGCGACCAGACGACGCAGACCTTCTGCTCGTTGCACGACGTTTTCCAGAGATGCACCGGGCAAAATAATGATAAATTCCTCGCCACCATAGCGACAGGCTATATCCTCGCCGCGCAGACGTTGTTGCAAGGTATTGGCTAAACCGGCCAACAGTGCATCGCCGGCCTGATGTCCATGTTTGTCGTTGAAAAGTTTGAAATGATCCACGTCGGCCATCATGAACGAAACCGGACGCCGCTGCCGTAGCGCCCGATGGCATTCACGAGTGATGAAATCCTCCATATGTCGCCGGTTGTACAGGCCCGTGAGGTGATCTCTTAACGATTGCAAACGTAGCGATTCGCGCAAGCGCAGATTGACGATCACCAGACCGATATTTTCAGACGTCATCTGCACCAGCTGCCGCTGCGCCTCGATCAAGCCGAAGTGATCATCCGGATCGACTTCTTCACTTTCATTGCCGCCTTGTTGCAAGGTGAGAACACCAAGCATGCGACCTTGCGCAATCAAGGGTACGCAAAGGTAGCCGCCAGGCGGGGATTGCAACAAATGCGCACAGCGCGATGCCTCACCTTCGCCGGGAAAGGTCTGATGCGGATGCCCCCGACGCAATGCCCAGCATTCGTCTTCATGGAATTGCCGTTTGCGCTCGACGCCTTCTCCCCAGTCAGCCACTACCTCGTAATAATTTTCCGGATCACCGAGCAGCGCCAGACTGCCGGCATCACTTGGGAAAAGTTGTGCCAGCAATTGAGAGAGGATGGAGTACGTTTCAGCAACATGCTGACAAGCCTGCAGCATGTCGCCGAGCTTGTTCAATAAAGCCATCTGCTGATTGTGCATCGCCAGACGCCGCACCCAGACCGCCAGCCGTTTGTAACTTTCACGCAATTGGGCTTCGGCTTGCTGTCGTTCGTCGATCTCATGCTTCAGAGTCGCGTTTTGTCGATTCAGCTCGCTGGAGGACAACTCGACCATCCGTTCGAGCCGTCTTCGATCCTCATCCCCCTCACAATAGGCGGCGTCGACAAGATCGAGAAAGCGCCGCCAGTGGTCAGGAATTTCACCTGCTTCCCCCAAAGTTCGTCGGATTTGCCGGTTCAACAAGGGATGCATGCCTAGCGCTCGGAGAAGGTGGTAACGGTCATGGTTTGATTATGTAATTCACAGCGTCCGTTCGGCACGAAAGGTGAAATTTCGCCATAGGAGTAGAAGCCGGTGACGACCGTTTGCTCACCTAGTACGGCGTACGCGGCTTCGACCTCCTCCTCCACACGTTGCTTCAGAATCAATTTACGCCCGAAGCAACTGATGAACAGGGCCAGTTCAACCGGCAATCTGCCGAAGGAACGTCTGCTGGCATTTGCCGCATCCTCGGCACCGCCAATCAAACGATCGAAATTGGCTTTCATCAGATGCACGCTTGCCCCAAGTGGAATATCCCCGGCGAATGTCATGCTTTGCTCGGATTCGTTGATATTTACCACCGTACGAACCAGGCCGTACTCGCCGGTCTGCAGATCGATTTCAAGCGGAAAAAGCAGCGCAGAGGCGGGGAGATCGGCAGCATATTCTCCAAGATAATGTTTATAAAGGCAAAGAGCAGACTGCCCATCAACTTCGTATAGAACATTGCCGTTCGAACGCGTCACGCGGCGCCGTGGACCGAAAGCATCCCACCCTCCCTGGGAACCATAGCCGACCACGAGATCATGGCTATAAAAACCTAGGGCGGCCACGCAGCCTTGACGGGGAACGCCATCGGCACAAACCAGTGTTGCTGCAAAAAGGGTACCGTCAGCGGCCATTCCACCGGTCACACTGACCTTTGGCGGCAGAGACTCGCGTAAACCACGCACCAGATCGCTGCCATTGATCAACAATCCATCGGAAAGAACCAGCAGGTGCACCAGATCGGGAGCGACGAGCTGAGCAGCCAACTCCCTCCCAGCCTGAAGGCTGTCCAATGCGCTCGTCACTGGAACGCTTGCCAAGCGCAATCGTGTTTTCTCAAAGTGGATGGCCGTCAAGATCAGACTATCGTCACGGACGTGTGCGCCATGAATTTCACCTGCGGTTGAGCAACCGAAGATCAAGGCGCCAGGAAAGTCGCCACGCACAGCCGTCAAGACGGCCGGATCTCGCAAAACGGCACTCGCACCAAATATCAGGACCAGCTGGGGTTCAGCCAGCGACTCGTCCGGGCTGCTCCAGCCTGTTTGTTGTTGCCATGATTTTTGAATCATTTTGATCATCTATATTCCCTCGGCCTGCGAAAAGCGCATGTAGACGCCCAAATCTTCGCGGTCGTCGATTTTCTCATTGACCAACGAATAGCCGAAATCAACACCAAAATGACCGGACTATAATCGTGCGCTGAAATCGCAGCAATAGCGACTGATTCTGCAGATTCAGACACCCGCTACTCAACAGCAAGACGCAGTCGATTGAATCGCGAGATCATCTGTAGCCACGACAACTGTAGATGCTGCCCCGCTATAGTCGGTAGCCATTCATGCAATCCTGGCAGCTTAGTTCTTTGTCACATCCCGGCTGATCATCCGGTTTTCGATGAAAGAGCTCGGAGGTTGAAATAAACCATTTTTACATCGTTTGGGTAGGCGTCTGACTGCCCAAAGCCGATTGAGGCAGTTGATTGTTGTACAGGAAGACGTAGCGCGGCAAGGTCTGCGCCAAATCCT
>CAYRXO010000265.1:0-3446 GCA_964428215.1 uncultured Candidatus Accumulibacter sp. | reverse complement strand
TGCATTGCTTGACCCGACTCTTTGCGCCAGGCGGCGTAGGTGGCGGCCAAGCGGACAGAGTGAAAATGTTCACCGAAGCGCTTGTCGCTTTCGTGGATGTGCTGAATCAGCCAATTACGCAGGAAATGCAGCAGCTCGAAGCTGATCGCCGCGTTCTCCTGATCCATTTTGCGTTGCAAGGCTTCGATTTGTGCGATCAATTCCTTGTGCTGACGGCGATGCTGTTCAATACCGGGGTAGGCAGTGACGCGCATCAGGCTTTCTTCGAGCAGAAAATGGGTCCGGGTATAGTCGACCAGCCGGTCGAGAATCTGCCGCGAGGTGGCCTTGCCATGATGTTCCCGAATCGCCTGATGTAACTGATTCAGCAGATCCACCAAACCCTTATGCTGATCATCGATTTCGGTAATGCCCAGATTGTATTCATCAGTCCATTTAAATAAAGGTGGCGCGTTCATCTACAATCCCGGGGCGTATGAAAACCATGTGGTTGCAACTTTACAAGCCCCTGTATTTTGACACTTTTCCATCGATAAGGCGAATCGAATAGCTATTTATGGCTACTAATGACCCTCTTTGGCCAAGTTGTCGTCAAGGTGGCGGGGGGTGCCGGCCCATCGATGATCGCCAGCACTCAACCGTTGGCGAAAGTCCGGCAAAAACGTAATTCTTCCGGATAGGGGAAGAAATCCTCGACATGTCCATCGCGGATTTTTTGCTGCGCCCCTTGCCAGAAGCGAACGTTGAGCAGTTCGCGGTGATACTTGAGAAATGATGAACGCACCTTCGGCGACCCGAGCAGGAAGCTGGCGAACTCCTCGGGAAAGACATCGTGCCTGCCAACCGAATACCACGGTTCACCGGACATTTCCATTTCCGGATACGGCGCCTCAGGAATGACGCGGAAATTGGTATCGGTCATGTATTCGATTTCGTCGTAATCGTAGAAAACGATCCGGTTATAGCGCGTGACGCCAAAATTTTTCCACAGCATGTCGCCGGGGAAGATGTTGGCACAAGCCAGTTCGCGAATGGCGTTGCCGTATTCGAACACCGCGTGGTCGATTTCCTCGGGGGTCGCCGAATCGAGATAGATGTTCAGCGGCGTCAGTCGCCGTTCGATGTACAGATGTTTGATCACCAGATCGTTGCCTTCCTCCTCGACCAATGAGGGCGCCAACTGATGCAGGGCAGCGAGCAAGTCGGCCGAAAAACGCTGCCGGGGCAATGCGACGTGCGAAAACTCGAGCGTGTCGGCCAGGCGGCCAACCCGGTCGACCTGTTTGACCAGCAGATATTTTCGCTTGACGGTATCGCGGTCCATTTCCTTGGACGAACCGAAAACGTCTTTGATCATCTTGAAAACATAAGGAAATGAAGGCAGCGTGAAGACCAGCATCACCAGACCGGCGATGCCGGGCGCGATGATGAACTGGTCCTCCGAGTGGCGCAGATGGTCTTTGAGATCGCGAAAGAACAAGGTCTTGCCCTGTTTGCCCAAACCGAGCATGGTGTAGATCTCGGAAGCCGGTTTGTTGGGCATGATGCTGCGTAGAAACTGCACGTACCCGGAAGGCACTTCCATGTCCACCATGAAATAGGCACGTGACAGGGAAAAGAGGACGCTGATCAGCCAACTGTCTAGCAGCAGCGTGTCGATGACCAGCAATCCCTGCGCGTTGTGGATCACCGGAATGGCGAACGGCATCTCGTGGTGACCGTTGATCGCCTTGCCGAAAATGTAGGCCCCCTTGTTGCGGTAAAAGGCGGAATTCAGCACCTGGATTTGCGCATTGGCTTCCGCTTTCGGCCAGCTACCCAGGCGTTGCAACGCGGTGCGCATGATGAAATCGACGTCACGATCGAGATCTTCGAATGGTCGTTGCCAGTTGAAATCGCTGATGATCTGCTTGACGGAATCGCGCAGGCCATCGTCAGCAGGATAGTAGCTGCGATATGTCGGCGGCGAAGACTGGATGTATTCGGTGGAAACTGCCGGACGGGCAAAAATGTAGTCGTTATTGAAATAGGTACGGTGCAGGATCTTCGAACAGACGGTATTGAAAAACGTCTCGGCGAGTTCGGGCTGCTTGTGATTGATCAGCAAACCGATATATTGCAGTTTGAGCTGTTGCCAGACCTCGTCATCGAGCGTCTCGGCGCCGAACTCGGCGCACAGCCGGTCGGCGGTTTCACTGACCCGATCATCGTAGGAACGAATCCGTCGGCGGACGGCCGTATGCACACCTTTCCAGTCGCCCTGCTCAAAGAGTTGCTTGGCTTGCTGCCCATAGTTGCGGATCAGGCGATAGTGCCGATCGAAGCCATCGATCATCGCTTCGGCGATACGCTGAGCCAGCGCTTTTTCAGTATTTGGGGTATCCATGACGCAAGGCGTTGACACGCCTGGAGAAGGGTTGAATGGGTGGGGAGGATTGTAGCACCTGCCGGTCAGCGACGCTCCGGGCAATCGAGTCGGCGCCAAGGAGAGCGCATAAAATCAAGCTGCCAACATAATCCTGGCGTCAAATGCATGGTTCCTGGCCGCCTGTGAACGTATCGTGACCATACCCGATGCGTACCCGTCTGCTCGGATAGTCTGATCGTCGAATGACGCACACCGGCCAGGATCAGGAGCGCGTTTCTTCGCGGTTTCGATAGTTGAATGTTTTTGTCGGGTTCAGCCGCCGCCACTTGCCGCGCCGTGTGCACGCCCTCCACGGCTCTGACCACTTCGGCACGTGCCTGGTTAACCACGGCGTCGGCATCGGACTGTTCTCCTGATTTGTTGGCGATGGCGATCTACGTTTCCGGGCGTGCGATCCCGACCTGCTTGCGCTGCTCGGCACGCTGCATTTTGTCTGGCGCTCCAGCTCGATCTCGCGCATCTGGACAACCAGATTCTTTTCGATTTCCGCCGATTTGATTTCCCTCACGGCCTCGATGCGCTTCTGGCTGACCTGACACCCGGATTGGATCTGCGAGACGACGAACTTGTCTTCGACCAGGCCTTGAATTCATCGGGACTCATGGTTCGCGCCGGACTGCTGGACGCGCACGAAAAAGGCAGCGGTCACGCCTACAGAAATGAATGCGGCGAGCTGCCAGCGCCGACACCAGCCAACAACAGGTAAAGCCCCGCCCCATCAATAAGATCGTCCTTGCGCAGAAGATCGATCGCCACGAAAGGCAGAAAAGGGCAGAAAAGGAGCCAGGCTCAATTTATGATAGACGTGAGGTCATGTTATGCCGCGCTCGCATAAACCTCTTCGGCTTGCCCCTGCACATAGTGCTGCGTGGCCATGACCGCAATGCCTGCTTCTTCTGCGAAAATTGAAAATGAACCTGGCCGTTCGCAGTAACAGCAGTAAATCTAGCGGGTTGAAGTCCTGTCCGGGGAGTTGTCCGTACGCCCCGGTCGCCTGAGGAAGCGGCGCCGTGGCAAC
>CAYRXO010000264.1:0-3453 GCA_964428215.1 uncultured Candidatus Accumulibacter sp. | reverse complement strand
CCATAGCTTGCCAGCATTCCCGGCCGGATCAAGCTCTCCAACTGAGATTTCTAGGATGACACGCGTACTGCCGCACAAAGGCTCATCGGTGCGCCAAGCTATCCCGCACCGACCTACGGCGGCGGCGGCGTTCGCTATGGTGATGTCACAGCCTACACTTCCGAAGGCCTGGAACCGCAAATTACGGATTTTGTCCGCGCGGGTGGTCAGGTTTGCCTGGATGCCGCAAATCAGGAAATCGACTGCAGCGACTTGAATGCGGTCACGATTATCAACCATAACCTGGGCGTCAATCAGGTTCCATATGCGGTCGTGGTACCCGAACTCGATAAGGCAATTCACACCATTTCTGCCAATGATTGGAGCGATTACGCGATTCATGTCGATCTGCGTTATGGCTGTGTCTCTCCACCGTTCTCGATTGATACGCAGGGCAAAGACACATGCACTGCGGGGACGGACGTTTCTCAGGATAACAACTACGAACGGGTTTTCATCGGTACGCGCAATCTGCAAGTTCCTGAACCGGGCAGTCTTTTCCTGTTGTCAGTGGGTTTGCTCGCCCTGGCCGTTCGGTAGAGAAGCTATCGTCGTTAAATCGTAAGCGGTCACTTGGCGGCGTTCCGGCGCCGGATCGACGGAGTCTGTCAGTACAACAACGGAGAGCGCAGCGAAGTGCGCCTTCCGATGGCTGGGCGGGACTTCCGGCACGGTCTGCCGGATGCTGTCCGCTGCGCTGCAGGACATCGACCCGAGAGTCATACGGATTGACGCCATGCAGTCGGATGACACATGGGCGCAGCCTTCTTCTCGACGTCTTGCGGCCGCAGGCGGATTACTTCGCCAAGCCGTCGCTCAGCGGGCGGGGGTAGACAGGCCGCGCCGCGCCGGATCCTGACGATAGAAGGTTGCGAAGTTGGCATACAGGGCCGGGTATTCGGCAAGCAGTTCCTGCGGCGCTTCGAAAAAAGCCTCGCTCATCACAGCGAAGAATTCGCCGTGATTTTCCGCTGCGTAGGGGTCGAAAAAAGGTTCTTCGCCTTGACTGGCGGCTTCATCGATCCAGGCGCAGAAATCGGTATAGCTTTCCTGCAGTACTGCTTGCCAGTCGGCGCGTGACAGCGTGTCGGGCAGCGGCGGCGTGCCGTCGGCTTCGCCGTTGAGCATGTCCAGCTTGTGGGCGAACTCGTGGATGACGACGTTGTAGCCGCTGCCGGCTTGCTGCACGTCGCGCCAGGAGATGAGCAGCGGTCCGCCGTGCCAGGCTTCGCCGGCGGCGATTTCTTCGTATTCGTGCACCACGCCGTATTCGTCTTCGATCTGCCGCGGAATGAGGAACTGGTCGGGGTAGACGACGATTCCCAGCCAGCCGCGATAGGCGTTCAGGCCGATTTCGAGGATCGGCAGACAGCCCTGCGCGGCGACCGAGACGCAGATGGCGTCGCTGAGCACGAGTCCGCCAGCGGCGCTGAATTCCTTCTCGGTGAGAAAGGCGGCACAAAGCTGCCGCAGGCGCTGTTCTTCGTCGGTGTCGAGCGCGGCCAGGAAGGGCAGTTCGGCGACGGTTTGTCGCCACAGCGCATCGGGAATCGGCGCCGGTTGTCGACGGTCGCGCCACCAGGCAAACAGTTTGCCGAGCATCGGGTTCATCCGGCCGGTCGGCGGGCGGTGGTCAGGTAAATGCCGGTGAAGATCAGCGCGATGCCGAAGTAATGGTAGAGGTGCGGGATTTCATCGAGAAAGATCGCCGACAACAAGGTGCCGAAGACCGGCATCAGATGGATGAACAGGCTCGCTTTGCTGGCGCCGACTTCGCCGACCGCGCGGTTGTAAAAGACATAGCCGAGAAAACCGGGAAAGACGCCGGTGTAGGCGATGCCGGCCAGCGATGCCGGCGTGACGGCGACCAGGCGTCCCTGGGCGATTTCCCAGGCATAGGCCGGCGCCAGCGCAGCCAGGCCGACGAGGGTGAACGCGGCGAGCAGCAGCAGCGGGTCGACGCCGGCCGGCCGCCATTGCAGGCCGATGGTGTAGAACGCCCAGACGAAAACGGCGCCGAGCATCCACAGATCGCCGACGTTCAGGCGCAGGCTGGTCAGCGTCTGCCAGTCACCCTGGCAAACGATGATCGCCACTCCGAACAGCGACAGCAGCACGCCGAGCCATTCGCGACGGCGCATGGACTTGCCGAGCAGGGCCCACGACAGGGCGATGGTCGCCACCGGGATGAACGAATTGAGCAACAAGGCGTTGGTCGCCGGGGTGTACTTGAGCGCGATATAGGCCAGCGTGTTGTAACCGCCGACGCCGAGTAGGCCGAGCAGGGTCACCGTCCGCCAGTTCTGGCGCAGCAGCGGCCATTGCCTGCGCAGGTGCGGCCAGGCGAGCGGCACGCTCAGCGTAAAGGCGATCGTCCAGCGCCAGAAGGCGAGCGACAACGGCGGCACCTGATCGCGCAAGGCGCGGCCGATGACCATGTTTCCCGACCAGAACAGCGTCGTCAGGGTCAACAGCAGATACGGATGCTGCAAGCGGGCGAACAACGAAGCGAACATCGGCGGCGCGGGCGGGCTCGGTGAGCGGCAAAGCCCGATTATGCCGGAACGCTGAGGCCCACTTATAATCAGAAGCATGGTTTCTGTTGTCCACTCGGTCGCCGCGCAGAGCGACCACGAACAATCGCTGCAAACGCTCGCCGACGGACTGTCGCCGAACGAGGCGGCGGCTCTGCGTCTGGCAGCCGATCAGGCACGTTCCCTTTATGGCGACAAACTGCTCGGCAGTGGCGAAAGCGTCTGGGCGCACGCGCTCGGTGTGGCGCTGATCATCGCCGGGCTGAAGCTCGATGCCGATTGTCGTCTGGCGGCGCTACTCTTTGCCGTGCCGGCGCTGCAGGAAAAAGGGCTGCAGCCGCTCGAAAAGGATTTCGGCTCGCGCGTCGTTCATCTGGTTGACGGCGTTTCACGTCTCAATCGCATGCGCCCGATCACTCGGCGCTTCGTCGCCCATTCCGCCGGGGACGGCGACAAGAATGCGCAGGAAATCCGCTCGCAAGTGGAAGTTTTGCGCAAGATGCTGCTGGCGATGGTCGAGGACATTCGCGTCGTCCTCCTGCGTTTGGCGTCGCGCACGCAGACGCTGCGCTACTACGCCGACGAAGCCGACGCGCTGCGCGAGCAGGTGGCGCAGGAGACGCTGGCGCTCTATTCGCCGCTGGCCAACCGGCTCGGCGTCTGGGAACTGAAGTGGGAACTCGAGGACCTCTCGTTCCGCTTCCTGCATCCGACGGTTTACAAGCAGATTGCCCGTCATCTCGACGAAACACGCCGCGAACGCGAAAAGTTCATCGCCGACGCCGTGTCGCGCTTGAAAGCCGAACTGGCGGCCGCCGGCATCAGCCATGCTGAAGTTTATGGCCGCCCGAAACACATCTACAGCATCTGGAACAAGATG
>CAYRXO010000263.1:0-3455 GCA_964428215.1 uncultured Candidatus Accumulibacter sp. | reverse complement strand
TTGCCATGCCTAGCGGCAAGGAAATCCGCAACAAGATCAAGAGCGTCGAAAGCACGCGCAAGATCACCAAAGCCATGGAAATGGTGGCTGCTTCGAAAATGCGCAAAGCGCAGGATCGGATGCGTGCTGCCCGGCCGTATGGCGAAAAAATCCGGCGTGTTGCCGGCAACCTCTCGCATGCGCTGACCGATTACCGTCACCCGTTTTTGACTGTTCGGGACAAGATTGCAACGGTTGGACTGATTACCGTTACTTCCGATAAGGGGTTGTGCGGTGGCCTGAATACCAACGTTCTGCGTCTGGCGCTGGCCAAGATGAAAGAATGGGACGCCGAAGGTAAAAAGCTGCGCGTTACTGCCATCGGTAACAAGGGTCTGGGCTTCATGCAACGCGCCGGGGCCGATCTCGTTTCACAAGTGATCGGGCTTGGCGACACGCCACATCTGGAAAAACTGATTGGTCCGGTCAAGGTCCAGCTCGACGCCTACATGAAAGGCGAGATCGACGTTCTGTACATCGTCTATACACGTTTCATCAACACCATGAAGCAGGAGCCGACGCTGTATCAGCTGCTGCCCTTATCTGGTGATCTGGTGGGCGGTGAAGGCAATCGCTGGGATTATCTGTACGAACCCGATGCCAAGGTAGTGATTGACGATCTGCTGGTGCGCTATGTCGAAGCAATGATTTACCAGGCAGTAGCCGAAAACATGGCCTCCGAGCAGAGTGCGCGTATGGTGGCGATGAAATCGGCATCGGATAATGCCAAAAACGTCATCGGCGAGCTGAAGCTGGTTTACAACAAGGCCCGCCAGGCAGCCATTACCAAAGAGCTTTCGGAAATCGTCGGCGGCGCAGCCGCTGTCTGACCACGCGACTTTAGTTTATTGATTAGGGATACGACGATGAGTCAAGGAAACATTGTTCAGTGCATCGGCGCCGTGGTGGACATCCAGTTCCCGCGCGACGCGATGCCCAGGATTTACGATGCGTTGCAGCTCGATAAGGCTGAAGAATCGGAAATGTGCGAAGCCGACCTGATGTTCGAGGTTCAGCAGCAGTTGGGCGATGGCATCGTGCGTACGATTGCCATGGGTTCTTCTGACGGTCTGCGTCGCGGTATGAAGGTCAACAATACCGGTGCCGGTATTTCGGTGCCGGTCGGTAATGCCACGATTGGCCGGATCATGAACGTTCTCGGGCGGCCGATCGACGAAGCCGGTCCGATTGCTACCGAAGAGCGGCGCGAAATTCACCAGGTTGCGCCAAAGTTCGACGAGCTTTCGCCGTCGGTCGATCTGTTGGAAACAGGCATCAAGGTTATCGACTTGGTCTGCCCGTTCGCCAAGGGCGGGAAGGTCGGTCTGTTCGGTGGTGCTGGTGTGGGCAAGACCGTCAACATGATGGAACTGATCAACAACATCGCCAAGCAACACTCCGGTCTGTCCGTCTTTGCCGGTGTTGGTGAGCGTACTCGTGAAGGAAATGACTTCTACCACGAGATGAAGGATTCGAACGTTCTCGACAAGGTGGCGATGGTCTTCGGTCAGATGAACGAACCGCCGGGTAACCGTTTGCGCGTTGCTCTCACGGGGCTGACGATGGCCGAGCGTTTCCGTGACGACGGTCGCGACATTCTCTTCTTCGTCGATAACATCTACCGTTACACCCTGGCGGGAACCGAAGTGTCAGCGCTGCTTGGCCGGATGCCGTCCGCGGTGGGCTACCAGCCAACCCTGGCCGAAGAAATGGGTCGCTTGCAGGAACGCATCACTTCGACCAAAGTCGGCTCGATCACCTCGATTCAGGCCGTTTATGTGCCTGCTGACGACTTGACCGACCCGTCGCCGGCGACGACTTTCCTGCACCTTGACTCGACCGTCGTTCTGTCGCGTGACATCGCGTCGCTGGGTATCTATCCGGCGGTCGACCCGCTCGATTCGACTTCGCGTCAGCTTGACCCGCAGATCGTTGGTGAAGAACATTACAACGTTGCCCGTTCGGTGCAAATGACCCTGCAGAAGTACAAGGAACTGCGTGACATCATCGCCATTCTGGGCATGGATGAACTGTCGCCGGAAGACAAACTGGCAGTCTATCGGGCGCGCAAGATTCAGCGCTTCCTGTCGCAGCCTTTCAACGTTGCCGAAGTGTTTACCGGTACGCCAGGCAAATATGTGCCGCTGAAGGAAACGATCAAGGGCTTCAAGATGATCGTCAATGGCGAATGCGACAATATTCCGGAACAGGCTTTCTATATGGTTGGCGGTATCGAGGAAGTTTTCGAAAAAGCCAAGAAACTCTAAGGACGAGCAAAGCGCCGTCACCAGTTTCTTGATGGAACTGATGACGGCATCAACAGCTAGCAAGGAAAAAAATCATGTCCATCAGAGTCCATGTCGATGTGGTAAGCGCCGAAGAGTTGATCTTTGCCGGCGAAACCGATTTCGCCGTTTTTCCTGGCGAAGCGGGCGAGCTCGGCATCTATCCGAGGCATACACCACTGCTCACTCGCATCAAACCGGGAACCGTTCGCCTGAAAATCCCTGATCGCGACGAATACGAGCTGGTTTATGTTTCGGGTGGCATGTTGGAAGTCCAGCCGGCGATGATTACCGTTTTGGCTGATACGGCTATTCGTGCCAACGATCTCGACGAAGCCAAAGCGCTCGAAGCCAAGCGTCGCGCCGAAGAAGCGTTGAAAAATCGGGGCTCGGAGGTTGGCTTGGCGACGGCAGAAGCAGAGTTGGCACAAGCGGTTGCCCAGTTGCAAGCGATCAAGAAGCTGCGCAATCGTCATCACTGATCGACGAAGAACTTGTTTTTCAAGGCGGGTAGTAAAGCCGACAGCGTGTCGACTTTACTACCCGCTTTCAATTTGGGCGGTTGTTATATATTGATCTTTGTCTGCAAGACGAGAAGTTAGCCCACTTTGACTCAAATCTGAAGTGCAACACTTTCCGGAAAATATCGTGTTGCGAAGGGAATGAACGACACACACATGCGCCTGGAAGAGTGCACGATGATCCTGCCGGGGCTTGAGCAGGACTACAGCGGCCGCCGAGTACGATCAATCGCGAAGAGAAACGTAACGGATGGACCAATTCGTCGGCAGAGCCCCGTCGGCGTGGTCGCTTCCGTGTTGCCGGCGCTTATCGTGCGACGGCTGCGCAAGCACGGGCGAGCGCATTGGCGGCCACGATGCGTAGTGCGTCCCGGCTGCCGATCGACGGCCCGTACTGGCCGCGGGTGGAAGACCTGTTGCGCTCGCGTCATTCGTCGGAAATGATTGCCGACAAACTGCTTCGCATGCATCACCATCAGCTCGCGCTGCTGGCGCAAGTAGTCGGCGAGCGTCACGCCGGGCGGCGTTGGAAAATCGGGCAGATAGCTCTTGCCAAGCGTGATCTGCAGATTGCAGCGCCGGGCGATCTCGACGCTGTTGGCCAGTGCCT
>CAYRXO010000262.1:0-3466 GCA_964428215.1 uncultured Candidatus Accumulibacter sp. | reverse complement strand
CTCGGGCTGCGTCTCCCTGGAGGTCAAGCGTGATACCCGCGGCCGTCTCTGGGTTATCGAGCCAACGATCGGCCGGAGCGATTATTGGCTCGGACTATGCACCGCAAACGGCGTCAACTTTCCGGCACTCGAGTACGACTTGGTATGCGGCCAGTCGATATCTGCTCCCAGCCAAACCAATGAAGCATTGTGGTTCAACGAACAGAGACAACCGTTCGGCATCCTGCAGCATTGGCCGGAAAAAGGGCATCGCCGGGCAGAATTTCTGTTTCTCAATGCCCGGGACTTGCAGCCAGCGATAGCCTTTCTCGCCCAGACGCTACTTGAAGTGCTCAATTCTGTCTGGCGGCGGCTGCGCACTTAGGCAATATTTCACATTTCCAGCCCCTGCTTCGGAATAGAGTTGCACTCCGGCCATGAAATCAGTCCGGCAGGGCAGCGGCGAAGCGCAAAAAACCGCAGCCAGAAAACGGCATTCGTGTAGTATATTGACATAACACCGGGCGTAGCTGCTGTGGGCAGTCCGAGGAAAGGAGTCATGGGCCTGCAAGTCCGGCCAGACACAGGCGAGGTGGGGGTGAAGCGACGGTACCGGCTAACGAACTGCGCAGCGTATGTTGTGAACGCCATTCGGGCCAGCTTGACGATCAAGACGCTGCTCCAGCTGCCTGATCGCGCCACGCTAGGGCTGCACGAATCGTTGATGCGGCGGGGCCAAGCGGATCTTCCGCTGCCGGACCCACACCTGCATGTTGAGACGGGTTGCCGCGCTCTCGGCAAGCGGAACGCGCGGACGAGCATCCCGCCGCGAGGCGGTGCGTCCGCGCGGGGAAACAAGCACCCGCGCCGCATCGCTGAGGACATGAGCTACCGGCTCAAGCGACTCGGCGACCGCTCGAAATCCCGAACTTTCGAGCAACAGGTGACAGAAACCCTTATCCTTGCGGCCATCCTCAACACCTACATCTACCTGGGCATGCCGCAATCTGTCCGCGCAGGACAAGTTGCGCCAGCACGGTGCGAAGGCGGGAAAAGGGCGTATTCAAGTCGAAAAAGGGATTGGTATATCGGCAACGGCCAATAGTGTTCCAACGTCGCTGAATACCGCCATCGATAACGAAAGGCAAAAAAACGGCCTGAAGCAATGCACGCGAAGAATTGATGGTTGAATCATCAATCAGTTCAGAGATCCGACACGATCCGTTGAATGCAATATTGCAATTCGACAATCAATCAATTTCACCGGTTGCAATTGAGACACGACGAATGCACACGGAATCAGGGACAAGAGTAGATTGCAAGGAAAGGCGATTAGCGATGGGCTGGCAGATATACGATGCAAAAGCCTCTTTTTCAAAATTCAGCAGCGAATGGGACCAACTGAATCATACGCTCTGCCATGGACATCCATTCTTCGACAGCCGCTTCATCAGCACTCTGCTCAAGCATTTTTCCACCGGCTCTGAAAAATTATGTCTTTTCCACAATGGGCAGCGAATAACGGGAGCGACAATCATCGTTGCCAAGGGAAAAGGGTGTTGGTTTTCATTTCGACCGGCTGTTTTGCAAACCACACCCTTGCTGCTCGAAGATCCACATCTTGTCGATTACTTGTGGTCTGCGCTACCCGGCTGGGCGTGGAGAATTGATTTTCTGGCCGTTGATCCGAGATATTCTGCAAATTTCGACAATCCATCACTGCCAATCATCAGACGTTCGGCATCGAAAAAGATCAATATCCTATGGGAAAAAGCTTATACCGCTTGTTTGGCTGCCAGCAACACTCTCCGGAAAAGCAATATTGACCGCCATTTTCATTGCTCAGAAGATGACCCGGTTTCATGCACCATTAACAAACTCAACACAACAAAGGATATCGACGAAGCGCTAATCAGATACGAGCGGCTCGAAGGGGTTGTTCAACAGGGAGATGCTGACGTTGCCAATGTTGGCAACAACCCGACAGGCGCTTGCCTCCGCGAAATACTGCTCTGTTTCGCAGCCAGTCGGCAAGCTTCGGCATATGAGTTTTATCTTGGAACTCATCTCCTTGCGTCGTGCCTGACGATCCACAACGATCAGCGGTTGATCTGCCTGAAGATCGCTTTTGATCGGAAGATGTGTAACGGAGCGACAGAACAATTATCGCTCTTTAAAATAATCGAAAAGCAATTTTCCTGCAGCGAGCGCGAGACTAGCGGATTTACCACTACAGAAAATCGGAATGAGCGAGGGGTATTCATCCGTCCAACTCAGAATCTGCAATACTTTAGAAATCGTTATTGCCTGTACACCTATTTGTTCGTTCGTTCCTGGCGATACCGACTTCATTGTCAGTCGCCTGAAGACTTTCAAACCGATCCGGCACAGGGTGAATATAAGGTACAAAGTTGTCAATCGATCACGGCTGTCGCCGCCCTCCCCCATGTTCAGCAGGAAATTTTCGGCAACGACGGGCTGGAAACATCAGTTGATTGGTTCGATTTGATGGAAACGACCGTTTTTTCAAACGATGATCTTCATTATTATCATGTTAGCGAAGATCAGATTCCTCGGCTCATCCTCCCTATCAGATACAGGACGAATCGAATCGTAAGGAAAATTGAATCGCTGAGCAATTATTATACTTCTCTATTTACTCCGCTGACTTTAAATAACACCTATTTAATCTTACTTGAACGCATTATATCAGCCATAAGGAATGATTATGGCCAATCAAATCTGATGCGTTTTTCACCGATGAATCCGGAGGCTCCCGCCTTCAAGGCCCTACTCAATGCCTTGCATGCCAACGGCTGGATTCCGTTTACTTACTTTTGTTTTGGCAACTGGTTTCTGAAAGTCGATGGCAACTGGGAAAGCTACCTCAAATCGCGCAGCGCAAACCAGCGCAGTTCCATCCGTCGACGCTGCAAACGATTCAGCAGCGAAGGCGGTGACCTGGAAATCGTGACCACTCCGGACAATATCGAACACGCCATCGCCGAATTCAACGAAGTTTATTCGGCGAGCTGGAAACAGCCGGAACCTTATCCGGACTTTGTTCCGTCGATGATCCGCTGTCTGGCCAACAATGGCACGCTGCGACTGGGCCTCGCCCGCTTGCACAACCGGGTGGTTGCGGCACAACTGTGGTACGTCTGGGGCGACAAAGCCTACATTTACAAAGTGGCTTACCATGAAGAATTCTCGGCATTCTCGCCGGGAACGGTGCTCACCGCACATCTGCTGCGCCACGTCATCGATGTCGACCACGTCAGCGAAGTCGATTTCCTGATCGGCGACGATGCGTACAAGCGTGGCTGGATGAGTCATCGAAGGGAACGATATGGTATTGTCGCCTACAACCCGGCGAGCATCGTCGGGTTGGCGCTGTTGGCCGTTGAAATCGCCGGTCGCGTCTGGAAACGACTTCGTCAACGTTATCTGCCGGCCAAACTGCAAATGAAAACCAAAGAGGAATAGT
>CAYRXO010000261.1:0-3485 GCA_964428215.1 uncultured Candidatus Accumulibacter sp. | reverse complement strand
GGGGATGAATCGCGTGCCAAGACCCGTTTGACGCAGACGGTCAATGCCGGTTTGCGCGAAGAATTCGGCAAAAGAACGGTGCACGATGTGGTTTCCGGCGAACGTGACAAGATCATGGAGCAGATGCGCGAAAAGGCGGATCTCGATGCACGCAAGATCGGTGTGCAGATCGTCGATGTGCGCGTCAAACGGGTTGAATTGCCAAACGACGTCGGCGAATCGGTCTATCGTCGCATGGACGCCGAACGCAAGCGGGTGGCCAACGAGTTGCGCTCGCAGGGTTCTGCCGACGCCGAGAAGATTCGTGCCGACGCCGACAAGCAACGCGAAGTGATCATTGCCGAAGCGTACCGGGATGCTCAGATCTTGAAAGGCGAGGGGGATGCCAAAGCGGCGGCGACTTATGCCCGAGCTTTCGAAGGCAATCCCGAGTTCTATGCCTTCTACCGTAGTCTGGAAGCGTATCGTCAGAGCTTCAAGGGTAAAAACGACGTCATCGTCGTCGAGCCGAATTCCGATTTTTTCAGATATATGAAAAATGTCGGGCGCGGTAGCGACAAAGCCGGCCGATGACGCCCAGTTTGTTGCTGGCCCTGGCGCTGATGTTGATCATCGAAGGCTTGTTGCCTTTCGTTGCGCCGAGTACATGGCGGGAGACTTTCCGTCGTCTGATCTCATTGTCGGATGGACAGATTCGCTTTATCGGACTGACGGCGATGATCATCGGTTTGGTGTTGTTAATCCTCGTCAAATGAACTGGCTGCTCCCGGAATACCTCGCCGACGTTTTGCCGTTGGAAGCTGGCAAAATCGAGTCTCTACGCTGCAAACTGCTCGATTTGTTTCGCGTGCATGGTTACGAACTGGTCAAGCCCCCCCTGCTTGAGCACCTCGAGTCCTTGTTGACCGGCTCGGGACAGGATCTCAAGCTGCGCACTTTCAAACTGGTCGACCAGATGTCGGGTCGGACACTCGGCATCCGGGCCGACATTACACCGCAGGTGGCGCGGATTGATGCGCACCAGCTCAATCGCCGGGGAGTGACGCGTCTCTGTTATTGCGAGAGCGTTCTGCATACCTTGCCAGCGTCACTGACTGCGAATCGGGAACCGATTCAGCTCGGTGCCGAAATCTATGGCCATGCCGGTATCGCCGCTGACCGCGAAATCATTCGTTTGATGGCCAGCGCGCTGCTGACCGCCGGTGTGCAGGCGGCACGTATCGATCTCGGACATGTCGGAGTTTTCCGCGCTCTGGTGACGGCAGCAGGCGTCGATGCCGAATGCGAAAGTCGCCTGCTGCGCCTGCTGCAAGCCAAGGATGTTCCCGGCCTTCGCGAATTTTGCGCTTCGATGACCGAGCCCTTGCGTTCCAGTTTCCTGTGCTTGCCGGATCTCTATGGTGGTGAGGAGATTCTCGATCAGGCAGCGCGGGTTCTGCCGGCGATTCCCGAAATCGACAGCGCGTTATCCACTTTGCGGCAATTGCTGCAGGCATCACCCGATCTGTCCCTCTCTTTTGATCTGGCCGATCTGCGCGGCTATCGCTATCACAATGGTGTCGTTTTCGCCGCGTATCACGCCGATTCCCCCTGCGCTCTGGCACTGGGCGGACGCTACGACGGCGTTGGCCGGGCCTTCGGCCGGGCGCGACCGGCAACCGGTTTCTCCCTGTATTTACGCGAGCTGACGCATGCCGCGGCAAGCGTCAGTCCGGCAATGGCCATTCTCGCCCCGTATGCTCCAGACGACCCATTGCTGGCGCAGTTGATTGCCGATTTGCGTCAGCAAGACGAAATCGTTATCGAGCGGCTTCCTGGCGAGACCTGTCATGACGGGCCTCCAGCCGATCGCCAGCTAACATACCGTCAGGGTCAATGGGGTATCGAGATTTTCTCTAAAGATGGATGAACAGGATGGTTAAGAATGTCGTAGTCGTCGGCACGCAATGGGGTGACGAAGGAAAAGGGAAAATCGTCGATTGGTTGACTGACCGTGCCGGTGGCGTCGTCCGCTTTCAAGGCGGGCACAATGCTGGCCATACGCTGGTGGTTGGCGGCAAGGTGTACAAACTGAATCTGGTACCTTCCGGAATCGTGCGCACCGGTGTCGACTGCTTCATCGGCAATGGCGTCGTTCTCGATATCCGTCATCTGCTTTCTGAAATTGCCGCCCTCGAGGCGGGTGGTATCGACGTCCGTGCACGGCTGAAAATCAGCCCGGGTTGTCCCCTGATTCTGCCCTACCACAGCGCACTCGATCAGGCGCGGGAGGCTGCCAAAGGGGCTGACAGCAAGATCGGTACGACCGGCAAAGGTATCGGGCCGACTTATGAAGACAAGGTGGCTCGACGAGCCTTGCGTGTCTACGACCTGTTTCATCCAATACGTTTTGCCGACAAGCTCAAGGAAAACCTCGACTATCACAATTTCGTGTTGACGCGCTATTTGAACGCGGCGCCGGTCGATTATCAGACCGTACTGACGCAGGCCTTGGCCGACGCCGAGGCGATCGGACCGCTGGTCGGAGACGTCTCGGCAGCCTTGCACGCGCTGAACAAAGCGGGGCGCAGCCTG
Source organism: uncultured Candidatus Accumulibacter sp. (assembly GCA_964428215.1). GTDB lineage: Bacteria > Pseudomonadota > Gammaproteobacteria > Burkholderiales > Rhodocyclaceae > Accumulibacter. The sequence goes on along the minus strand of CAYRXO010000261.1, from coordinate 911 downwards.
TTGTTCGAAGGTGCACAAGGTGCTTTGCTCGATGTCGATCATGGCACGTATCCCTTCGTCACCTCGTCGAATTGTGTGGCTGGGCAGGCTGCTGCCGGTTCGGGAATCGGGCCGGGCATGTTGCATTATGTGCTGGGTATTACCAAGGCCTATACGACGCGGGTCGGCAGTGGACCGTTTCCGAGCGAACTCGATATCGAAACCGTGGGCGCACCCGGCCATCAGATGTCGAACAAAGGGCAGGAATTCGGCACGGTGACCGGTCGCAAGCGACGCTGCGGCTGGTTGGACCTGGCGGCGCTCAAGCGCTCGATCCAGATCAATGGCGTGAACGGACTCTGCATCACCAAACTCGACGTTCTCGATGGTTTGCGCGAACTGAAAATCTGTACCAGCTACCAGCTTGACGGGCGGACGGTCGACTTGTTGCCGATGGGAGCCGATGAAGTGGCGGCTTGCCAGCCCGTGCTCGAGACTTTGCCTGGCTGGACGGTATCGACAGTCGGTGCCAGAACGATGGCCGATTTGCCGTCAGCAGCCCGCGCTTATCTGGCGCGTATCGAAGAACTGTGCGAGATCCCGATCGATATCGTGTCTACCGGTCCGGAGCGCAATGAAACCGTTGTCCATCGTCATCCGCTTGATGGCTGAGCGCTATCACTGTCCATCCGGCCGGGTGCCGTACTGGACTCCGGTTTGTCAACGCGCCTGAGGTCGTCTGCCGGTCGGCATCGCGCCGCTCGACATTTCAACCCGGACGGCCGACTGCAAACCAGGCCGGTCCGGGTGGCGTCGTTCTGGCAACGGGCGCTGGCAGTTGCTGGAGGATCTCCGATGGGTATACTCGACTGGTTCAAAAATCGTTCGGCGCAATTCGATCATCAGCAGATTTCCGCTGAACTGTTGCGCAG
>CAYRXO010000260.1:0-3502 GCA_964428215.1 uncultured Candidatus Accumulibacter sp. | reverse complement strand
CCGGTCGGCTTCTTGGTGAACTTGTAGGCGCCGTGCGAGGTGCCGATGGCGATCGCCAGCGCGTCGCACTGCGTCTGTTTGACGAAGTCGGCGGCTTGTTCGACGTCGGTAAGCAGTTGTTCGCGCGTCATCTGGCCGTCGGCGCCGTGGCCGTCTTCCTTGTCGCCGCGCATCGTTTCGAGCGAACCGAGCACACCGAGTTCGCCTTCGACGGAAACGCCGATGGCATGAGCAAATTCGACGACCTTGCTCGTCGTTTCGACATTGTATTCATACGAGGCGACGCTCTTGCCGTCGGCCATCAGCGAACCGTCCATCATCACCGATGAGAAACCGGAACGGATGGCGGCCATGCACACCGCCGGCGACTGACCATGGTCCTGGTGCATGACGATCGGGATGTGCGGATAGGCTTCGAGCGCGGCCAGAATTTGATGGCGCAGGAAGGGTTCTCCGGCATATTTGCGGGCACCCGCCGAAGCCTGCATGATCACCGGCGCGTTCACTTCAGCGGCAGCTTCCATGATGGCCCAGACTTGTTCCATGTTATTGACGTTGAAGGCGGGCAGACCATAGCCGTTTTCGGCGGCATGATCCAGGAGTTGGCGCATCGATACTATGGGCATGATTTCTCTCCAGTAATTGATCAATGACTACAACGTGGACAGTGGCCGGGACCACCGCCCGATTCAGATTGGAGCTTGCGGCCAGCAGCCGGCGTTGGCACCGCTGCGGCCACTTTTTTATCCATGATCGTAAGGCTGCTGATCTCCGACACGGACAATTTTCAAAGTGTTGGTTCCGCCGCTGGTGCCCATCGGATCGCCAGAAGTCAGCACGATGAAGTCGCCTTTCTGGACGACGCCGGTGTTCATCAACAACTGCTCGGCGTCATAAAGCAGTTCGTCACGCGTGATCGGACGTTGCGACATGAACAGCGGAAAAACAGCACGATAAAGACACATCTTGGTGACGGCCCCCGGCTGCGGCGTCAACGCGTAAACCGGCACACCACAATTCAGACGACTCATCCACAGCGCCGTCGCGCCGGATTCGCTGAGCGCGGCGATGGCTTTGACTTTCAGATGATGCGCCGTCCAGATCGCTGCCAGCGAAATGGTCTGGTCGATGCGCGTGAAAATACGGTTGAGAAACTCGCGATCGAGCGTCACCTCCGACGATTTCTCAGCTTCGAGGCAAATCCGCGCCATTGCTTCGACGGTTTCGACCGGAAATTTGCCGGAAGCGGTTTCGGCGGACAGCATCACCGCATCGGTACCGTCCAGCACGGCGTTGGCGACGTCGGAGACTTCGGCGCGCGTCGGGGCCGGTGAAACGATCATCGACTCCATCATCTGCGTCGCAGTGATCGCCAGTTTGTTTTTTTCGCGCGCCAGCCGGATCATTCTTTTTTGCAGCGCCGGGACGGCGGCATCGCCGACTTCGACCGCCAGATCGCCCCGGGCCACCATCACCCCGTCAGAGGCGGCGATGATATCTTCCAGCGCTTCAACGGCTTCGACGCGCTCGATTTTGGCAATGGTCAGCGCATGACCACCGGCGGCATTGATCAGCTGCTTGGCCATGTACATGTCGGCCGCGCTCTTCGGAAACGAGACGGCAACGAAATCCGCTTCAATGCTCGCCGCGGTACGAATGTCCTCCATGTCCTTGGCGGTCAAGGCAGCGGCCGACAGCCCACCACCCTGCCGGTTGATACCTTTGTTGTTCGACAGCTCGCCACCGTGACGAACTGTGGTGTAAATCTCCGAGCCGACCACCCGGTCGACGACCAGCACGATGCGGCCATCGTCGAGCAAGAGCACGCAACCCGCCGAAACGTCACGCGTCAGGTCTTTGTAATCGAGTCCGACGCGTTCCTGCGTGCCGAGTTCGCACTTGGCGTCGAGGATGAAACGGGCGCCTTTTTCCAGCCAGATTTTGTTGTCGGCAAATTTGCCGACACGAATTTTCGGACCTTGCAGATCGACCAGAATGCCGACAGGCCGTCCGACACGTGCCGAAACTTCGCGCACCAGTCGAGCACGTTCGACATGGTCTTCGCGGTGACCGTGTGAAAAATTGAGGCGGACGACATCGACGCCCGCCAGGATCATCCTTTCCAGCACATCGGCATCCGATGACGCTGGCCCGAGAGTGGCGACAATTTTAGTGTCTCGTGACATGTAATTCCTATGCTAAAACTGGGTCGTGCGGGAAGTCTTGCGGCGGTCGTTGATGTGCCAGGTCCACACCGGCATGACTGGCAGGCCAGAATTGGCGGCGTGCGTCGGTGTAGCAAAACGAGTGACACCTTGACGAAGGCAGGTGATCGCCAAGGCAATTCCGGGCCCGGCGGAAGACGGCAGAAACATGGTGTGCTCGCAAGAGAAGGAGCATGCTCTCGATAGAGCAGTGGACATCTATCAATCCCGGTACAACATGATGGGATTTGTGCCAGTCTAGCGGTAAGAAAAACATCTCCCAGTGAATTTTGTCGCGTCGGGAACGCGCAAGCTTTTCCCGACGCGGACAACGCTGCAACGGCGAGGCGCCCGCAGACGCCCCGACATGCCGTTTAGCGGGACATCACACGAACCATTTCCAGCACTTTGCAGGAATAGCCCCACTCGTTGTCGTACCACGAAACGACCTTGACGAAGGTGCCGTCGAGCGCCATGCCGGCTTCAGCATCGAAAACCGAGGTGCAGCTTTCGCCACGGAAGTCGGTCGCGACGACTTTCTCGTCGGTGTAGCCGAGAACACCCTTCATCGTCGTTTCGGAAGCGGTCTTCATCGCCGCGCAAATGGCGTCGTAGCTGGCTTCGTTCTTCAGTTCGACGGTCAGATCGACCACCGACACGTCGGACGTCGGCACGCGGAAGGCCATGCCGGTAAGCTTCTTGTTCAGTTCTGGGATGACTTTGCCCACCGCCTTGGCCGCACCGGTCGAGGACGGAATGATGTTCTCGAGAATGCCGCGGCCACCGCGCCAGTCCTTGTTCGACGGGCCGTCAACGGTCTTCTGGGTCGCGGTAGCAGCATGCACGGTGGTCATCAGGCCGCGCTTGATGCCCCAGTTGTCGTTCAGCACTTTAGCCACCGGCGCCAGGCAGTTGGTAGTGCAGGAGGCATTCGAAATGATCGTCTGTCCGGCATACGTCTGATCGTTGACGCCGAAGACGAACATCGGCGTGTCATCCTTGCTCGGGGCGCTCTGGATCACTTTCTTGGCGCCGGCGTTGATGTGCTTCTGGCAGGACTCGGTGGTCAGGAACAGACCGGTCGATTCGACGACGACATCGGCGCCGACTTCGTTCCACTTCAATTCGGCCGGGTCCTTGACGGCCGTCAAGCGGATTTTCTTGCCATTGACCACCAGCGTGTTGCCTTCGACGGAAACGCTGCCCTTGAAACGGCCATGCACCGAATCGTACTTCAGCATGTAAGCCAGATAATCCGGCTCGAGCAGGTCATTGATGCCGACGATCTCGATTTCCGG
>CAYRXO010000259.1:0-3514 GCA_964428215.1 uncultured Candidatus Accumulibacter sp. | reverse complement strand
TCCTTGGCGTGGATGAAGACTTCGATGTCCGGATGGTCACAGCGCAGCACGCCCATCTGCGCACCACGACGGGCGCCGGCGGATTCGACGGTTTCGCACGAGCGGTCGAAAACGCGCATATAGGAGACTGGTCCGGAAGCACGCGATTGCGTCCCCTTGACCAGCGCACCGATCGGGCGGATCGACGAGAAGTCGTAACCGACGCCGCCGCCGCGGCGCATGGTCTCGGCCGCCTCGGCGAGCGCGCTGTAGATGCCGGGTTTGCCATCGACGATTTCGACCACCGAATCGCCGATCGGCTGCACGAAGCAGTTGATCAGCGTCGCGGCGAGCGTCGTTCCGGCCGCTGAGTTGATCCGCCCGGCCGGAACGAAACCGTGTTCCTGCGCCCACAGGAAGCGCTTTTCCCAGTGGCTGCGCTGTTTTTCCTCTTCCGTGGCAGCCAGCGCGCGGGCGATACGCCGCCGCACGTCGTTGAGCGACGTTTCGTTACCCTTGGCGTACTTTTCGACCAGCACCTCGACGGAAATTTCCTGTTCCGCCATCGGCGCGATGACCGGGGCTTCGGCGATTGCCGACAACGATAACTGGTGTACAAGTTGGCTCATGGACGTCCCTCGGATGGCGATGAATGGCGGCAGCAATCGACCGGAAGCGCCGGAACGGTTGCAGCGACGATGACTGGGAAACTGTGCGCTAAAACAGCAACGCTACTATATGTAGTTTCCTCAGGCAATGACTTGACTAGATATGGATTTGATGCCGCAATTGCGAGCTGGCCGGGAATAGTCGCGAAATGAAGACCTTGCGATTTCAAGTGGACGAAAAAATTTTGCCACGCTCGTTTCCGGGCACCGCGGTCGTTGCAAACGTGCCACATACGGAACGACTGCCGCGCTCGTCCTGCTCAGGCAGACGACGGCGCGCGCGGCAGAGAGAGCGATGCCATGGCGCCGTCCGAAGCGAGAGCAGTCGCGCAAGCCTCACGGCTGTTTGCCATTCCCGGTGTCCGGCGGACGCGGCGCGTAACCATAGCGCCGGGCCAGTTGCCAGGGATCGGCACCGAAAAAATAGCGGGCGCGCAGCGACCACATCAGCAGAATGGTGCGCAGGACGCCGTGCTGCTGCCAACGACGGGCGGAGGTGACGACCCGTTGGCGCAGACAGGCCGGCGGGGCGCGGCGTTTGAGCCGTAGCGACAGTTCGATGTCTTCCATCAGCGGTTGTTCCGGAAAGCCGCCGACGGCGACGAACGTTGCGCGGTGGACGAACATCGCCTGGTCGCCGGTGGCGATTCCCGTGTACCGCGAACGCCAGTTGATCATCCTTTCGACCAGACGCAGCAACAGTGGCTGTCCGTCGATGCGTACGTCGAAACGGCCCCAGCGGGCGCCTTCGGCAACCGCGCGAGTGATGGCCTCGACGGCGTCGGCCGGCAAGCGCGTGTCGGCGTGCAGAAAGAGCAGCGTCTGCTGCTCGCTCGCCGCCGCGCCGGCATTCATCTGCCAGGCGCGGCCACGCGGGGCGACGAGCAAGGTGTCCACAGCCGGTCGAGCCAGCTCGACGGTGGCGTCGTCGCTGCCCCCGTCGACGACGATCAGCGTGACTCCCCGCTGTCGCAACGGCTGCAAGGCACACAATTGCCCGGCGATCGTTGCCGCTTCGTTGAGTACCGGCAGTATCACGGCCAGCGAGATGGCCCCGGCTGCTTGTACTGCGCCGGGAAACGGCTCGTCGCTGGAAGTCACCCGCGGCGCCACCTGCCGGCCATCAGCGCTCGTCAGCGATTTCTCACCACTCACAGAAAGAAAGTCGCATCCAGAGGCGGCGACGAATCGTCCGGCGCCGGCAGATTCTGCGCCGCCCGTTTTTCGAGAGCGCTCACGGTGCTGGCCGGCAACAGACGATGACGCTGCAAGCGTCGCGCCAGGCGCAGCGCTTGCGACCAGTTGCCGCGCCCGCTTTCGGCACGCAATTGCAGGCGCAAGGCGGCGAGATGCAGACCGCTGTCAGTGCGCAGGCGTTGCAAGATAGCGATGGCGGCGGCGTATTGTCTTTGTGCGATGGCCATTTCCACGGCGAGCAACTCACCGGCGACGCGCGCCTGGCTGTTGCCCGGGGTGATCTGGCTGAGCCAGTGTTGTGTTTGTGGCAGGTCGGCCAGATGAAAAGCGGCGCGGGCGGCGAGCAGGGCCGCCGATGCAGAACCGCCCAGGGAGTACGCCTGCCCGGCTTGGCGCAGCGCCTGGCGATAGCGACCAGCGTAGTGGCATTGCACCGCCAGAGCGAGACATGCCGCCGCGTCTTCGCGCTGTCGGCGCTGACGGTAATCGCGTGCCTGACGCGGCAGGGAAGCGGTCAAGGTCAAGGTGCGTAGCAAAGCATAAAGCAGCGCGAAAGCGGCCGTACCCAGGATCAACGCCAGATTGAGCGTGATCTCGGCGCGATAGGACGGGAAGACGAACAGCAGATACGCTTCGTTGAAGCGCGTGGTCAGCGAAACGACCACTGCCAGCACGAACAGCGCCAGCAGCCACAGCAAGGTTTTCACTGCGCTTCCTTGCCGAGCTTGAAGGTCTTGATCGCTGCCAGGCTTTCGTTGAGCGTCGGCAGCCGGATGTTGATCTCCGTCGAGGCCAGTCGCTGCAGCGTGGCTTGCGCGTTTCGCAGACCTGGATCGTGCGCATTGAAATGCCGTTCGAGCCAGAGTTGCGCCTGGCGCAGTTCATTGCGGAACGTCGCTTGATCGTGCGCCAGCAATGCCAGCCGGGCGTTCAGCAGCCGCAGCTTGAGGTTCTCGCGCAAGAAAAATTCCTGTCCGGGAGCGAGCAATACCGGTTCGTCACGGTCGAAACGCTGGATTCGCACCAGTCCTTTCATTTCCTGCCAGAACTCAGCACTGATTTTTTGCCAGAAAGACAGGCTGAGCGGTGAAACGCCTGCTGCATCGCCCGGAGCGGTAACAACCTCGGCCGTAGGCGGCTGCCGCGTGCGCGGCCGGGCGTCGACGCTTAACGGCAGAGTGTCGATGGCCAGCAACAGGTTTTCGATGCGCTGATTGATGCCGGCCGTGTCGGGCTGCGGCAGCGCGCGCAAACGTTCGAGATCGCGGGAAAGCACTTTGCGCAGACCGATGAATTGCGGCCGGTTGCTGCCGGCCAGACGGGCATCGGCGGTCTGCAGCGCCAGAACGGCGCCTTGCACGTTGTTGGCAAGTTGCAATTGTTGCGCGGCGAGGCTGACGCCCTGCTCCACTTCGGCGAGCAGCCACTGGTCACGGTTGCGCGCCAGATCCTGGTACAGCGACTCGAGCAGCAGTTGCTGACTGCGCGATTCGGCCAGGCGGGCTTCGAGCGCTCCGATCCGTGCCAGGACGCCGGCTACCTGTTCGTGCGCCTGGTTGGCCAGCAGCCGGCTTTCGGCGTTGGCCGTGTCGTTGTGCGACAGCCGCTGCGCCAGTTCTTTCTGCGTTTCGGCGATCAACTGCCGGGTTTCCAGCCACTGCCAGCCGACC
>CAYRXO010000258.1:0-3557 GCA_964428215.1 uncultured Candidatus Accumulibacter sp. | reverse complement strand
CCGGTCAAGACGGCCGGCCTCTTTTTCGAGCAACAGGTGCGCGAGCGTCTGCGCCGTCTTGCCGAGGCCCATGTCGTCGGCCAGGATGCCGGCGATGTTCTGCTCGCGCAGAAATTGCAGCCAGGCCAATCCTTCGAGCTGATAATGGCGCAACTCGAGCCCGAGACCGGCCGGCGGGGCGATGCGTGCGATGCCTTGCGCGGCGCGCAGGCGTTCGGCGAGCGCCAGGATGTCGTGCTGACCGCGGAACCGCCAACGCGCCGCGTCGTTGAACGCTGTCAGCCGCGGCGCGTCGAAGCGCGACAGGCGCAAGGCCGTGCCGCCGAGCAATCCTTCAAAGAGATCGATCAACGTTGCCGCCAACAGCTTCAGTCGCCCAGCCGGAGCACGGATGCGCTGCCCTTCCGCACTGATCAGGTCGATGCTTTCGTCGTCGGCGATACCAGCCAGCAGGCTGGCGTCGAGCCAACGCGGGTCGCGCCGGAAAAGCGCGGTGAGCAGCGGGGCCAGCGCCAGCCGCTCGCCCTCGACGAAGATGCCGAGGTCGAGATTGAACCAGCCGTTGCCGGCTTCGCTCAGTTCGGCATCCCATGCGTCGATGTTCAGTTGGCGGTGGCGGAAGTCGGCGGGAAAGTCGATCCGCCAGCCGGCCTCGCGCAGGCGCGGCAGGTCGTCGCGCATGAACGCCGGCCATTGGTCGAGATCGGACAATCCATAGGCATTATCGGGCGGTCGGCCGAAGGTATGCAGCACGTAACCGGGTATCTTCTCCAGCCCGCAGGCGAGCAGCCGATCCATCAGCCGCGTTTCGATTTCCCGCTGTCGTTCGACCTGCACCGTTTCGCCGCTGGCCAGCACGACGTAATCGCGCAGGTCGTCGGGAATCACTTCGACGTCATCGTAAAGGAAGATCGGCACGGCAATGTCGAACGGTCCACCGCTGTAGCTGGTCTGGTAATCGCGCCAGTTGCGGTTGCCGTGCGTATTCAGCGTCTGCAGGTGCAGCCGCGCTTCCGGCGTGGCAACGATGCAGCGCAAGCTGACGTGCGGCGCTTCTGGCGTCACCGGCATGATCGTACCGGCGGGTTCGGTAAGCGCTTCGTCGATCAGTGCTGCCGCGCTCGTCGACAACGGCGGCAAGGAAAACAGTCGCGCAATGACGGCCGGATTGCCGGCGACCGTCAGCGGCCCGACCTGTTGCCGGCCGACATCGACGTACCACGGCGCCGGCAGCGGCACGATCTGGCTGGCGTGCGGTTGTGCCGACAGCACCAGCCGTTGCCGCCCGGCGTTATCGTCGTGCCAATCGACTGTCGCTGGGCGCGCGGCGCCCAGCGACAGCGGTGAAAAGTCGTCGCGCAGAAATAGGCGGCCGCTTTGCGCCATCAGTTTCAGCACCTCTTCACCGTTCTGCGGACCAAGACCGAAAGCACGCAAACCGGTGTCGAAAGCGCGTTCGGCCCATAACTGGCGCAGGATCGGTCGGTCTTCATCGCCGAGATAGCGTTGCGCCTTGCTCAAGATGCGGTCGAGACCCCACAGGTCTTCACCGCTTTCCGGGTCGCGTCCTTTGCGGACGATGACGCCAAAGCCGCGCACATCGTGTGTCCACAGCAGTAGGTAAAACAGTTGTTGACGACCGGCCGGTGTCTGACGATCGTTCTTGCTGACCGCCACAGCAACTCGCCGCAGTTCCTCGGTCCACGAGAGGACGCCGGTCGGTGACGCACCTTCGTCGTCGGCCGGGTTATGCACTGGCGGACTCTGCCATGGACAACGCCGACGGATCGACAAAGCTGAATGGCAGCGCTTTCATGGTCGACATGCGAACATAACGGTCATCAACGGACTCATCCCTGCCACCCGAACAAACGGACAGCAGAACTAGCCAAGCAACAACGCCTGCGTCGACCGACCAGAAGAGTGAACTCGACACAATCTGGCCGGGACAATTAAAAAAGGGAATAAGCTAGCACAGCACAAGCGGCAGGGTAAGCGTCATAAAAGCCTCATCCACACCTGCCACTGGCACTCAGTCGCGGAAATTGCCGTATTTGATCGGGAAATCGGTGATCGTTTTGTTGACCAGGGCGATGCAGGCCTGCAAATCGTCGCGTTTGGCGCCGCTGACGCGTACGGCGTCACCCTGGATCGACGCTTGCACCTTCAGTTTGGCATCCTTGACCAGTTTGACGATTTTCTTGGCCAGTTCGGACTCGATGCCGATCTTGATCTTCAGTTCCTGCTTCACCTTGTTGCCGGAAATACGTTGCACCGGCTGGTGGTCGAGGCGCTTAGTGCTTTCCTTTTCCTTTTTCTCCATCGCCGGGAACAGCAGATCCTTGATCTGGTCGAGCTGGAAATCGGAATCGCCGTGGATGACGATCAGCTTGTCCTTTTCGTTCAATTCGACCTTGGCGCTGGTGCCTTTGAAATCATAGCGGTTGTCGATCGCTCGCCGGGTGACGTCGATGGCGTTGGTCAGAGCGGCCATATCGGCTTCGGAGGAAAAATCGAATGAAGGCATGGGGCGGGTTTCCGGTGGAAAGTGCGAAAACGGATCTGAAAATGGGAAACGTCGAAGTGGCCGCGCGTCGCTCAGCCGAAATGGCAGACGTAGTGATAGGGCTCGTCGCAGGCGATTTCGAACGACGAATGGCCGGGAACGGAAAATGATTCGCCGGGGCCATACGTGCGCCATTCCGCTTCGCCGGCCAGACGGACGCGGCAGGAACCGGCAACGCCTTCCATCGTTTCCGGCGCACCGACGTTGAACGTCAGCGTCGACGGCAGAATCACGCCGACGCTCTTGCGGCTACCGTCGGCGAACAGCACACTGTGGCTGACACATTTGCCGTCGAAATAGACGTTGGCCTGTTTGACGACACTGACGGCATCGAATTGTGACATCTTTCATAACCCCATAATTTTTTGCATGACCGTCTTGGCGATAAAGCCGACCATGCCGAAGGAGAGCACGAAGAACAGGATGATGGTGCCGGTTTTCCCCGCCTTCGACTTCCAGGCGATCTCGCCGATGATGAACAACATGAACAGGATGAAAGCGCCGATCCCGAAGGTGGTGCCGAAGTCTGAAATCTGCTCTTCGGTCAGCCCGAACATGGAGGGCGCATTCCCCGCTCAGTTTTGACGATTGGCCAGCTTGGCCGCGATGCGCATGCGCAAAGCGTTGAGCTTGATGAAGCCACCGGCGTCCTTCTGATCGTAGGCGCCGGCGTCGTCTTCGAACGTGGCGATCGTCGGATCGAACAGCGAATCGGTTTTCGAATCGCGGCCGACGACGATGACGTTGCCTTTGTACAGCTTGACGCGCACCCAACCATTGACGCGCTGTTGCGTATGATCGATCAGTGTCTGCAAGGCGATACGCTCCGGACTCCACCAGTAACCGTTGTAGATCAGGCTGGCGTAACGCGGCATCAGGTCGTCCTTGAGATGCGCCACTTCGCGGTCGAGGGTGATCGATTCGATCGCCCGGTGTGCCGGCAGCAGGATCGTGCCGCCCGGGGTTTCGTAGCAGCCGCGCGACTTCATGC
>CAYRXO010000257.1:0-3620 GCA_964428215.1 uncultured Candidatus Accumulibacter sp. | reverse complement strand
TCAAAGCGGACAATTCATGTGCTACAAAACCGGACAAATCTATTTGTTGCCAACAGATCCCGTTCCCGGCGAGCGCCGACCTTTTCAACCAGCAGCTTCTGCGATTCGGTTGACGGCAGACGGCGCCCAAGGCTTGCGTCGGTTGATCGCCAAACTGCTGACCGAATTGACGACGCCTCGTCTCGGCACTGCTCGCCGAGTGCGATGAGGACTGGATGGCCAGCAAGGTCTATCTCAACTTGCATCCCTGATCTCAACAGCCCGATGGCTTCGCCTCGGAAAATTTACAGAAAGAAAATTACACTGCCGTTCCCGCGGCATGGAAATAGGTTAATAAACAAAATAAAGCAATGTGTTATCAATATGATCCATCAAGAAGGATCAGTAATTGTGCTTGGCGACGGGATTTGAACGAGACTTTCCGGATCACCATCGACATCTGCTAGAATTGCCCGGGTCAATCTGAATGTATCGATTATCAGGGTCTATCTATTCTTGGGGGTCACATGGAGGTCAAAGAGGTTCTACAGGTCAAAGATTCCCGGTTGTTTGCCGTAAAGCCTAACTCGCCCCTATCGAAGGCGGTAATCATGATGACCGAGCAGGATATCGGTTCGGTGATCGTCATGGAGGATGGCAAGCTGGCGGGAATGTTGACCTTCCGTGAAGTTTTCGTCTTGTTGGCCAAGCGGCAGACGGAAGGTCGGGTTGGTCCGACACCACCCATCGCCGAAATCCTGGTCAGCGAAGCGATGGACCCCAATCCGCCGACCAGCAACCCGGAGATGGACGTCGATGAATTGCGGCGGATGATGGTCGATACGCACACCCGCTACGTTCCGGTCATGGACGGCGAAACAGTGCTCGGCATCGTTTCCTTCCACGATGTCGCCAAAGCCGTTCTCGAAGAGCGCAACATGGAAAACAAATTGCTCAAGGCCTATATCAAGGATTGGCCTGCGCCATGAACGGTGGTTAGCCAATCAGCAGGTCGCTTTTTGGCTTGACATGCTGTCATCTCATCTGGCGATACGAAACGATCGGCAAGGCGGTCAGACTAGACCGCCTTTTTATTTGGCTCCGTACAGCGCCTTGACATCAGCGTGCAAAAAGCAGTCTAATAACACGTTTACTTCGCCATGACTTCAAGGGTTTAAACATGAAACGCACTTATCAACCGTCGGTTGTTCGCCGCAAGCGTACGCACGGCTTTCTTGTTCGCATGTCTACCCGGGGTGGCCGTGCGGTGATTCGGGCTCGTCGCGCCAAAGGTCGTCATCGCCTGTCGGTTTGACTGCCGCCCGTCGCAACGCAACACTGGAGGCTTCCAACGCAGTCGCCAACGTTTTTCCGAAGCAATACCGCCTGATCAGAACGGATGAATTTTCATCCGTTTTTGGTTTCAGGAGATCTGTCAAAAGTCGGCATTTCCTGCTGCATTACCGGCCCCGGAACGCTAAGGAAGACGATGGCGCACGACTGGGACTGGTCATCGCAAAACGCTTCGTTCGACGTGCGGTCGATAGAAATCTCCTGCGCCGACTTTGCCGCGAAAACTTTCGTCTCCTGCGGCCGCACTTGAAAGCGTACGATTTCATTTTGCGTGTTGCCGGCAAACCGTCAGTTGTTGACCGACAAGCGATGGCAGCAGAAATTCGCCAATTGCTGAACAAGATGACCAGCGGTCATTGAAAGCGGGTGACAGTCGTTGGCAGCTGTCCGAAGTGTCCAATCGTTCCGGCTGCCAGGGCAAGATGGTCGATCGACTCACCGGCAACTCAATGCGAGAGTCGTCAAACGACTTACCAGCGGAACGCCAAGCCGATGAAACAATTGTTGTTGGCACTGATAGCCGTTTATAGATACGCGATCAGTCCGATTCTCGGACGGCGCTGCCGTTTCTTTCCCAGTTGCTCCGAATATGCCGAGAATGCGCTGCACAAATACGGTGTTGGCAAGGGAAGCTGGCTGGCAATCAATCGTCTGTGTCGTTGTCATCCGTGGAATCCCGGCGGTTACGACCCTGTTCCCTGAACCCTCACTTCATTGTATAGGCTTCCATGGATACCCAACGCCTGCGCCTGATCCTGTTACTGATATTCACCTTTTGCCTGGTCATGCTCTGGGACGCTTGGCAGAAATACAATCAACCGAAAGTCGTCGCTGCTCCTGTTGCGAGCACTACGACGCAGAGCGCGGCACCGACGCCTTCCGACAGCCTGCACGCACCATCGCCGACGGCGCCTGCAACGGTTGCTCCTGCGACCAGCGACAAACTCGAAACGATTGCCGTCAAGACCGATCTATTTACGGCTTACATCGCCACTCAGGGTGGCGACATCGTCCGCATGCTTTTCAACGATTATCAGGACAACGTCGACAAGAGCAAACCCTTCGCCCTTTTCGACGGCAAACATCATTACGTCGCGCAGAGCGGTTTGATTGGCGAAAACCTGCCCAATCACAAAACCCTGTTCAGTGCCAGTGCAGGCAAGCACGAACTGGCGGCCGACGCGCAAACCGTACAACTCCGCCTCGAAGCGTCAGCGGTCAACGGTGTCAGGATCAGCAAACTCTACACGTTCACCCGCGGCAGTTATCTGATCGACGTGGTATACGAGATCGACAACCATGGCGACAAGGCCGTCGCGGCGCATGCCTACTACCAGTTTCAGCGCGACACCAAAGCGCCGGATGGCGAAAGCTCGATGGTGTCTACCTTCACCGGTCCAGCGGTCTATACCGATAAGGACAGATACCAGAAGGTGACTTTCGACGATATCGTCAAAGGCCACACCAAGTTTGCCAACAAGGCCGACGATGGCTGGATCGCCATGGTGCAGCACTATTTCGTCGCCGCGTGGCTGCCGGAAAGCGGCCTGGTACGCGAATACTACATTCGTAAACTTGAGGGTGGTACCGAACCCATGGTCAGCGCCGGGGTGATCGTTCCAATTCCCACCGTGGCGCCGGGAGCGAAGAGTGTCTTTGCGGTGCCTCTTTTCGCCGGACCACAGATTCAGAGTATCCTCGACCGCCTCGCCAAGCCCCGCTCTGCAGGTGGAGTCGACGCGCAGGGGTTGCCGCTGGTTGTCGATTACGGCTGGTTGACGGTCATCGCTGCGCCAATTTTCTGGTGTCTTGACGCCATCCACAAACTCGTCGGCAACTGGGGATGGGCGATCGTCCTGCTCACCGTGGCCATCAAACTGCTCTTTTTCCCGCTGTCGGCGGCCAGCTACAAATCGATGGCCAAAATGCGCACGGTTACCCCGCGGCTGATGGAACTCAAGGAGCGATATGGCGACGACCGGCAGAAACTGAACGTCGAAATGATGGCCCTCTACAAGCGCGAGAAAATCAATCCGCTCGGCGGCTGCTTGCCGATTGCCGTACAGATTCCGGTCTTCCTCGCCCTGTACTGGGCACTGCTCGGCGCCGTCGAAATTCGTGACGCACCGTGGATTCTGTGGATCAAGGACCTTTCCGCCGCCGATCCCTATTACGTGCTGCCGGTCGTCATGGTCGTCACCATGCTGATCCAGACTAAGCTCAATCCGACGCCGCCCGATCCGATTCAGGCCAAGGTGATGATGATGATGCCGTTCATTTTCGGCGCG
>CAYRXO010000256.1:0-3630 GCA_964428215.1 uncultured Candidatus Accumulibacter sp. | reverse complement strand
CAAAGCGCGGGTAGTCAAAAATGCGAATGTGCCGGGCGTTGAGAAAACTCGTCATCCCCGCCGCGTAGCACGCGCCCGGCAACGTCCCCGTAATCACGATCCGGTCATAGCAGGAGAGCGTTCCGGCAAGCCGCTCGCCATATCGCTCCGTCAGCATCTGTGTCATGGCCGCCTCCGCTTATCCCGTTTCGGCTATGACAGAAACCTCATCCTGTTTGGTTCCGGCTTCGCCGGCTTAGGAATTTTCTTTTTCAGAAAATCTGGTACATCGTAGCGATCAGGCAAAGGAACTGGATAAGGCTTGCGTGAGAAATTGCATCCGTATTGAAGGGACGACGCGCCAAATCCCTGCGGACCGCCATCGCTGCCATGACGTGAAGGCGAAAGTGAGCGTGCTGCGTTGGATCGACGGCTCTCTGTGGTCGTCTTCCACGGTCCACGCAAAGCCGCGGATTACGAAGCGGACGGCCGCTTCCGGTTGCCGGAGATGAAGTCGGTCACGTAAGTCCGCCGCGGCCAAAGCGGACAATTCAGGTGCGATAACACCAGACAAATCCATTGTTGCCAACATGGGCAGCGATCAAGCGAATACCTCGACTTCTGCCAGCGTTTTAGCCGAAGCATCCTTGGCGGCAAGCAACGGTGCGCCTTCCAGAGGCCAGGCGATCGCCAATGCCGGGTCGTTCCATAGCAGGCTGCGTTCATGCTCGGGCGAATAATATTCGGTTGTCTTGTAGAGAAACTGCGCCCTATCGGTCAGTGTGAGGAATCCATGCGCAAAACCGACCGGTATCCATAATTGCTTTTTGTTCTCCGCGCTTAAAATTTTTCCAACTCAACGGCCGAAAGTTGGCGATGAGCAACGGAGATCGACCGCAACATCAAACACTTCGCCCTGGATCACCCGCACCAGCTTCCCCTGCGCTTTTGGTGCCAACTGATAGTGCAGGCCGCGGAGTACATTTCGTACGCTTGCCGAGTGGTTATCCTGAACGAATTCGACGCGAACACCGACTGCCGCCAAGCAAGCATTGTGGTGAAAACTCTCGAAGAAATATCCGCGCTGATCAGCAAAAACTCTGGGTTCAATCACTTGCACATCGGGAATGGCAGTAGGCGTAGCCTTCATCAGAACACTTGGTCGGCTAATAGTGACAACAGATACCGGCCATAATCTGCCTTCGCAAGAGGCTGTGCCAAGCGAGTGAGTTGCTCGGCGTCGATCCAGCCGCGACGAAAAGCGATTTCCTCCGGACAGGCAACTTTCAGTCCCTGGCGTTTTTCGATCGTGGCGATGAACTGCACCGCCTCGAGCAAACTATCGTGTGTACCCGTATCAAGCCAGGCATAGCCGCGTCCCATGATCTCGACTCGCAGTCCACTGGCGGCCAGATACCTGCAATTAAGCTCGGTGATCTCGAGTTCGCCGCGTGCCGAGGGCCGCAGCTCGCGAGCAAAGCTCGAAACCTGATTGTCGTAGAAATAGAGGCCGGTCACCGCATAGCTGGATTTCGGCGTCTGCGGCTTTTCCTCAAGGCTCAACACCTTACCCGTCCGGTCGAACTCAACTACACCATAACGTTCAGTGTCTTGCACGTGATAGGCGAAGACGGTAGCCCCCCGGCCCACGCATCCGCCTGTGCAAGCAGGCGATGGAAATCATGGCCATAGAAGATGTTGTCGCCGAGAACAAGTGCCGATGCCGCATTGCCGAGAAAACTGTCCCCGATAAGAAACGCTTGCGCCAGTCCGTCCGGATTCGGCTGTACGGCGTAGTGCAACGAAATACCCCATTGATTGCCGTCGCCGAGCAACTGCTGGAAACGCGGCGTGTCCTGAGGCGTCGAGATGACCAGAATGTCGCGAATGCCCGTCAGCAGCAGCGTGCTGAGCGGGTAATAGATCATTGGTTTATCATAAACCGGCAGAAGTTGCTTGGACACGGAAAGCGTCGCCGGGTAAAGCCGCGTACCGCTTCCACCAGCAAGAATAATCCCCTTGCGTGCGGTCATGACTTGTTGTGCAGAACTTGTTGCAGAATGTGATCGAGTCCGAGTTGCCAATTCGGCAGCAGCAGGCCGAAGGTTTCCCTGAAGAGTGTGGTATCAAGACGCGAGTTGGCTGGACGTTTAGCCGCGGCAAGATATTCTCTCGTCGAAATGGGCTTGATGTCGGCAGGCTGCACCTTGATGTTTTTGCCTGAATCGATGGCTCGCGTCAGAACAAAGCGGGCGTAGTCGTACCAGCTTGTCTCACCGGCCGCAGTTACGTGATAAGTGCCAAAGGGATAGCCTTTGCTACCTTCGCGTTGGTACTGGCGTACGAGATGGGCGCTAACGTCAGCCAGCAGGCTGGCGGATGTCGGAGCACCAATCTGATCGGCTACGATGGACAGCGTGTCGCGCTCAGCGGCCAGACGCAAAACGGTTTTCGCAAAATTGCTGCCATGTACGCCAACGACCCAGCTTGTGCGCAGAATCAGGTGATGCGGATTTGCGCTGGCCAAGGCAAGCTCGCCAGCGAATTTGGTACTCCCATATGTATTTTGCGGGTTGGGCTGATCATTTTCTCGATATGGTTCTGGCTTGTTGCCATCGAAAATATAATCTGTGGAATAGTGAATTAGCAATGCACCGATTTTTGCCGCTTCTGACCCAAGAATTCCCGGGGCTTCCGCGTTGATCGCTCTGGCAACGGCGGATTCGCTTTCAGCTTTGTCGACCGCGGTATAAGCCGCGGCATTCACAATGACTGCAGGTTGCAGGTCATGAACGAGTCGGCGAATGCTTTGCTCGTCAGCAAGATTGCACTCGGCAACATCGACGGCAAAAATGTCACCCAAAGGCGCAAGGGTGCGCGTCAGTTCAAAACCGAGCTGGCCGTTTTTCCCGGTGAGAAGGATGCGCATCAGCTTTCTCCGTATGGCGTTGGTTTAATATTAGCAATTGCCAATATACTATTTGGTTGAATTCCCTGTTTCTGACAAAAACCTTCTCCTTTCCCAGCCTTCGTCATGCTGCAGGCGCAACTTGCCCTACCCGGACGGATTGTGGCATGCCCAGGTCAGCGAAGGGTTTGAGGATGGCCGCGCGGACAGGCGCTTCGGTCACCTGTCGTTCGAAGGATCGGGAGGACAAGCGGTCACCGAGTTGCTTGAGCCGGTACAGCATGTTTTCCGCGATGCGGCGTCGCTGGCAACCACTCTCGTTCTGCCAGCCATCGAGTCCTTTGGCCTCGATCTCCCGCAGAATGGCGTCGCGCGGGTGGTCGTCTCCCCACCTGACCGCGCCGTCGCGCGGCGGGAGGGTCGCCCGCGCGTTCCGCCCGGCGATGGCCTCGTGGCAACCGTGGCTGTCGTACGCCCCATCGGCCGATACCTGGGCAATCTCGCCTTCGACCTGATCGAGTAGGTCGGGCAGGATTTCGCTGTCACCCCAGGCCGTGGCCGTGACTTCGATGCCAATGATGTCTTTGGTCGTTTCGTCGACGGACAGATGGACCTTGCGCCCGGGGCGGCGCTTGCCGGCTCCATGCCGACGCACTTTCCATTCGCCTTCGCCGAAGATCTTCAGGCCCGTCGAATCGACCACCACGTGCACCGCGCCCGGGCGTGGCCGGCGCGGGATCTGG
>CAYRXO010000255.1:0-3666 GCA_964428215.1 uncultured Candidatus Accumulibacter sp. | reverse complement strand
AGTCGAGCCGACCCGGCGGGTTGCCGGTGACGAAACCGACATGACCCCCCTGGCTGGGAAACTCGCGTCTGACGCAGGTGGCGACCTGGGCTGCGCTCGGCAGCGCCGCCGCGGGTAGAAACGGGTCGTTGAGCGCGTTGAGCAGCAGCGTCGGTAGCCGGATGCCGGTCAGCCAGGGTTTGCTCGAGGCACGGCGCCAATAATCGTCTGCGCCGTTGAAACCGTGCAACGGGGCGGTGACGACATCGTCGAACTGATACAGCGTTCTGGCGGCTTGCATGAGTGGCTCATCGAACAGGCCGGGATGGCGCAGCAGTTTTTCAGCCGCGTTATGTTTCAAGGTCGCGAGGAAATGACGGGTATATACGCGGTTGAAGCCGCGCGCCAGATGATGTCCGCATGCGGCGAGATCGAGCGGCGCACTGATCGCCGCGGCGGCGTGCAGACATTCACCCGCGGCGTCGCCTTGCTCGCCCAGCCACTTGAGCAGGGCGTTGCCACCGAGAGACACTCCGACGGCATAGCGCCGTCGGGTCGGATTCAGTTGGCGCATGCGGCGTAGGATCCAGTCGATTTCGGCGCTGTCACCGGAATGGTAGGCGCGTGGCAGTCGGTTGATTTCACCGGAACAGCCGCGGAAATTGACGGCGACGCCGTTCCAGCCGAGCGCGGCGGCGGCGCGCAGCACCGTGATCGCGTAATGGCTGGCGGAACTTCCTTCCAGCCCGTGGAAGAGGATCAACAGCGGAGAGAAGACGCAACGCGGATCGGCATTCGCTGCTGGCGCCGGGTACCAGTCGAGGTCGATGAAATCGTCGTCCGGCGTCTCCCAGCGTTGACGCTGATAGGGTAGTACAGCTGGCCGGATCAACAGCGGGTAGATCGTCTGCGCATGACCGCCCGGCAGCCAGCACGGCGCACGATAGGCGGTCAATGCAGGGTATGCGGTGTGTTCGCGTCGCGATCACCGGCGTTGGCGTTCACTGCCAGTTCGCGGTCGGCGGTCGATGTGTGATGAGCGAGCATCCGCCAGCCGTTGGCGCCACGCTGATAGATGTTGGTCGACAGCATCGGGCCGTGCGCTTTCTGTTCGCTACCGATGTACATCGTTTCGACGACGTTGTGTACTGCCATCAACATGCCGTTCCAGCGTACGCCGCGCGACAGGCGCACCGTCAGACGGGCGTTGTTGGCGAAAATCGCCCGCCAGCTGTCGCGGATCGCTGCGGCGCCGATCAGCCGTTGGCCGGTGGGATGGATGCAGACGATCTCCTCGTCGTCGGCCCAGACGCTCATCAGTGCTGTCAGATCGCCGCGCGCGATCGCCTCGTAAAAGGTCGCTTCGACATCTTCGGGACTGGCGAAGACGACGATCATGCGTCGGCCTCGTTCTGACAGGCGTCGAGCACCCGTTGCGGCGGCAATTCGTTGAGGCAATTCAGATGGCCGAGCGGGCATTGTCGTTTGAAGCACGGGCTGCAGTCGAGTTGCAGGCTGACGATTGCTGCCCGGTCGGACAACGGTGGCGTGAAAGAGGGCGAAGACGAGCCATAGACAGCGACCAGCGGTCGACCGAGTGCGGCTGCCAGGTGCATCAAACCCGAATCGTTGCAGACGACGAGCGAAGCCAGCGCGAGCAGGTCGATCGCTTGCGCCAATGACGTTCGGCCGCACAGGTTGATTGGTGGCGTGGTGGGAGAAAAGCTGACGATTTCGTCGCCGATTGCCCGATCCTTCGGCGAGCCGAGCAGCCAGACGGTATGCCCCGACGCGCTCAGATGGTCGGCGAGCGTCGCGAAATGACGTGTCGGCCAGCGCTTGGCTGGACCGAATTCGGCACCGGGACAGAATACGGCCAGTTTGTGCGGAACGTTCAGCGCGAGCGCGGCGAGGGTGCTGGCAATCTGCTCGTTATCGACGACCAGTTTCGGTAAGGGCAAGGGTCGAGGCAGCGGCGCGCCGGGCGCTTCGGCAAGTTGTGCGAAGCGTTCGACCATCAGTGGCAGCGCCGACTTGTCCAGCTTGTGACGGCAGTTGATCAGACCATAGCGTTTTTCGCCAACAAAGCCGATGCGTTGCGTGATGCCGGCAAAAAAGGGAATCAACGCTGCTTTGAGCGAGTTCGGCAGAATGTAAGCGCGTTGGTAGGCGGTTTGTGTCAACTGCTGGGCCAGACGACGGCGGGCACGTAGCGCCAGTTCGCCATGCACGAAGGGGTTGTCGATGATCCGGGCGATTTGCGGCATTCGTTCGAGAACCGGTGCCACCCAGCGAGGCGCCAGGGCCTCGAGTTGCAGTCCGGGAACTGCCTGCTGCAGGCGCATGAACAGTGGTTGTGCCAGGACCGTATCGCCGATCCACGACGGAGCGATGACCAGCGCCTTCATCGGCTGCCGGTCAGACGGTTGACCGGCTGGACGGTCCGGTGGCGACGATCAGTGATGACCCTTGGGACGCTCGCCCTGGAAGATATAATGTGCGCTGCAGTAAGGGCATACGGCTTCGCCGGTCTGCAGAATGTCAAGGTATACGCGCGGATGACGTGCCCATAACGGCACGTCCTTGGTGGGGCAGTGCAAGGGCAGATCGTCGGCACTGACGGCGATGGTTTGCGGCGAGGTGTTTTCAGACATGTTGTTGGCGACCTTGCGGACAGTTGAATTGCATAAGTGAGGCCAGTAAGCGTGCGGTGGACATCGGGTAGCCACCGCCTGGCCGTTGTTCGCACCGTTGCTTGCGTGCTACTGGAGTTTGAACGAGGTGATCAGACGTAAGCCAGCCAGTCGGCATGTGCCGGCAGACGACCGTTGACGCAATCGAAGAAAAGCGTCTGCAGGCGGGTGGTGATCGGCCCACGGCGACCGGCGCCGATCTGGCGGTTGTCCAGTTCGCGAATCGGCGTCACTTCGGCGGCCGTACCGGTGAAAAAGGCTTCGTCGGCGCAATAGACCTCGTCGCGGGTGATGCGCTTTTCGATCACCGGCAAACCCAGTTCGCCGGCCAGTTCGATCACCGATGCGCGGGTGATCCCTTCCAGGCAGGAAGTCAGATCGGGGGTGTACAGCTTGCCCTTTTTGACGATGAAGACGTTTTCGCCGGCACCTTCGGCGACATAGCCGTCGACGTCGAGCAAGAGCGCTTCGTCGTAACCGTCATGCGCCACTTCCTGATGCGCCAGGATCGAATTGGTGTATGTGCCGACCGACTTCGAGCGGCACATGTTGATGTTGACGTGATGGCGGGTGAATGACGATGTCTTGACGCGGATGCCACGTTCCATGCCTTCGGCGCCGAGATAGGCGCCCCACGGCCAAGCAGCGATGGCGACGTGCGTGCTGATGGCGGTGGCGGCGATACCCATCGCTTCCGAGCCGTAAAAGACGATCGGCCGGATGTAGCACGATTCCAGCTGGTTGGCGCGCACAACTTCTTTCTGCGCTGCGAGCAGCGTCGCCTTGTCATACGGCATGTTCATCTGGAAGATGTACGCCGAATTGAACAAGCGGTCGGTATGCTCCTCGAGACGGAAGATGGCCGTTCCCCGGTCGGCCTTGTAGGCGCGCACACCTTCGAAAACACCCATGCCGTAGTGCAGGGTGTGGGTCAACACATGGGTGGTGGCCGAACGCCACGGCACCAGGTCGAGATCGGAAGAGCACACGTCTG
>CAYRXO010000254.1:0-3668 GCA_964428215.1 uncultured Candidatus Accumulibacter sp. | reverse complement strand
ACATGCGGCTGATGATCCAAGGGTGGATAAGCGCAGCGCATCCACCATCCCACCCGGAGCGTCACCCTATTACCTTGACCATCGGCCGGCACGCCGCTGCATTGCCACCGGCTGTCCCATCCGGCAAGCCGACGCAGTGGTTGGCATGGTGGTGATCAAAGAGAAGTGTGTGCGCTGCGCTTATCCTCCCTTGAAGCATGAGCCGCATGTTTTTCAGCCAATCCGACGCCGAGCGGCAGCGGTCGTGTTGGCGGCGGCCAGCGTGCGGTCGAAAGAGCCGCCGCCAACACCGAGCCGGTAGCCGACAGCGTCGAAACCATTGCGCGTGATCAACGCCGCGCGCCAGTGAAACCCTCTCCGGAGGGCGTATTCGGCCAGATCGCTTGCTCTTCAGCGCGCCGAGAGGCCGGCTGGCGCAGACGAATTCTCGGCGCACTTGAATCATTCTGCGTTTCCGCAAACGATGGCTGTGCCTTGTCTGCCACCTCAGACATGTTGATCTGATACAGAATTTCCGAAATCCTTGCGAAGAATGTTCAACATCGCTTCGTCAACGCGACAAGTCCATTACAATCACTGCCTGCTGTCGCGGTCAAGTTGCGCCTCAGCAAACAGCGGGTGAACGCCGTTCGGAAGGACCTCTGTTTATTTTCGGCATATAAACAATGGGTTGATCGTCCGATCTGCGGGGAAACGAGAAAGACGCTGGACCAGCGGGTGGTGGTCCTTTTACGCCAGGCTGCATCGATCCGGTGCTCAGCGGGCATATCAATTGAAAGGAAGTGACATGTCTTATTCGGCTTTCGTGCAGGCGCGCGATTTTCTGCAAGCACACCGCACCGATTACGAAACGGCCTATCGCGATTTCAAGTGGCCTCAACTCACGGAATTCAACTGGGCGCTCGATTACTTCGACGTCGCCGCCGCCAACAACGACCGGCTGGCGCTGTGGGTCGTCAATGAAGACGGCTCCGAGCAGAAGATGACCTATGCACAGATGTCGAAGCGTTCGAACCAGGTGGCCAACTGGCTGCGCCGCATCGGCGTCAAACGCGGCGACCGCATCCTGATGATGCTCGGCAACGAAGTCTCGCTGTGGGACACCATGCTCGCCTCGATCAAGCTCGGCGCCGTGCTCACCCCGGCGACCACCCTGCTCGCCCCCGACGATCTGCGCGACCGTCTCGATCGCGGCCAGGTACGGCACGTGATCATCGGGCACGTGCATGCCGAGAAATTTGCCAACCTGCCCGGCGACTACTCGCGCGTCACCGTCGGCGGCGCCGTTCCCGGCTGGCTGGCACTCGAAAAAGCCTACATGGAATCCGAGGAATTCCAGCCGAACGGCGTCACGCTGGCCACCGACCCGCAACTGCTCTATTTCACCTCCGGCACCACCTCGAAACCGAAGCTGGTGCTGCACAGCCAGCAAAGTTACCCGGTCGGCCATCTGTCGACCATGTACTGGCTCGGCCTGCAACCGGGCGACATCCATTGGAACATCAGTTCGCCGGGCTGGGCCAAACACGCCTGGAGCTGCTTCTTCGCGCCGTGGAACGCCGGCGCGACGATTTTCATCTACAACTACAGCCGTTTCGTCGGCTCGGCAATCCTCGAAACGCTGGTCCGCTGCGAAGTGACTACGCTCTGCGCGCCACCGACCGTCTGGCGGATGATGATTCAGGAAGATCTGGCCAAATATCCGGTCAAACTGCGCGAACTGATCGGCGCCGGCGAACCGCTCAACCCGGAAGTGATCGATCAGGTCAAGGCTGCCTGGGGGATCACCCTGCGCGACGGCTTCGGGCAGACCGAAACGACGGCGCAAGTCGGCAATTCGCCCGGACAACCGGTCAAGCTCGGCTCGATGGGCCGGCCCATGCCGGGTTATCAGGTGCGCATGGTCGACACCGACGGTAATGTCGGCGACGAAGGCGAAATCTGCCTCGATCTGACCACCCGCCCGCTCGGCCTGATGATCTCCTACGCCGACGATCCGGAAAAAACGGATGAAGTGATGCGTGACGGTTTCTACCACACCGGCGACACCGCGTCGGTCGACGCCGACGGCTACATCACCTATGTCGGCCGTGCCGACGACGTCTTCAAGGCCTCCGACTATCGCATCAGCCCGTTCGAACTCGAAAGCGTGCTCATCGAACACGAAGCGGTTGCCGAAGCCGCCGTCGTGCCGAGTCCCGATCCGCTGCGTCTGGCGGTACCGAAAGCCTTCCTCACCTTGCGCACCGGCTTCGAACCCAGCGCGGATCTCGCACGCGACATCTTCGTTTTTCTGCGCGGCCGTTTGTCACCGTACAAGCGCATCCGGCGACTCGAATTCGGCGAATTGCCGAAGACCATTTCCGGCAAGATCCGGCGCGTCGAACTGCGCAAGGGCGAACAGGAAAAAGGCAGCAACCGTGGTACGCTCGAGTTCTACGAGGACGATTTCAAAGACTGAGTTGAAGCATCTCCTGAACGGCGTCCTCCCGGGCGCCACGACGAAGCCGCCTGCGGGCGGCTTTCTCGTTTCGCCTGCTCGGCCACGACGGGCGAAGTGATCAGCAGCGGGCGCTAGGCTGATCTACAATTTTTAAACCAGTCATTAACAAATTGCCTCACCAGATTGCCTGCGATTTTCCCGCCATTGCCCGCGCAGCCTTTTCCCCCTGTTTGCGGCGCGTGCGACGGTCAACGACGATCTGGCCACGAGTGCACCGATGCCAACGGCGTCGGCCGAATCCGCGAAGTGCCATGCGCCGTTCATTCACCCTGCTCGCCTGCATCGGCGGCCTTCTCGGCGGCCTGAGCCTCGTCACCCCGCCGGCCGTGGCCGCCGACAATCCGCCGCCGATCGACACGGCCGCCGAACTGCAAGCGGCGATGGACGACGTCAACAGCACCTTGCGCCGCGGACCGCAGGATATCGACGTCGCCGGGCAGGCCCGGCTGAACCTGCCGAACCACTATGCTTTCGTTCCGGAACCGGCGGCGAAACGCTTGCTGACCGCTTACGGCAACCGTCCGGGCAACGATCTGGTCGGCATGATCGTTCCCGTCAACGGTGAAGACTGGCTGATGACCCTCCGCTACGTCGCTTCCGGCTACATCCGCGACGACGATGCGCGCGACTGGCAGGCCGAGGAATTGCTGCGCGACATGCGCGACGGTACGGAAAGCAGCAATGCCGAACGCCGGCGGCGCAATCTGCCGGAAATCGAAGTCATCGGCTGGGTCGAAGCGCCGCAATACGACCCGGAAAGCCATCGCGTCGTCTGGTCGGCAGCGTCGCGCCCGAAAGGCCAGACCGGCAGCGACGCCAGCATCAACTACAACACGCTGCTGCTCGGCCGCGAGGGACACGTCAGCATGAATCTGGTCACCCGGCTGAAAGATCTCGAGGCGCGCAAACCGGTCGCCCGCCAGTTGCTGGCCGCGCTCGAGTTCAAGGAAGGCAAGCGCTACGTCGATTTCAACGAAAAGACTGATCAGGTCGCCGAATACGGGCTGGCGGCGCTGATCGCCGGTGTGGCGGCGAAAAAACTCGGCTTCTTCGCCATGGCGGCGATGTTCCTGGCCAAATTCGGCAAGCTCGCCGCCGTCGCCGCGTTCGCCGCCGCGGCCGCCGTCGTCAAGCTCTGGCGCAGGAAATCCGCCCCGCGCTGACC
>CAYRXO010000253.1:0-3686 GCA_964428215.1 uncultured Candidatus Accumulibacter sp. | reverse complement strand
TCTCAAAAAAATCGGCAGCTTACAACGAAATCCTGAAGTTGTGTATAAGGATATGAGTCAGGCGCCCACCCAAACGATGCAGAAATGGTTTATTTCAAACCCCGAGATTTTTCATCGAAAACCGGATGATCGGACGGGATGTGACATCGGCAACGTCTCGCTGAGTGGTAACGAATGCCAATAGAAAACCGAGCACCGGATGACAGTATTTTTCATTATTTACGGCAGCAGTTTTTCACTAATCTGGCACGTTTTTCACTAACTTCGTCAACCTACAGGTGATACCGGCGTCCAAGCAAGCGTGCAGGGGTTTACACATTTCCAATATTTCAGTATTGTAAAAATGTCTACCCGCGCACAATCGCCATCGCATCACATCGGCGAAATGTTTGTCTCTTGCCCACACAGTTTCCCGGAGGAAAAGAAACCATGCCCATCAAGGTCGGCATCAACGGATTTGGTCGTATTGGCAGATTGGCACTGCGCGCTGCCTGGAATTTTCCCGAACTCGAGTTCGTACATATCAACGAAGCCAACGGTCCAGTGGACTCAGCCGCTCACCTGCTCGAATTCGACTCGGTACATGGTCGCTGGCGACATGATATCGGCGTCGACAACGGTCGCTTGCTGATCGACGGAC
The DNA here is from genome assembly GCA_964428215.1 of uncultured Candidatus Accumulibacter sp. Lineage (GTDB taxonomy): Bacteria > Pseudomonadota > Gammaproteobacteria > Burkholderiales > Rhodocyclaceae > Accumulibacter. The sequence continues at coordinate 3,046 of CAYRXO010000253.1, read as the reverse complement.
GCTCGATCGGCTATAGCTCGGCCAAGGATGTTGCCGGCGGTCCGTGGCGCGAGGCCGGCGTCGATCTGGTGCTCGAAGCCAGCGGCAAGTGGCGGACGGTCGATACGCTGTCGCCGTATCTGGCGGCAGGCGTCAGGAAAGTGGTCGTCGCCGCACCGGTCAAGGACGACGAGACCTTGAACATCGTCATGGGCATCAACGATCACCTTTATGATCCGGCACAACACCACATCGTCACTGCCGCCTCATGCACCACCAACTGTCTGGCGCCGGTGGTGAAAGTCGTGCATGAAGGGATCGGCATTTCGCATGGCATGATCACCACCATCCACAGTTCGACGAACACGCAGAGCGTGCATGATCAGATGCACAAGGATCTGCGCCGGGCGCGCGCATCGAGCTTGTCGCTGGTGCCGACGACTACCGGCTCGGCGACGGCGATCGCGCTGATCTTTCCCGAACTGAAAGGCAAACTCGACGGTCACGCGGTGCGCGTGCCGCTGCTCAACGCCTCGCTGACCGACTGTGTTTTCGAAATGCAGCGCCCGACGAGCGTCGAAGAAGTCAATGGTTTGCTCAAACAGGCGGCGGCCGGCGCGCTGCAAGGCATTCTCGGTTACGAGGAACGGCCGCTGGTGTCGATGGATTACTCGGGCGATCCACGTTCGACGATCATCGACGCGGCGCATACGCTGGTGATCAATGGCACGCTGGTCAAGATTTACGCCTGGTACGACAACGAATGGGGTTACGCCAATCGTTATGTCGAACTGGCGCAAAAAATGGCCCGCGCGATGTAAATTCTTTGCCGATTGCAAACAAAGTTGCAATCGCTGACATTCAGCACTTCCTTGCCGCCTCGCTTTCCCCGGCGAGGCGGCGTATTTTCCGGCAAAAGCAGGGCCCAGACCATGAACCCGTCCTCTCCCGAACCGCCCGCTGCACGCGCCGGCTTGCGTAACTACCTGCTGGTCACCGGCGCGTATTGGGCCGATACCGTTACCGACGGTGCCATGCGCATGCTGGTGCTGTTCTATTTCTACAATCTCGGCTACACGCCGCTGGCAGTCGCTTCGTTGTTCATCTTTTATGAAGTGTTCGGCATCCTGACCAATCTGTTCGGCGGCTATATCGGCGCGCGCTTCGGCTTGAAGTCGACCTTGTTCATTGGACTCGGCATGCAGCTCGTCGCTCTGTCGATGCTTGCCTTTGCACCACCAAGCGCACTGGTCGTTGCCTACGTCATGGTTTCGCAAGCCTTGAGCGGCATTGCCAAGGACATGACCAAAATGAGTTCGAAAAGCGCCGTCAAACTGATCGTCCCCGAAGAGGCGTCGGCGACGCTCTATCGCTGGGTGGCGATATTGACCGGCTCGAAAAATGCCCTGAAGGGCGTCGGTTTCTTCCTCGGTGGTCTGCTGCTGACCTTGCTCGATTTCCAGAGCGCCTTGCAATGGCTGGTCGCGCTCGTCGGTACGACGCTGCTGCTGACGGCCTTGCTGATGCGTGGTGGACTTGGTCAGGCGAACAAAAAAGCCAAATTCGGGCAGATGTTTTCCCGCAATGGCGCGGTCAACAAACTCGCGGCGGCGCGCATTTTCCTTTTCGGCGCCCGCGACGTCTGGTTCGTCGTCGGTTTGCCGGTGTTCCTCTCCAGCGTCCTCGGTTGGAGTTTCTGGCAATCGGGCGGGTTTCTCGCCGTCTGGGTCATCGGCTACGGCATCGTCCAGGCAGCGACGCCGGGTTTGCTGCGCATCCGGGTGCAGGAACAACGTGAACCCGACGGTCGGACGGCAACGATTCTCGCCTTCGTCCTTGCCGCAATGCCGGCGGCGATCGCGCTCGCCCTCGATGCGGGCATCGCATCGGCTTATGTCGTCGTCGTCGGTCTAATCCTCTTCGGCGTGGTCTTCGCGCTCAACTCGGCCGTGCATTCGTATCTCATCCTGGCCTACACCGACAGCGACAAAGTGGCCATGAACGTCGGCTTCTATTACATGGCCAACGCGGCTGGACGTCTGGCGGGTACCGTGCTTTCGGGCGCTCTCTACCAGTGGGGGCTGCAAAGCGGAACGCAGCAGGGTCTGGTCGCCTGCTTGTGGGCTTCCGCCATTTTCGTGCTCATCGCCGGCTTGCTGTCCTTGCTGTTGCCGCGTCACAGCGCAGCGCGCAGCAAAGCGATCGAGTTGGGCGACCTCGGCGACTGACGGCGCGCTGGCTGTCACCAGGACGATCACATGCAGGTTTCAAGTCCGGGAGGCCCAGGGGACCGAGCAACTCAGCAACCGGGATGTTGATCCAGCTGTTGGGGAAACACCGGGGAAACGCTGAAAAATGCTTGTGCGGGCAATTTGTGGCAACTCGTGCGGCTCGCTGCCTTGCCTATCGATTTGACATGCATCGGAAACTGCGCAGAGTGGTATGGCGCCTCATCCCGCGCCGCCATTTATTCAGCGCCTCACCTGCGATATGGAGCTTGGATTTGTTGCCTACAATCGGAGAGATGCGCTGGCTTTTCCTGAGGTCAAACCAGCGCTGATGCAATAAGTGTTCAGTGAGAGCGAGGTCATCTGATCGGTCTGGCTGGCCGCTGGCTGCTCCGCAGAGGCCGATATCAATCAGGCCTGCTTGCTCTCGGTTTTTTTCGGGTGGCTAGTCGGCTTGTTCAGACTGCCGATGCCAGGCGCGCGGACGATAACGGCCAAAAGAAGAAGGGCGATGGCGCCGCCGAGGGGAATAAAGCTGCTCATTTGTTGCTCCTGATCCATTAAGTGACCTCGGCATCCTGTCGATGCTTCGAGGCGGTTATCGAGTTCGGTTCGCTGGTCCGCAGACCTGGCGTCCCGAAGACAATCTCACTATAGGAACTGCAACGGCGTGCGACAAGCGATCAGTTCTAAGCCGACGGCTGAAATAATTTCAGGTATGGCTTGGATCGATTCAGCGCTCATTTCCGGCCACCGAATCCGAGATAACTCTCGATTACCCGCAGATCGTTAGCCAAATCTTCACTGGCGCCTTCGAGCGACACTTCTCCGGTTTCCAG
>CAYRXO010000252.1:0-3729 GCA_964428215.1 uncultured Candidatus Accumulibacter sp. | reverse complement strand
ATTTCGCCTCGGTGCAGCGCGGCAACCCGGAAATCCAGCGCCGCGCGCAGGAAGTGATCGATCGCTGCTGGCAGATGGGCCAGCCGGCCGGCGACGGCAGCCGGAGTGGCGACGGCAACCCGATTCTGTCGATCCACGACGTCGGCGCCGGCGGCATTTCCAACGCCTTGCCCGAACTGGCGCATGGCGCCGGTTGCGGCGCGCGCTTCGAATTGCGCGCCGTGCCGATCGAGGAACCGGGCATGTCGCCGGCCGAGATCTGGTGCAACGAAGCGCAGGAGCGCTACGTGCTGGCGATCGCGCCGGAGCGCCTCGAGGAATTCGCGCTCCTCTGCGAGCGCGAGCGCTGCCCGTTTGCCGTCGTCGGCACAGCGACCGCCGAAACGCGGCTGCGGGTCGAAGACCGTCATTTCGGCAACCGGCCGGTCGACATGGACATGGCGGCGCTGCTCGGCAAGCCGCCGCGCCTGACGCGCACGGTGACGCACCTGCCGGTCTCGCTGCCGGCTTTCGACGCGACGGCGGTCGAACTGCGCGATGCCGTCTACCGCGTCATGCGCCTGCCGACGGTTGCCGATAAGACGTTTCTGATCACCATCGGCGACCGCAGCGTCGGCGGGCTGACGGCGCGCGATCAAATGGTCGGACCCTGGCAGGTGCCGTGTGCCGACGTGGCGGTGACGCTGCTCTCGTTCACCGCTTATCTCGGAACGGCGTTCGCGCTCGGCGAACGCACGCCGCTGGCCGTCGTCGACGCGCCGGCCTCCGGGCGGATGGCGGTCGGCGAAGCGCTGACCAATCTCGTTGCCGCCGACGTCGCTGCCTTGAGCGAGGTGAAACTGTCAGCCAACTGGATGGCGGCTGCCGGCGTGGCCGGCGAAGACGCCCGCCTGTTCGACACCGTGCGTGCCGTCTCTGATCTCTGTCAGCGGCTGGGCATCGCGATTCCCGTCGGCAAGGATTCGCTGTCGATGCGCACCACCTGGCAGGCCGACGACGGCGGGCAGCAGACGGTGATTTCGCCCCTGTCGCTGATCGTCACCAGCTTTGCACGCGTGCAGGATGCCCGTCGCACGCTGACCCCGCAACTGGTGCTCGACGCCGGCGAGAGCGATCTGTTGTTGATCGACCTCGGCAACGGTCGCAACCGGCTGGGCGGTTCGGCCTTGGCGCAGGTGTATGGCGCGACCGGCAACGACGCGCCGGATGTCGATGATGCGGACCGGCTGGCGGCCTTTTTCGCCGCCATCCGCCAGCTGGCGGGCGAGGATCGCCTGCTCGCCTATCACGACCGTTCCGACGGCGGACTGCTGGCCACCGTCTGCGAAATGGCCTTTGCCGCGCACTGCGGCGTGTCGATCGATACCGACGGCTTGTGTTACGACCCGCTGATCAACGACGTCGACGGCAATGAAAAGCGGCCGAACCTGCTCGGCGGACGTTCTTTCGAAATGCTGATGCGCGCCTTGTTCAACGAGGAACTCGGCGCGGTGATCCAGATCCGCCGTCGCGACCGGCAGGCGGTGATGGCGGTCCTGCGCGCGGCGGGACTCGGTGCATGCACGCAATTCATCGGCGCGCCGAATGCCTGGGACCGGCTGCGCATCATCCGCAACGCGAAAGCGGTTTTCGACGAGCCGCGTGTCGATGTGCAGCGCGCCTGGTCGGAAACCAGCTATCGGATGCAACAGTTGCGCGACAACCCTGAGTGTGCGCAACAGGAATACGACCGGCTGCTGGACAGCGCCGACCGCGGCCTGTCGGTGACGCTCAGCTTCGACCCGACCGACGATGTCGCCGCGCCGATGATCAGCCGCGGTGAACGGCCGCGGGTGGCGATTCTGCGCGAGCAGGGCGTCAATGGCCACGTCGAAATGGCCGCTGCTTTCGACCGTGCCGGTTTTGCCGCTGTCGACGTGCATATGAGCGACCTGCTTGCCGGTCGCGTCACGCTGGCCGAATTTCAGGGAATCGTCGCCTGCGGCGGCTTTTCCTATGGCGATGTGCTCGGTGCCGGTCAAGGCTGGGCGAAGACGATCCTTTTCAATCCGCGCGCGCGCAGCGAATTCACCGCCTTCTTCGCACGCAGCGACACCTTTGCCCTCGGCGTCTGCAACGGCTGCCAGATGCTGAGTACGCTGAAAGCGATCATTCCCGGTGCTGACGACTGGCCGCGTTTCGAACGCAATCGCGTCGAGCAGTTCGAGGCGCGCTTGTCGATGGTCGAGATTGCCGCCTCGCCGTCGATCTTCTTCGACGGCATGGCCGGCAGCCGCCTGCCGGTGGTCGTTTCGCACGGTGAAGGACGCGCCGTGTTCGGCAGCGCCGACGAACAGGCGCGTGCGCTGGTCGCGCTGCGTCACATCGACGCGCAGGGCCGAGCGAGCGAAGCCTACCCGCACAACCCGAACGGCTCGCCGGCCGGGATCACCGGGCTGACCACCGTCGACGGCCGCTTCACCATTCTGATGCCGCATCCCGAGCGTGTCTTCCGCAGCGTGCAAATGTCGTGGCATCCCGCCGAGTGGACGCAGCGCGGCTGGTACGATTCGCCCTGGCTGCGCATGTTCCGCAATGCGCGCAAGTGGTTGGGCTAGCAGCCGTCGGACTTAAAGTCTGGCGAGCCGTCAAATGCCACCCTGCAGAACGATAAGCCCGGATTGGATCGATTTTTCCGGCCACTTAAACGGTTTTCCACGCACTTTTCCCGACTGCAGGCGCAATGTGGCCATGCGCTTCAAATGAGAACCGTCTGCCTGATTACAGCGATAACATTGTTACTCGCGCCGTCGCTCGCCAGAATATCCGTCAAGCAAGAAATATACTGGTTTAAGGTAGTGCCCCATAGGAGCCTGGCCCCTTTGTTTTTTATTTTTATAGGAGCCTAGCCTATTTTTTCTTTTTTCCCTTTTTTCGTATAATCTTTACATGAATATTTATTTACTTTTGTGGATTGTCACGATGTTTTTATGTCTTTCAGGATGCGCTCCGTTCTGGTTTTTGACACAAAAACACTACGCGTTATCTTGGCCAGTGTCTCTTGCCCAAGAACCCTCTGATTCACCGATATTTGAAACGAAGTTCGGCCAGCGACGCTATGAGATTTGGCTTCGATCGAAGCGAACGATTCCTCTGCAAGATCTGGACTGCTACATGGGAATGAATCATTTACCGAATCAATGTGCGCAGTATCCCAATCAAATTAATATCCGCTGGCAAATTTTTGGTGATGGAAAACTTGTTACTTCTGGCGTCGAGACTGAGTTTTCAGGTGGTAGCTGGACAAACAAATACATCGAAAGGATATTTGGCAGTTTCGATGCTATTGAAGGAGTAAAATACCAAATGAAGATTGAAGTTCTACGGGATGGAACCTTGTTAAATCCTGCTGAACCGAGTTTCCAGATTTATGCTTGTTATAACCCTGCCAACAAATCCCTTACATGTCGGCCATGAAATTCTCGTGCTAATGCGTGAAAATACTAATAAAATGATCCTGGCCCCTTTTTCCAGGCAGATACCTTTTTGTTGGCGTCTCTGCCCATACCTGAAAACGCCGGATAGGACTTCGTCCTAATCGTGAAAGTGCTCATGGTCTGACCGTTCAGCTTGAATGTGCACAGAGGTATTGGCATATCGATAGCTCCAGATCGTTTTATAAAGAGAATGTGACGCCTAACAGGCTGCTGAAATACCCCACCCAAAAACCGCACCCCTTCCCTTCCTGCC
>CAYRXO010000251.1:0-3753 GCA_964428215.1 uncultured Candidatus Accumulibacter sp. | reverse complement strand
CGCCTGGCATGCCGGTCCATCGCTCTGGCAGGGACGTGCGCGTTGTAACGACTTTTCCGTTGGCATCGAGCTCGAAGGCAGCGACGACCTACCCTTCGACGATCGACAGTATCGACGATTGTCGGTCTTGCTGACGACCTTGCGCGCGCACTATCCGATTCAGGCCATCGTGGGCCATAGCGATATCGCACCGGGGCGCAAGACCGATCCGGGGCCCTGTTTCGACTGGCGTCGGCTGGACGCGACGGGGCAGTGGCCCGGCGTTTGCCGCTGACGCGACGCCGAGCCCGTTCAGCCGCCGAGAAAGCGGCGAATCCGCTGCACGGCTTCGGCCAACCGTGCCAGGTCGGTGGTGTAGGCGAAGCGCAAGTAATGCTGCGGTTCGTTGACGCCGAAATCGAGTCCCGGGGTAACCGCCACGCCGGCCTTTTCCAGCAGTTCGTGCGCGAAGGCGGCGCTATCGGCGCACAGCGCGCGACAATCGGCGTAGAGATAAAACGCGCCTTCGGGTTTTGCCGCCAGCCGGAAACCGAGCTCCTGCAGTGCCGGCGCCAGAAAATCGCGGCGTTGCCGAAAGGCGGCGCGTCGTTCTTCGAGAATGGCGATCGTTTCCGGAGTAAACGCGGCCAGCGCGGCGTGTTGCGCCGGTGTCGACGGCGCGATGTACAGATTCTGCGCCAGCTTCTCGACGTCGCGCACCCGCTCGGCCGGAACGACCAGCCAGCCGAGACGCCAGCCGGTCATGTTGAAATACTTCGAAAAGCTTTGCACGATCCACAGGTCGTCGCCATGTTGCAATGCCGTGGCCGCGTCGCCGTCGTAAGTCAGTCCGTGGTAAATCTCGTCGACGATCAATTGGCCGGCCTGTAGGCGGACGTAATCGGCGATCGCCGCCAGCGTCGGCTGAGCGAGCAGCGTGCCGCTCGGATTGGCCGGTGAAGCGACCAGCACACCGGCCGTACGCTCGTTCCAATGCGCAGCGATCGATTCCCGTGTCGGCTGGAAGTTCTCCATTTCCCACACACGAACGTGTCTCGGCACGCCCTCGAAACAACGGACGAAATTGGCGTTGCACGGATAACCGGGGTCGCTGAGCAGCCATTCGCTGCCCGGCGAACAGAGACAGGCCATCGCCAACAGCAAAGCCGCCGAAGCACCGGCGGTGACCACGACACGTTCGGCGGCGACGCTGACCCCATAACGCTGCTGGTAAAAACCGGCGATGGCCTGTCGTAGCGCCGGCAGACCGAGCGCAGGGGTATAGAAAACCCGGCCGCTGGCCAGATGCGCCTGGGCGGCACGGATGATCGGTGCCGGCGTCGGGAAATCGGGTTCGCCGACTTCCATATGGATGACGTCACGGCCAGCCGCTTCGAGCGTTTTGGCACGCGCCAGCAGTTCCATGACGTGAAATGGCGCGATGCCGGCCAGGCGGGGGGCGGGAAAATGATTCATGTCGGGGATGCGTGGCGTCTGTCGAATGAGCACGCAGCATAACTGATCTGGTACCCAAAAAACGGACGCCACGAGGCCCGCCGCAAAGCACCGATGGAATCGGCCAATGGCACGCTCAAGGTCGATTGCATCCACGGCGGCACTTTCGCATTCGCGCCGAGGCTCAGCAGGCACGGGTCGAATACATCGGCTACGACAACACGGAACGCCGTCACTCGTTGTTAGGCAGCCCGTCGCCGGCGGCCTTCGATCTGTGCTGGCCAGACATCTCATCGCTGAACAGCGCGGGAGAAGCTAGCTCTCGTCATCGAAGCGGCGGCGGATACCTTCAGGGTTACGCTTCTCACTTGGATAGCTGCGTCAGTAACGGTCTCCAACGATTCTGTTCGCGTTGAAAAACACGAGTGAATTGGATGTGATCGAAAGACACGGGCGAAGAGCAGATCGGGACACTGGCCGTTGGCACGGGAGCGGACGCCGCGAGTTTATCGGCTGTGGCATGCGTACGGACGACGGCATGCGGGCGCGGCAGTGGCGAACATCAACCGACGCGCATTACGGCCGAGTATTGGGATTGACCTGATCCGGGAAACCCGGATGCGCCATGGATGACAAGCGTCCAGGCGTTCAATCGCTGCTTGACTTCGCTTTTCAAGGGCGGCGATACTCGGCCGATGAGTCTGTCTTCATTGCAATCGGCACAGGAAAGTCGGCCGCACGGGCGTCAGCGTTTGCTCGTCATCTTTCGTGCCTGGCAGCGGACTCTGCTCCTCGCTGCGCAAATCGTCGTGCTGGCCTTTTCTCCGGCGAGCTATCGTCCGGCGGCCCGGCGTCAGCAGATACTGGCCGCCGTATATTGGGCAACCGCGCCGCACCTGAGCGCTTTTCTGACGCTGTCGGCTTTGATCAGCGTGGTGCTGATCCGCATCGTCGTCGCCAGCGCGCAAAGTTACGGTTTGTCGCAATATGCTTTGGGCCTGCTGGTCCGCACGCTGGTCCTGGAATTGATTCCGCTTTACGCGGCGATGTTCGCAGCCGTGCGCTACAGTCTGCCTGGCGCGCACCATGTACGAGAGCGGCTGGCCGACTTGCCGGCAAGCGGTGGATCGGCGGCGGAGCAACGCCTGTTGCGCGACGAGCTGCTGCCGCGCGCGCTGGCCGCGGCCTTCTCGGTGCAGCTGCTGGCCACGCTGAGCGGCCTGCTGGCCTTGGTTCTCGCCTATCTGATGGTTTACGGATTGTCGCCGTGGGGGCTGTCGGCCTATACGCACAGCGTCGGCCAGGTCTTTACCTTGCCCGTGTCGCTGATCTTCGCCCTGAAGACCTTTTTTTTCAGTCTGGCCGTGGCGATCGTGCCGATGGCCGCCAGCGCGCAGCGCGATCAGCGCGGACGCTATCGGCGCAGCAGCGACATCCTCGAATTCGCCCGTCTGTTCTCGGTGGTGCTGACGATCGAGATACTGTCGCTGATTGGCAATTACTACTGACCTTGCAGCCATGAACGAACCCGCGACGCCTGTCGAAGCCCCGTCTGACGATGAAAACCGTCCAGTCAGCAATCTGCGCCAGAAAGCGATGCTCTTGCTATGGCTATGGCTGGCTTTGATGATTCTGACCGTAGTGTACCTGCTCTACGCGCGGGGAATGTTCGCAAGCACCCAGCGCTTGACGCTGATCGCCGAGGACGCCGAAGGGGTGGTCGTCGGCATGGACATGAGTTTCGCCGGTTTCAGCATCGGCCGCGTGGCGCGCATCGAGCTCGCCGAGGAAGGCAACGCCCGCATTCTGATCGACGTGCCGACCAAGGACGCCCGCTGGCTGCGCAGTTCGAGCGTGTTCACCATGGAACGCGGTCTGGTTGGCGGCACGCGCATCCGCGCCTACAGCGGTGTGCGCGACGATCCGCCGCTCGAAGACGGCGCCGTGCGGCCACTTCTGCGCGGCGATGCCCTGGCCGAGCTGCCGCGGATGACCGCTGCGGCGCGCGAAATGCTCGACAACCTGAAAGCGATGACCGCCAGTGACGCCGCCTTGATGACTACGCTGGCCAATGTTCAGCAAGTCACCGACAAACTGAAAGGCCCGCAAGGCGGCCTCGGTGTTCTGCTGGGCAACGAGGACGCGGCACGACAGCTGGTCGAACGCAGCAATGCGCTGCTGATGCGCGCCGATACGCTTGCCAGCCGACTCGACAAACTGGTCGCTCGCGCCGATCGGCAATTGCTCGGCGAGGGTAAAGGGCAGGATGGACTGGTGGCCGACGCGCGACAGTCGGTGCAGCAGCTCAACGGCCTGCTC
>CAYRXO010000250.1:0-3766 GCA_964428215.1 uncultured Candidatus Accumulibacter sp. | reverse complement strand
CGTACTGGCGCTGCAGCGTCTCAAGGATGCCGCCGAGAAAGCCAAGATCGAGCTGTCGTCCGGTCAGCAGACTGAAATCAACCTGCCGTACATCACCGCCGACGCCTCCGGCCCGAAACACCTGACGCTCAAAGTGACGCGCGCCAAATTCGAGTCGCTGGTCGACGAACTGGTCGAACGCACGATCGAGCCTTGCCGCATCGCGCTCAAGGACGCCGGCTGCAAGGTCAGCGACATCAACGACGTGATTCTGGTCGGTGGTCAGTCGCGGATGCCGAAAGTGCAGGAAAAGGTCAAGGAATTCTTCGGCCGCGAGCCGCGCCGTGACGTCAACCCGGACGAAGCCGTCGCCGTCGGCGCCGCGATCCAGGGCGGCGTGCTGCAGGGCGAAGTCAAGGACGTGCTGCTGCTCGACGTGACGCCGCTGTCGCTGGGGATTGAAACGCTTGGCGGCGTGATGACCAAGCTGATCAAGAAGAACACGACCATTCCGACCAAGGCGCAGCAGGTATTCTCGACGGCCGACGACAACCAGTCGGCGGTGACCATCCATGTGCTGCAGGGCGAACGCGAGATGGCTTCGGGCAACAAGAGCCTCGGTCAGTTCAACCTGTCCGACATCCCGCCGGCGCCGCGCGGCATGCCGCAGATCGAGGTCACCTTCGACATCGACGCCAACGGCATTCTGCACGTCTCGGCCAAGGACAAAGCGACCGGCAAGGAAAACAAGATCAAGATCCAGGCGTCTTCCGGCCTCAGCGAAGAAGAAGTGCAGCGCATGATCCAGGATGCCGAAGTGCATGCCGAGGAGGACCGCAAGGCGCACGAACTCGCCGAAGCCCGCAACCAGTGTGACGGGATGATCCACACCGTCAAGAAATCGCTGAGCGAGTATGGCGAGGAACTGTCCGACGGTGAGAAAAGTGCTATCGAAGCGGCGATCAAGGCGGCTGAGGAATCGATGCGTGACGGCAATGTCGACAGCATTCGCGAGAAAAGCGAGGCCTTGGGCACGGCCGCGCAGAAGCTTGGCGAGAAGATGTACGCCAAACAGCAGGCGCAGCAACAAGCCGGTGGTGCTGAACAAGCGCATGCCGGTGGTGCAGGCGCTAGCGGCGGCGGCAAAAAGGACGACAGCGACGTCGTCGATGCCGAATTCACCGAGGTGAAGGACAAGAAGTAAGCCGTTTGCCACGCGGGCGGGGCGTATAATCGCGCCTCGCCCGACTCCTTGAAAGTATTGAAAAAACGATGGCTAAACGCGACTTTTACGACATTCTCGGCGTCAATCGCGACGCTTCCGAGGACGACATCAAGAAAGCCTACCGCAAGCTGGCGATGAAATACCATCCGGACCGCAATCCGGACAATCCCAAGGCCGAGGAACATTTCAAGGAGGTCAAGGAAGCCTATGAAATTCTGACCGACGCGCAGAAGCGGGCGGCCTACGACCAGTACGGACATGCCGGAGTCGATCCACAAGCCGGCATGGGCGGTGGGCCGGGCAGCTTTTCGGATGCCTTCGGCGGCATTTTCGATGAAATCTTCGGCGGTGGGCGTGGCGGACGGGCGAATGTCTACCGTGGCGCCGACCTGCGCTACAACCTCGAAATCACCCTTGAGCAGGCGGCATTCGGTACCGAGACCAAAATCCGCATCCCGGCCATGGAAGCCTGCGACGCGTGTCGTGGCAGCGGTGCCAAAGCCGGCACGCAGCCGAAAACCTGCCCGACGTGTCAGGGCAGCGGTCAGGTCCGTCTGCAGCAAGGCTTCTTCTCGATTCAGCAGACCTGTCCGAAATGCCATGGCACCGGCCGCTTCATTGCCGACCCCTGTGGCGCCTGTCACGGCGCCGGACGCGTCAAGCAGCACAAGACGCTGGCCGTCAAAATCCCGGCTGGCGTCGACGAAGGCGATCGCATCCGTTTGTCCGGCGAGGGCGAGCATGGGATCAACAGCGGTCCATCGGGCGATCTCTACGTGCAGATTCATCTGAAAGCGCATCCCGTCTTCCAGCGCGAACAGAATCACCTGCACTGCGAAATGCCGATCAGTTTCACCACCGCTGCCCTCGGTGGCGAAATCGACATTCCGACGCTCGACGGTGCCGCCAAAATCCGCATTCCCCCGGAAACGCAATCCGGCAAGACTTTCCGGCTGAAAGGCAAAGGCATCAAAGGCGTGCGCAGCCATGCCTATGGCGATCTGCTCTGTCACGTAGTCGTCGAAACGCCGGTGCATCTCACCGAGCGGCAAAAGGAATTGCTGCGCGAACTGGAAGAAAGCAGCCGCGAAAACTCGGCGCACCACAATCCGCGTGCCAAATCATGGATGGACCGGGTGCGCGATTTCTTCGCTGCGACCTGAGACAGCGAACGGACAGGGCTCTCTTGCGAACAGCAGCAGGATTGAATGCCCTGTCCGTTTCATTCACTGCCGAACTGTCTGCCACGAGGGCCAAGCTTGGCTATTCGTGAGTCGCCGGTTACTATACGGCGTGCATCGATCACGACGATCGCCCCTTGTAAGCACCGTGTCAGTTTATGCGCTCATGCTTGAAAGAGTTGACTTGACGAATCGACTTGACGCTGGCCAGGGGATGGGTATGCGACGCATGTTATTGGTTTTAATTGTTTTTTTGTCCGTCTTTGGCCGTCTCATGGCGGCGGAAATCGGCGTTACCGACCAGAGTATCAGTATCGGCATGACCGCCCCTTTTTCCGGTCCTAATGGTATCTATGGTCAGGACATGCGGTCGGTGATTCTTGCCTATTTCCGTCAGATCAACGAAGCGGGCGGCATCGCCGGTCGCCGGCTCGAACTGGTCGCCCTTGACGATGGCTACGAAACCGATCGCGCTGTCAGCAACACTCGCCAGTTGATTACCGAAAAACGGGTCTTCGCCTTGCTTGCCTCCTACGGTTCGAGTCCGACCACCTCGGCAATGAACGAGGTCTTCGGTGTTGCCCGTGTGCCGCTGATCGGCACCATTTCCGGCGCCGACACCCTGCGGCAATCGCCACGTGACAACCCGAACAACCGTTATATGTTCAATGTCCGGGCGAGTTACGCCGACGAGACAGAGGCCATTGTCAATCAACTGGTCACGCTTGGTTTCAAAAAAATCGCCGTCTTCTATCAGAACGACGGATTTGGCAAATCCGGACTCGACGGCGTTATCGCCGCCTTGAAACGGCATAACCAGGCGCCCTCGGTCGTCGCCTCGGTCGAGCGCAATTCCGTCGATATCACCGCTGCCGCCCAAGCAATCAGCAAGGACAATCCGCAAGCGGTGATCATGGTCACCCTCTACAAACCGACAGCGGCCTTCGTGCGTGCGATACGCAAAGCCGGCTTGAATCCGCAACTGATGACGCTTTCTCCAATCGGCGCCGACCAGCTGGTACAGGAACTCGGCAACGATTCGCGCGGCATCGGTATTTCGCAGGTGATGCCGCATCCCTGGAACAGCTCCGAGCCGCTGGTTCGCGACTATCAGCAGTTGCTGGGCAAGAGCGGCAAATATTCGTACTACGGCATCGAAGCCTTTGCCATGGCGCGCGTTCTGATTGATGCGCTACGCAAGGCCGGCAAGGACCCGACGCGCGAAAAACTGATTTCCGCGCTGGAGAACATGCACAATCACGATCTCGGCGGATACCGGGTCACCTACTCTGCCAACGACCGGCGCGGCTCGCGTTTCGTCGATCTGTCGGTGGTTGGCAGCGGCGGACAGGTGCTGCGCTGAAATTGAATACGCATCGCG
>CAYRXO010000249.1:0-3788 GCA_964428215.1 uncultured Candidatus Accumulibacter sp. | reverse complement strand
GTCGGCAATCACAGCCAAATTCTCGCAGCACTTGAATTGTTCTGCGTTTCCTTAGGGTTTACGCTAATATGACATACGATTAACGAGGCCCTGGGCAATTAAGCCGCCGTAAATTACAAGACATAGTCGTTGCGGCCTTCGCATAGGCTGCTACTACGTTTCATAGGGTAGGTTTGATGTAGTAGGAACGTCTCAGGTAATTGAATGAAAAAACCCGCATGCAGGCTTCATTCATCATCTACGTCAGCGGATTTTCACTGACTTGGCACAAGTTTTCACTTTCAGTGTCACCCGACACAAATCAAACATCTATATTCCTCGCCGCCAGCGCATTCGACTCGATGAAATTGCGCCGCGGTTCGACGAGTTCTCCCATCAGCATGGTGAATATTTCGTCAGCGCTGATCGCGTCTTCGATCTGTACTTTCAGCAGGCGGCGGACTTTCGGGTCCATCGTCGTTTCCCACAACTGCTCCGGATTCATTTCACCGAGGCCTTTGTAGCGCTGTTTGCTGACGCTGCGTTCGACTTCGTTGAGCAGCCATTGCATCGTTTCGGCAAAGCTGTCGACGGGGTGCGTTTTCTCGCCGCGGGCGACCATGCCTCCCGGACCGAACAGGCCGGCAAGCGTTTCGGCGGTCCGCCGCAGTTGCGCGTAGTCGCCGCTGACCAGCAGATCTTCGTCGAGGATGCCGACTTTGAGGTTGCCGTGCAGGATTTTTTCCAGACGTAATTGCCAGCGTTCGCGCGTCGCATCGTAGCGGGCCAGGATGTTGAGCGCGGCTTTGTCGCCCAGTGCCTGCAGCAGGCGTTGCCCACTGGCTGTCGCACTGGCTTCGTCGGCCAGTTCGATGCTCAGGTTGGCTTCGACCAGCGCATGCAGCACTTCCGGATTGATCAGATGCGACAGGCGGTTGATTACTGCTTCGGCCAGCAGGTATTCGCGTGACAGGGCTTCCAGCGCAGCACCGGCGATTTCCGGCGCGCCGGCGCGCGGCGTCAGCGCGGCGCCTTCGAGCGCCAGCGTGAGCATGAATTGCTTCAGCGCTTGATCGTCCTTGATGTAGCGTTCGCTTTTGCCATGTTTGACTTTGTATAGCGGCGGTTGTGCAATGTAGATGTGACCATCTTCGACGAGCTCGCGCATTTGCCGGTAGAAAAAGGTCAGCAGCAGGGTGCGGATGTGCGCGCCATCGACGTCGGCGTCGGTCATGATGATCAGGCGGTGGTAACGCAGTTTTTCCGGTTTGTATTCGTCCTTGCCGATGCCGGTACCGAGCGCGGTGATCAGGGTGGCGATCTCTTGCGAGGAAATCAGTTTGTCGAAGCGCGCTTTTTCGACGTTGAGGATTTTTCCTTTCAGCGGCAGGATCGCCTGGAATTTGCGGTCGCGGCCCTGTTTGGCCGATCCGCCGGCGGAATCGCCCTCGACCAGATACAATTCGCACAAGGCCGGGTCTTTTTCCTGGCAGTCGGCCAGTTTGCCGGGCAGTCCGACGCCGTCGAGCAGTCCTTTGCGCCGGGTCATCTCGCGCGCTTTGCGCGCCGCATCGCGCGCGCGCGCCGCTTCGACGATCTTGCTGGTGATCACTTTCGCGTCGACGGGTTTTTCCTGCAGAAACTCGCCGAGCTTGGCGGCGACGACTTCTTCGACAGCGGGCCGCGCTTCGGAGGAGACCAGTTTCATCTTCGTTTGCGAGGCGAATTTGGGATCGGGCATCTTGACTGACAAGACGCATGCCAGACCTTCACGCATGTCGTCGCCGGTGATGTCGACCTTCGCTTTCTTGGCGATCTCGTTTTCTTCGATGTAGCGGTTGATCACCCGGGTCATCGCGGCGCGCAGGCCGGTGAGGTGCGTGCCGCCGTCGGCCTGTGGGATGTTGTTGGTGAAGCAGAGCACCTGTTCGACGTAGCTGTCGTTCCACTGCATGGCCACTTCGACGCTGATCGGTCCGTTGACGCTGATCGATTCGCCGCTGGCGTGGAAAATGTTCTGATGCAGTACGCTCTTGCTGCGGTTGATGTATTCGACGAAGCCTTTGACGCCGCCGAGAAAGGCGAAATTTTCTTCCTTGCCGGTGCGCTGATCGTTGAGCCGGATTTTGACGCCGTTGTTGAGAAACGACAGTTCGCGCAGCCGTTTGGCGATAATTTCATAATGAAATTCGACTTGGCCGAAGATTTCTTCGTCGGCCATGAAATGCAGTTCGGTGCCGCGTTTTTCGGTGTCGCCGCTGATACGTAGCGGTGATACTTCGATGCCGCGCTGGATTTCGATCAGCCGGTCGACGACCTTGCCGCGGTTGAATTCGATGAGGTGTTTCTTGCCGTCGCGGCGGATGGTCAGCCTCAGCCAGCGTGAAAGCGCGTTGACACAGGAAACGCCGACGCCGTGCAGACCGCCGGAAACCTTGTAGGAGTTCTGATTGAATTTGCCGCCGGCGTGCAGTACGCACATGACGATTTCGGCGGCCGAACGCTTTGGCTCGTGCTTGTCGTCGAACTTGATGCCGGTCGGTATGCCGCGGCCGTTATCGGTGACCAAAATCGAATTGTCGGCATGGATGGTGATGACGATATCGTCGCAATGGCCGGCCAGCGCCTCGTCGATGGCGTTGTCGACGACTTCGAAAACCATGTGGTGCAGACCGGTGCCGTCGGAAGTATCGCCGATGTACATGCCTGGCCGTTTGCGTACGGCTTCAAGTCCCTCGAGTTGTTGGATGCTGCTTTCGTCGTAGGCAAATTCTTCGTGCTCTTCACTCATTCTCTTGAATCCGTTTTCTTCCTGAGTACTGCGACTGTTCCTCGTTGATATCTTTTTGTTTTTTTCATCAAATGCGCATTGGCATCACGACATATTTAAAGCGATCGTTGCCCGGCAGGGTCAACAAGGCGCTTGAATTGGCGTCATTGAAACCCCAGGCGATGGTTTCTTCGTTGCAATTGTTGAGCATGTCCTGCAAATAGGAGACATTGAAACCGACGTCGATCGGCTCACCGTTGTAATCGACTTCGATTTCTTCCAGCGCTTCTTCCTGCTCGGTGTTGGCCACGTTGATCTTCAGACCGCCTTCGGCGAGAACCAGCCGGATGCCGCGAAACTTTTCGGTGGTCAAGATCGCCGCACGTGCCAGCGATTGCAGCAATTGCAGACGATTGACCTCGATGACCGTGCGCAGGGTGGACGGGATGACCCGCTGATAATCCGGGAAACGACCGTCGATCAGCTTGGAAACCAGGGTGATCTGGCCAAAGGAGAAACGGACCTGCGTCGGCAGGATGTCGATGCTGAGCGTCTCTTCGCTGTCGGCCAACAATCGGTTCAATTCGATCACCGTCTTGCGCGGGATGATCAAATCCTGGTAGGGCAAGTTGTCGTTACCGAGCAGCGTGATGCTCGAATACGCCAGCCGATGACCGTCGGTGGCTACGGCGCGCAACTCGGATTCCTCGATGATCAGCAGCAAACCGTTGAGATAGTAACGGACATCTTGCTGGGCCATGGCGTATAAGGTCTGTCCGAACAGGCGACGGAGCTGGTTTTGTGGCAAAGCCAGTGTTCGCACATTTCCCTCGGCAATCGCCAGACGGGGAAAGTCGGCTGCCGGCAGCGTTTGCAGATTGAACCGGCTTTTGCCCGATTTGATCAGCATGCGTTTGTCCTCGAGTAGCAGGCTGACTTCGGCGTTTTCCGGCAAGGAACGCAGGATATCCAGCAACTTGCGGGCGCTGACGGTGATCCCGCCGTTCTCGGCCCGCGCGCTGGGCCTGGGGCTGGGCGT
>CAYRXO010000248.1:0-3815 GCA_964428215.1 uncultured Candidatus Accumulibacter sp. | reverse complement strand
ATACGACCGGCCAGGGTGCTGCCGGCCTAGTCCGGGCTGTCAAGCCGAACCTGGCGCAACTTGCTCCAGCCGATAACGACCGTGGCATCGGACTGAAGATCGTCGGCACGCTGACCACCCTGGTTGTCGGAACCAACATCCGCATGACCTTGCTGGCCCGGCCTGCTCGTAACGGGGTCTAAGCATGGGCCGTCCGCGCAGGAGTGCGAATCAAGCGGCATCTTTGGGTGCCGTTTTTGAATCTGCGCCGGTTGCTTCACCGCAGCCGGCAAGTTTTGCAATCAGTCGCTCGGTCCATGATTTGACCGGTGACGAACTCAGGGCCCATGCCCGCAGGATCGGTGTTTCTGAGCGAGACGTGATCGGACTGTCCGAATCACGGCTGCGTCAGAATTGCCTGGTCATGGCGCGTGAGAACCTGGAAAACGCCTGACATGAATCTCGGTGAGCTTCGTTCTGACTTCAGGGGCCGCGTATGCGACACCAAAAAGCCATACCTGTGGAGCGATCGAGAAGTCGACGGGTACATCAACGAAGCGCTGATCGAGGCGGTTGATCGCGGCCTGATGATCTATGACCGCGAGTCTTTCACAGTAGATGTCGCTGTGGGCGTGACTGACTACGCGCTCGACAAAAGCATCATCCGCGTCAATGCGGCATTGGTCACGTCGAAAGATGGTGTTGCGCTTGACGAGCCAGAGTTGCTGCGCCTGGCAGAACGCGAATCAGGATTTGTGTACCATCAGCAATTCGGTCGCCACCATGATCTGCAGGGATACCGGATTGACGAAGACGGAACATTTGTTCTCGATGCCACGCCTTCGACAGTCGCTACCTTGTCACTGGAAGTTTATCGCTACGCCGATGCGCTGCAGGACGATAGCGACGAGCCTGAGATTCCGAACAAGTATCACGCCAAGATGCTGGATTGGGCGCTGAAGCTGGCCTATCTCAAGCAGGATGCTGACACATACGATCCGTCCGCGGCAGAGCGTCACGACGCAGAGTTTGCTCGCACATTCGGTACGCCAAAGACAGCGCAGCAGCATCGGCAGCGGCTTCGTCGTGCGGCGCGAAGCATCAAGACGCCTGGGTTCTGAATCGGAGGCCACGATGAACCTGCGCATCGAGAACAGCGAACTCTATGTCGACAACCTGAGACTTTGCTTTGCCGGAGCCGGAAATGGACGCCAAAATCTACAGCCTGGACGATATGAAGTCGTCACGCAATACTCCACTCACCACGGAAAGATACTTCCCGACGCAGTGGGTCTCGGATGGCTTGGCCCTTTCTCTGAGTGCGACGTCATTCTGGGTGGAGTGCGCGGTCGCGCTGGCGTCATTCCATCACAGCACGCTTTTGGCCTGCTTCTCGCCAAACTCGAAGACTGCGAAGATCGTGGCGTTTCGGTAACTCTTGAGGTTCAAAAATGACCGAAGAAGCGAAGCCAGAAGACAAGGAAGAAGAAATCGCTGATTCAGAGATTGACTACGACTGGTTCGATTTTGTTGATTGCCTTTACTCGCTGGAGGGTGACTAAGTGAAGAAGCGCAAGCGAAACATTGTCGGAATGCTCGTTGTGATAAATACCATTGTTAAGCGCATTGAATCGCAACTTGCACAAATTCTTGTTGGAAATGATTGTTGTCACTGGAAAAGGAAGAAGAAATGAGTCGCTATCGTGTGTATTCGCCAGTTTTCATGTTCCTCATTGCAATCATTGCGGCGTGCATCATCGCACTTGTTTCCGGCTGCGCAACAACGGGAAACCAGCCATCTGTTGAGCAAATCAAGGAGCAAGCCTGCCCGGTCATCCTCGGCACGCTCGCCGGCCTGCAAGTGTCTCCTGACATTCCCGCCGATACAAAGGCGCGCTTGGGTGAAATTGAGCCAGTTGCCCTGGCTGTTTGTTCGACCGCTACCGAGATCGGTGACATCAAGCAAATGAGTGAGGCCGTATTCGCCGTCGTTGTCGATGTCGTCAAGGACTCCAATATGACGCCAGAGCAGAAGCAGGCCGCCATCATCGCCATTACGACGGCTAGGATGATGATTGCCAGCTACAAGGTGCAGCAGTGAGCTATCTCGACTTCATGCACTGGCTAGAACTGACCATTTACCTGGCAGTTTTGGCCTTCATTCTGTCCGAACTGGCACTCGAACCGAAGGGGAAGAAATGACCACGATAGAACAGGACCGCGCATTCAATGCCGCATTCCGCGAACTGATCGGCGAAGAGGGTGGCTACGTCTTCAATCCGGCCGATCCTGGTGGTGAAACGAAGTTTGGAATTACCAAACGTACATATCCTGCCCTGAACATCAAGGATCTGGATCTCGGAACGGCCAAGGCCATCTATTACCGTGATTTCTGGTTGCCGCTTGGCGATCAGGCTTCCCTTGCGGTGCGGCTTGAGGTCTTCGACTTCGCGGTGAATTCCGGCATTCAAACGGCCATTCGTAAGCTGCAATCAGCCATCGGCGTTGCCGATGATGGGCACTTCGGCCCGGTATCGCGTGCCAAGTTGGCGTCCCTTCCATCAGGCACCGTCGTGCTTCGTTACCTGTCAGAGCGCCTTGCCTTTATGGCGAGCCTTTCGACCTGGCCGAACTTCGGGCGCGGATGGGCGCGACGCATCGCCAGGCGCATGCAGCGCGCGGCGGATTCAGTATGACCCCGCAACTCAAGGCGATCAATCGCCATCATCAGCGAGCCTATCAAGCACGCATCCAATTCATGCGCGAACACGGTATTGCCTTGACTCCGCGCGAGATCATCGAGGCGCAGCGCGAGGAAGATCGCATCAGGAAGGAAATCAATGAACGCAATCGGTAGGCTGTTCGCGCTCCCTGACTTCCTTCGTGTCATCAAGGCCGGCGAAGAAATCATCAACCCCGAGACTTGGAAAAACCGCCAGAGTCTCGCAAATGCGCTGGCCGTTTTGCTGGTTTCTGCCGCAGCCATTGCGCGGAGTTACGGCTATGCCATCCCGCTTTCTGACGATCAAATCGTGCAGTTTGTTGGCCTGCTTACTCTGCTCGTGTTCAACATCTGGGCAACATTCGCCACGTCCAAGCGGGTTGGATTGCCAAGTAAAAGTGGAGACGCACCAGCCGTCGGGACTGACGGAAGCGGATACAGGGATGCTGCGCAGCAACCTGGTCGACTCGACAACGGTATTGCCCACCCTGACTTGCCGGTTCTGACAGAAGAATATCTTGAGCGCGAAGCTCTCACTTGGCGAAACCCGAAAGGCTGACCATGCTCGATTTCATCGTCTTCCATAGCAGTTTGGCGTCGTTCATGTGGGTCGTGATCGTATTCATCGGCGGCGCAATCCTGGCTGTCATTTCCGTGTTCGTGTTCAACTACCTAATTCCGAGCGTGACGGAAGACGAAGACGGAAATTACGAGTGGGCGGACTACCTCAAGTCGCGTAAGGATAAATGATGGCGCACTGGTCGAACTTGCTGCAACACCTTCCTGACCATCTGCCGTTTGTGATCTCGGCAACACGCGTTGCCGAGTTTGGGGAAAGCGGTGCGAAATTGGACGTTCGATCACTAATCACGGCGTTGATTATTAGTGTTGTCACGGCGCTTGCGTCAAGTTGGGCGACGACACGCGACCTTTCCGTGAAATTCGATTTCATTGCCAAGCAGTTATCGGAAACATCCGCCAGGGTGGAGCAACTGAATGAGTCTAAGCACAGGGACATGCAGTCGGTTTCGGAAAGGCTGACGCGCATCGAAACCATGAATGGCATGGGCGGAAACGGTCAAGATCGGAAACGATGATGGGAAGATTGAAAATC
>CAYRXO010000247.1:0-3881 GCA_964428215.1 uncultured Candidatus Accumulibacter sp. | reverse complement strand
GCCCGTCGAGCCAGTTCGTCCCGGCAGCTTCCGGAATGTGCAGTAACCCCTTACGGAGGGCATCCTCGGAAACGACTCTGGCCATTTCCAGCAAGCCCGGATTCACCCCGTCGCCACGGATCGTCGTGACGTGCGAATAGCGCCGGTGTCCCGACAGGATCGACAGCATCCACGTGCCCAGAACGTCCACGATTCTACGGCGCGTTTGGGCGGCTGTACGTCAACGGACAGCCGCCCAGCCAGCGTGACCAGAGTCCCGTCAGGTTCAGAAACTCGATGAAGTAGGCCAACTGACCCATCGGCGTCGCGGCGCTTTCCGTCTCCCAGCGCACCTGAACCCTGCCCGCCATCGTCTGTACTCCAGCACACGACAAAAGCATTTCTTTGCGCTTCTCCAGCTTGCGTTTCGCCTCACCCATTCGGTGACCTCCACCCTCGGTCCAAACACCGCACATTGCCTGAGCTTCAGCCAGATTGCACGCCCGAAACTGCGGTTTCTAGGTTGAAGCAGGCGCCGGGCTTCTCGCAAGCCGGTATCTACCTCTTTGTCGGCAACGCCGCTGAAGAGACGATCCACATCGTTGACTGCATCGGCAAATCTGTCGCGCGACCATCAGTGAGGAGGGGGAAGTGCCTGCGCAGGCAGTCCGCTGATTGTTTCTAAGCGGGCGGCAGGCCGGGCCAGCGGAGCACGATTTCAGTTGTGCTTGATCGTACGACGCTGCGCCGAGCGGCGCAGCGTGTTTGTCGCAGGTGGCAGCGCTCAATAAATCTCAGGAATGAACGTCTGATCCGAAAGCGGCGGCCGCACATAGCCATGTTCATCCTGGCGTGGCGGAAGAACGATCGGCTCGGGAGTCAGATCTTCGTAGTCGATCATACTCAGCAGGTGGCTGATGACATTCAAGCGGGCGCGTTTCTTGTCGTCGCCATCGACCACGTACCACGGTGCTTGCTTGATGTCGGTATGCGCGAACATTGCATCTTTGGCGCGTGAGTAATCGACCCATCTGGCCCGCGATTCGAGGTCCATCGGGCTGAGCTTCCAGTGCTTTTCGGGATGGAAGATGCGCTTCTGGAAGCGCCGTTCCTGCTCCTCGTTACTGACCGAGAACCAGTATTTGATCAGGATGATGCCGCTGCGTACGAGCATGCGCTCGAATTCCGGGCAGGTGCGCAGGAATTCACTGTATTCCTCGTCGGTGCAGAAGCCCATCACCCGTTCGACGCCGGCGCGGTTGTACCAGCTGCGGTCGAAGAGAACCATCTCCCCGCCGGCCGGCAGATGCTGTACATAGCGCTGGAAATACCATTGCGTCTGCTCGCGGTCGGTCGGCGCGGGCAGGGCGGCTACACGGGTGACGCGTGGGCTGAGACTTTCGGTGATGCGCTTGATGGTACCGCCCTTGCCGGCCGCGTCGCGTCCTTCGAAGAGCACGACGACTTTCAGTTTTTTGAATTTGATCCATTCCTGCAGTTTGACCAGTTCGATCTGCAGTTTGGCCAGACGTTCTTCATAGAACTTGGTTTTCAGCGGTGGCTTGCGCTGGGAATGTTGCGCGGCTGCAGGATCCTTGTCCTGACTGGCGCTTTTGCCATTGCCGTTTTTCCCTTTGCCGCTTTTCGCGTCCTTGCCCTTGGCGGCATCCTTTTTCGCCGGCGCAGGCGTTACGGAAGCTGCGGGTTTCGCTGCGGCCGAGCGCGTCGTCGCCGGTTTACTGGCTGTTTTTGCGGCCGGCTTTTCCGGAGCCTTGTTTGGCGCTTCTGTGCTTTGGGCGGGTTTCGCCGCCGTTACCGGGCCGAGTGTTTCAGGTTTGGCTGGATCCTTGACCTCTTCTGCTGTGGTCTTGATTTCGCTCATGGGTGCCTCCTAGGGGTGGACAAAAACGGGGACAAAAAATCGACCGGCGGACAGAAAAACGCTTATTGCTGTCCGGCCGGAAAGGGTGCCGTAAAAGATTGTCGAGCGGATTGACGATTCCAGACGCACACCGCCCAACAACAATGTCTGCTGCAGTTCGATAGAGGACAAATGACACGTGAGGCCAATCGGTCAAGAAACGATGCCCGGCCCAAGAGCAAACGCCCTGAGTTTTTCATTTCCGCCATCGCACTATTTCTGACAGATCCGGGAATGATCATGCTTGGGAACAGACAGACGACAAGGCCACGTTGACTCCGGGACCGGACAATTCATTTCTATCTTGAATTGTTGGCATGGTTCTCTTCTGCATTGCGCCAAAATGATCCGGAAAAATAATTATGGTTCATTTTTCGGGAAAAATGAACCCTTTCGCGCACAAAATGTGCAACTCATTTGTCGTTGGAAAACGGGTCTCCCCGCCTGAAGCTTAGCGACTGGCGGTCCGTTTGCGTTGATGTGACTGATTGATTGGCAAATAGGGTTTTCCCTCCGATGTGACAGCACGGTTTTGCCAAATTACTTGGCGTACGATTTTTCCATTTTCTGAGACGACTCCCTGAAAGCGCCGTGCCGGGTCCGCGCGGCCATTCTTCCCTCAGCCGCCGGCCGATGCGACAATGTCCTTGTCATTTTCAGAAGGCAGCTGCACGGACTGTCAGGAGTTGGCGGCACTGCCGGATTGCAGCGCGGCGTACTGCGCCGTCTTGCTCACCTTGAGTCGTGTAGCCGCCTCCCGGACGTTCAGCCCGTTGGCGAAGTGCTCTCGCGCCCGCTGCAACTTGCCGGCGGTCACGACAGGCTTGCGCCAGCCCGGCGTGGTAGTGTCGATGGCTCCGTCAGCGAACGGAAGCCGACGCTTCGCGCTTCCAGCGCGCCTATCGTCTCGATCAGGTGCGGCAGGAAGCGCCCGAGTCGATCCAGTCGCCGTCGCGCAAGTAGGCCATCGCGTCAGCCAAGCCGGGGCGCTTGGCCTTGGCTCCGGAAGCCGTGTCCTCGAAAACGCGCTCGCAGCCCGCCTTGGGAAACGCAGATTAATTCACTTTTCGGCATTTTAGAGACAATAAAATCAATTGGTTAATTTGCCGCCTGGGCAGCAAACTCGAATTAATCCGCACTTCCCTTGTGCAGCGCGTCCGTCTGCAAGGCGGCGCCCTGTTCTGCCGTCGATACCCGCGCATACCCGATCAGTGCCATTGCCACCCCTTGTGTCCGTCATTCCGTCCGCCGATCTTTATGTCCGACAACTCGTTGTGCACGCATGTTGCCGGACAGTGCCCGGCTTGGCCGACTAATGATCGTTTGACGGACCGGGCAGAAAGCACTAAGTTATCACTTGGTATTACTACGTGATAATAGGTCCCACTATGGCAACCTCCCTCAAGATCGACGACACACTCAAACGTCGCGTCCAGCACCTTGCTAGCCAGCGCCGCCGCTCGCCCCACTGGATCATGCTTGAAGCCATCCAGCAATACGTCGAGCGCGAGGAAGCCCGCGAGAGCTTCAAGCAGGAAGCCTTGGCTTCCTGGGCAGCCTATCAGGAAACCGGCCGGCACCTGACCGGCCAGGAAGTGCGCACCTGGTTGAACATCTGGGGCACCGAAGACGAAAAGGCAGTGCCTGAGTGCCACAAATAATCGTCACCGAAGGCGCGGCGGAAGGCTTGGAGCGATGCCGGCGCTTTCTTGCCGTCAAGGCCCCGGATGCCGCCAGGCGAGCCGGTCAGGCCATCGAGCGGCAATTCCTGCGGCTGGAAACGGCCCCGACATTGGCCGACCGTTCTCTGAAATGCCGGAGCTGCGCGAGTTGGTCATTGCCTTCGGGGATTCCGGCTATGTGGCCCTGTACCGCCACGAACCGGCCGCCGATGCGGTCTATGTCCTGGCATTCCGGCACCAGAAAGAGGCGGGCTACTGATGAGCATGAACGCATTCCGCCGACTGGCCGCGAAGATCGA
>CAYRXO010000246.1:0-3927 GCA_964428215.1 uncultured Candidatus Accumulibacter sp. | reverse complement strand
TTCGACATCGGCGGGCAGGCGCTCGAGCAGCATCCGGCAGAGCATGGTCTTGCCACTGCCGACTTCTCCGCTGACCTTGACGATTCCTTCATCGTGCGTGATGGTGTAAATCAGGGCTTCCAGCGTCGCACCACGTTTGGCACCGTCGAAAAAGAAATCGGTATGCGGCGTAATGCGGAATGGGGCTTCATGCAAGCCGAAGTGCTCAAGATAGATCATGAGCCGCGCGCCGACGATTCCATGCGGTTGTATAGGGTCGTGCGATGAATGCCCAGCATGCGTGCGGCCTGACTGACGTTGCCATGCGCCAATTTCAAGGCAGCTTCTATATAGGCGCGTTCGGTAGCACCCAGCAGTTGATCGAGACTGAAAGCCTCCCGTTGCCGCAGACGACGGGTGGCGGATTCGAAAAGGCTATCGACGCTTTCCCCGCTCAATTCATCACCGGCGTTGACGGGCATTGGCAATGGTTCATCCGGCAGATCGAGTTCACTGGCCAGTGCTGGGACATCAACCGGTCTGCCTGCGTATTTGGTGAGCAAGCGGATGACAATGTTGCGCAATTCGCGGACGTTGCCCGGAAAGGGGTAATCGAGCCAGATTCGTTCTGCTTCAGGCAACAGCGAAAACGGCGGCAGGTGGGTCTGTCCGGAATAAAGCCGTCGAAAGTGATGCAGCAGCCGCAACTTGTCGTCTGCCATCTCTCGCAAAGGTGGCGCAGCGATCGAACAGACCGACAGACGATGGTACAAATCGCTACGGAAATTGCCCGCACGCACTTCCTTGCGCAGATCGCGGTTGGTCGCCGCGATGATCCGCGCATGGCTGATTCGTTTCTGGGTCTCGCCAACGCGCTGGTATTCACCGTTCTCGAGGACGCGCAGCAGTTTGGCCTGCAGTTCGAGCGCTAGTTCGCCAATTTCATCAAGAAACAAGGTGCCTTCGCCGGCATCTTCGAAATATCCGGTCTTGCTGGCCACTGCACCGGTATAGGCGCCGCGCGCATGGCCGAACAGTGTGGCTTCGACGAGATTGGCTGAAATGGCCGCACAATTGAGCGCCAGGAAGGGTTTGTTGCAGCGTCTGGTTTCATAATGCAGGCCGCTCGAGGCGATGATTTCCTTGCCACTGCCCGACTCGCCCTCGATCAGCACTGGAAAAGGCAACTCAGCGTACTGGCGTAATTGCTGACGCAGTTTCTGGATAGCCGGGCTGCTGCCGATCAACGTTGAAAGTCCGGCTTCATGTCCAGGACGTATTTCGAGAGCACGAAAAGTCAACGCCCGCTCGAGAACTTGCAGCAAATCCGCCGGGTCGCAAGGTTTGGCGACAAAATCGGCCGCACCCAGCGTCCGCGCATGCCGGGCGTTTCCTTCGTCACTCTGTCCGGAAAGGATCACCACACGGACTTCAGGCGTCAGTTTGAGCAAGTCGGAAATCAAGGCCAAACCTTCATCAGGGCGATGTGTCAGCGGTGGCAGGCCGAGATCGAGCAGTGCCAGATCGGGTGGCCTGCGCAACTGGGCCACCAGCTGCAGACAGTGCGGGCGGGAATGACTGCTGATCACCTCGAAATACGAACTCAACGAAAAACTCAGTGTGTCACAGATCAGCGCATCGTCATCGACGATCAGCAATAACGGCTTTTCAGAATCGGTAGTGTCAAACGAAGTAAGCATTTGAACCCGGAAGCAGGGGCGAAACCGAAGTCCCAGCATTATTCCACAATTATATCTTCGTCAAGTTATTCACATTCCTGGTGGTAGCGCCCAGGGTTATAATGCGTCCTTTTCATTATTCTGGAATTGCTCAGTGCCTACCGAGAATCTCGTCGAAATCAAGGATCTGGATTTTGCATACGAGGATCGACCGATACTCCAGGGTATCAGTCTGGATATCCCTCGCGGCAAGGTTGTGGCGATGATGGGCGGCTCCGGTTGCGGCAAGACAACGTTGCTGCGTCTGATCGGCGGACAGTTGCGCCCCAGCCGCGGGCAGATTCGGGTCGACGGTCAGTCGGTACCCGCTCTCAACGCCGAAGAATTGTATGCCTTGCGCCGTCGGATGGGCATGTTGTTCCAGTTCGGTGCTTTATTTACCGATATCTCGGTGTTCGACAACGTTGCTTACCAGATGCGCGAACACACCGATCTGTCGGAAGAAATCATCCGCGACATGGTGTTGATGAAGCTCAACGCTGTCGGGCTGCGCGGCGCGCATGCGCTGATGCCGGCCGAGCTCTCCGGCGGCATGGCCCGTCGCGTCGCGCTGGCGCGGGCGATCGCGCTCGACCCAATGCTGATCATGTACGACGAGCCTTTCGCCGGACTGGACCCGATTTCATTGGGCATCATTGGCCAACTGATCCGCCAGTTGAACGACGCGCTGGGTGCCACGACGATCATGGTCACGCACGACATCCAGGAATCGCTGCACATCGTCGACTACATTTACTTCATGTCCGGCGGCAAGATCGTCGCGCTGGGAACGCCGGACGAAATTCGGGCCTCGACCCATCCCTTCGTGCATCAATTTGTGCATGCACAGGCCGATGGCCCGGTTCCTTTTCACTATCCCGCCAAAGCGCTGGCGCAGGAAATGCTCGGCGGAGGGTCGCATGGCGGATGAAGAACGGCAACCATCGGCGTTGATCGGCGTCCTGCTGACGCTCGGTCACATCGTGACCAGCGCCTTGCAACGCCTTGGTTACGCCACCCGCTTCCTGATCATGCTGTTGCGCTGGTCGGGCCAGTCGTTCCGGCGTCTGCATCTGACCATCCGCGAGATCTATTTCTCCGGTTTCCAGTCGCTGCTGATCATCATGGTTTCCGGGCTGTTCATCGGCATGGTTCTCGGCATGCAGGGCTACGACACCTTACAGCGTTACGGTTCGGCAGAAGCCCTCGGCGTGCTGGTTGCCCTGTCACTGGTGCGCGAACTCGGTCCGGTCGTTGCCGCGCTGCTGTTCGCTTCGCGCGCCGGTTCGTCGATCACTGCCGAAATCGGGCTGATGAAAACCACCGAGCAACTGATGGCCATGGACATGATGGCCGTCAACCCGATCGCCCGCGTCGTGGCGCCGCGCTTCTGGGGTGGCGTGCTGTCTATGCCGTTGTTGGCGGCTCTTTTTTCGGCCACGGGTGTTTTCGGCGGCTATCTGATCGGCGTCGTCTTCATCGGCGTCGATAACGGCGCTTTTTGGTCGCAAATGCAGGCGTCGGTCGATTTCCGTTATGATGTCTGGAGCGGTATCGTCAAAAGCTTCGTCTTCGGCATCGCCGTTTCGCTGATCGCCGTTTTCGAAGGCTACGACGCTGAACCAACGGCCGAGGGGGTTTCCAGTTCGATCAAGAGCACGGTCGTCAAGTCGGCGCTGGCCATTCTGGCGCTCGACTTCGTATTGACTTCTTTCATGTTTCGGGAGGCGGGATGAGCCGCAAGACACTCGAGCTGTGGGTCGGTTGCTTCGTTGCCCTGGGTTTCGCAGCGATTCTTTTTCTGGCCCTCAAGGTTGGCAATCTGTCGGCAGCCAACTTCGCCGAGACGTATCAGGTCAGCGCCAAATTTGCCAACATCGGCGGACTGAAGGTGCGCGCCCCGGTAAAGAGTGCCGGCGTCGTCGTCGGACGGGTCAGCGAAATTTATTTCGATGCGCAGACCTATGAAGCCGTAGCTGTACTGACCCTCGACAACCGTTATCATTTCCCGAAAGACACTTTCGCGCTCATACTGACGGCCGGCCTGCTCGGCGAACAATACATCGGCCTCGACCCCGGTGGTGATGAAAAGATGCTGGCTGCCGGCGATACCATCGCCAAAACCCAGTCGGCAGTGGTACTGGAAAAGTTGATCAGCCAGTTCATGTTCAACAAGGCTTCCGAAGGTCCGGGCAACAATTAGAGGGTAATACTGTGCAAGCTCTTTCTG
>CAYRXO010000245.1:0-3928 GCA_964428215.1 uncultured Candidatus Accumulibacter sp. | reverse complement strand
ACATTGTCATATTAAGTGTGGGGGCTGGCGGGAATAAATCTGCGTTTCCTTAAGCAAGGAAACATGATGGCTGCTCAAGGTCGAGTGGTCATCTATTCCGATGGGGCCTGGTCGAGGAGACCGAGCCCGTATCATGGTGCCGTCGTTCAGATCCTCGGCTTCATCACAATAGCCAAGAGTTCCGGGGCTACAGGAGCCGCCCATTGCTGAACCTCCGATTTGCGTGGTAATGATTGCGGATCAGCGTCCCTCTCACATGGAAGAAAGTGCCAAATTTCCGGTGTTTTGTTGAAGAAAAT
The DNA here is from genome assembly GCA_964428215.1 of uncultured Candidatus Accumulibacter sp. Classification (GTDB taxonomy): domain Bacteria; phylum Pseudomonadota; class Gammaproteobacteria; order Burkholderiales; family Rhodocyclaceae; genus Accumulibacter. The sequence continues at coordinate 3,629 of CAYRXO010000245.1, read as the reverse complement.
CCCTTTCTGGGCACATGGCTTGGTAGTCGAATATGTTCAACGAAGTGCAGGCGGCGTGCGATCGACTGCAGCGGCGTCTACGGCACCTGCCACGTACCGCCCTAACTGATGTGACACACTTCGCGGACCGATACGCCGCGTTGCGCAGTTCCCAATAGCCCGATTGGCCCCATTGTTCTCAGAGAGTGCAGCGTAACTTGCGCTGTACCCACTTGTCGAGGTTGCGCAAACAACTGCCACGCAACAAGCAAACAACGATTGCCCGTCGGTACGGCAAGCCGCTATAATTATCGGCTTTTTCCACCTTGCCCTACCGTTCGCATGGCGGGGGGTTTACCCATAAGGAGTGTGCATGCGCCATTACGAAATTGTCCTGATCATCCATCCGGACCAGAGCGAACAGGTGCCGGCGATGGTCGAGCGCTACAAGGCGCTGATCGCCGGCAGCGAAGGCCGGATTCATCGGCTCGAGGACTGGGGCCGCCGCCAGTTGGCGTATCCGATCCAGAAGCTGCATAAAGCGCACTATGTGCTGCTCAACGTTGAGTGCAACGACGCGACGCTCAGCGAGCTGGATCACGGTTTCAAGTTCAACGACGCGATTCTGCGCCATCTGATCATCCGCACCAAGCGGGCGGTAACGACGCCTTCGCCGATGATGAAGGATGAGAAATCGAAGTCGATGCTCGAAACGCGGGAAGCGGCGCCGAGCGAGTCGCCGGCGGCACCGGCGGCCTGAGTGTCGGGGTTGGCTGAATCGCCGCACTGAATCGCCTCGAGCTGACCGGCACGCTGGTCGAGCGGAAAGCCTTGCGTTACACCCCGGCCGGCGTGCCGGTGGTCGAATGCCTGATCACGCACCGCTCGCAACAGATCGAAGCCGGCAGCCCGCGGCAGGTCGAATGCGACATCCAGGCATTGGCCGTCGGTCAGACGGCGCAGTGGCTGCAGGCCGCGCGACCCGGAGCGGCATTGCGTATCGGCGGTTTTCTCGCCGCGCGCAGCCGCAACAGCCGACAACCCAGACTGCACATCACCACGATCGAATTTGTCGAAGGAAATCAAGATGGCCAGATTCTTCAAGAAGAAGGATGACAAGAACGTCAAGAAGCGCGGTAGCGGCCTGTTCAAGCGCCGCAAGTTCTGCCGCTTCACCGCGGAAAAAATGGAGGAGATCGACTACAAGGACGTCGATCTGTTCAAGGAATATATCGCCGAGAATGCCAAGATCATGCCTGCCCGGCTGACCGGCACCAAAGCCGGTTATCAGCGCATGCTGTCGGTGGCGATCAAGCGCGCGCGCTTCCTGGCGCTGCTGCCGTACACCGATAATCATCAGTAAGCGAGGACGAGACGATGCAAATCATTCTGCTGGAAAAAATTGCTCATCTCGGCAACCTCGGCGATCTGCTGAAGGTCAAGGATGGCTACGCGCGCAACTTCCTGATCCCGAAAGGCAAGGCCCGGCGGGCGACGCCGGCGGCGCTGAAGGAATTCGAGACCCGGCGCGCCGAACTGGAAGCCGCTGCGGCGGCGAAACTGGCGGCGGCGCAGGCCGAGGCCGAGAAACTGAACGGCACGGTGGTACAGGTCGCGCGTAAAGCCGGCGTCGATGGCCGCCTGTTTGGTTCGGTGACCAACTTCGACATTGCCGACGCGCTGCGCGCGCTCGGCTTCCAGGTCGAGAAGTCGGCGATCCGCATGCCGAACGGCCCGCTGAAGACGCTCGGTGAAACCTCGCTGGAAGTGATGCTGCACAGCGATGCCCCGGCGACGATCACCGTCGCGGTAGTCGTCGAGCAGATCAAGATCTGAGCCTGCACGCACCACCGCAACAGCCTTGCCTGCGGGCAAGGCTTTTTTTCGCCTGCCGCCCGCCGCCTCGACTTTTGATCGTATGATCGTGAATTCGCCGCCTGATCGCTTTTCCGTTTGCCGCGGCTTGCTGCTGACCGACTTCCATGGCTGACCCGACGCTGGCGCAGTTGCGCGTTCCTCCGCATTCGATCGAAGCCGAGCAATCAGTGCTCGGCGGTCTGCTGCTCGATAACGCCGCTTTCGACAAGATCGCCGATCTGATGGCCGAAAGCGATCTCTATCGCGACGACCATCGGCGCATCTACCGGCAGATGCGCAAGCTGCTCGAACGCGGCAAGCCGGTGGATGCGATCACCGTCGCCGAGAGTCTCGAACAGGCCGGCGAAAGCAACGACACCGGTGGCCTGGCCTACCTCGGCCAACTGGCGGCGAACACGCCGTCGGCAGCGAATATCCGCCGCTACGCCGAAATCGTCCGCGAACGGGCGATCCTGCGCCAGCTGGTCACCGCCGGTGACGAGATCGCCGACAGCGCGCTCAACCCGCGCGGCCGCGATCCGAAAACGCTGCTCGACGAAGCCGAAGCGAAAGTCTTTGCCATCGCCGAGGGCGGTTTCCGCCACCAGACCGGCTTCGTGCATATCAACCCGCTGCTGACGCAGGTCGTCGAACGGATTCAGGAGCTGCATGACCGCGACAACCCGTCGGACATCACCGGCGTGCCAACCGGCTACCACGATCTGGACGCCAAGACGTCGGGGCTGCAGGGTGGCGATCTGTTAATCGTCGCCGGGCGGCCGTCGATGGGCAAGACGTCGTTCGCGCTGAACATCGCCGAACACGTAGCCATCGAAGTCGGTTTGCCGGTAGCCGTGTTTTCGATGGAAATGGGCGGCACGCAACTGGCGATGCGCATGTTGTCGTCGGTCGGCCGCCTCGACGCGCATCGCGTGCGCACCGGCCGGCTCAACGACGAGGAATGGTCACGTCTGTCGTTCGCACTCGGCAAAATGCACGAGGCGCCGATCTATATCGACGAGACGGCGGCGCTCAACCCGATCGACCTGCGCGCCCGCGCCCGCCGGCTGTACCGCCAGTGCGGTTCGCTCGGGCTGATCGTCATCGACTATCTGCAACTGATGACCGCCACTACGCAAGGCGAGAACCGCGCCACCGAAATCTCGGAAATTTCGCGTTCGCTGAAGGGGCTGGCCAAGGAACTGAACGTGCCGGTGATGGCTTTGTCGCAATTGAACCGCTCGCTCGAACAGCGGCCGAACAAGCGGCCGGTGATGTCCGACCTGCGTGAATCGGGCGCCATCGAGCAGGACGCCGACGTGATCATGTTCATTTACCGCGACGAGGTGTACAACCCGGACACGCCGGACAAAGGCGTTGCCGAGATCATCATCAGCAAGCAGCGCAACGGGCCAATCGGCACCACCCGCCTGACTTTCCTCGGCGAATTCACCCGTTTCGAAAACTTCGCCAGTCCGGGCGGCTATTGAGCAACGCCGCGAGAAGCCTGACGAACAAAAGTTATCGTTCGCAGCCGCTGTAATGTCCAATAAACGAGATGGGGTTTTCGGCGCTCAACGAAGAGTGGTTCACGCGTCACAAACCTCAGGACCTCGCTACTCGGATGTCATCGTGGCGTAAGCCCCAGGATCCTTGCCCGGATGGCGTCATCCCAAGCCGCTCTCTTGCGCTTCATGCGTAGGCTACATCTGGTCTGGTCGGTCGTGTCGAGACGGAACAAGTTGAGCACGATCTTCTTCAAGAGGGAGCAGTTCTGTGGGGCGTGGTCCTTG
>CAYRXO010000244.1:0-3971 GCA_964428215.1 uncultured Candidatus Accumulibacter sp. | reverse complement strand
ATGGTTGCTGGCATCTGGGCCGACAAATTCGACCAGTTGGCCGCTTTCCAGAATTTCCTGATCATGCCGCTGACCATGCTCTCCGGTGTTTTCTACTCGATTCATTCCTTGCCGGCTTTCTGGCAGCGCGTTTCGCATTTCAATCCAGTTTTCTACATGATCGACGGTTTCCGATACGGCTTTTTCGGCGTCTCCGACGTCGATCCACGAACCAGCCTGGCCGTCGTCGGCACAACTTTCCTGGTCGTTGCGGCAGGCACCTTGCTGCTGTTACGCAGCGGTTACAAATTGAGGTCCTGATCGATGATGCTTCCCGAACACATTCAGCAGTTCATTGCCGACGGCTTGCCATGCGCGCATCTGCAGGTCACCGGCGATGGCCACCATTTCGAAGCGTTGATCGTCAGCGCAGAATTCAGCGGCAAGAACCGCGTGCAACGGCAACAACGGGTCAATCAGATCCTGCGTGCGCACTTCGACAGCGGCGAACTGCATGCCTTGTCGATGCGCACCCGCACTCCCGAAGAATGGAACGCCGAACGTGGATAAACTGCTGATCCGCGGCGGCCATCCTCTCACTGGTGAAATCGCCATCTCAGGCGCCAAGAATGCCGCTTTGCCCATTCTCTGCGCTGCCCTGCTGTCGTCCGACGCCTTGCATTTGAGCAATGTCCCGCAACTGAAAGACATCGCCACCATGCTGCGTCTGCTGGCGCAGATGGGCGCCACAATCAAGCAAGAAGGCGACCAGGCACTGACTCTCGACAGTCGTGCGCTGAACACCCCCCTGGCACCCTACGATCTAGTCAAAACCATGCGCGCGTCGATCCTCGTGCTCGGTCCGTTGTTGGCTCGTCACGGCGAGGCACGCGTTTCCTTGCCCGGCGGCTGTGCCATCGGCGCCCGCCCGGTCGAACAGCACATCAAGGGGCTGCAGGCGATGGGTGCGGAAATCGTCGTCGAACACGGCTACATTCATGCTCGCACCACCGGCCGCGGCTTGCGCGGGACGCGCATCGTCACCGACATGGTCACGGTCACTGGTACCGAAAACCTGATGATGGCGGCCGTATTGGCCGACGGCGAAACGATCATCGAAAACGCCGCACGCGAGCCGGAAGTGGTCGACCTGGCCAACTGTCTGGTGTCGATGGGCGCGCAGATTGCCGGAGCCGGCACCGACCGCATCCGTATTCGCGGTGTCGAACGTCTGCATGGCGCTGAGCATGCGATCATGGCTGATCGTATTGAAACAGGCACTTACCTTTGTGCCGCCGCCGCCACCGGCGGCCATGTCCGCCTGACCCACACCTCGGCATCCTACCTTGATGCCGTGGTCGACAAACTGCTCGATGCCGGTTGCGAGATTGACTGCGAACGCGATGCGATCGCATTGCAAGCACCCGCGCGGCTCAAGTCGGTCAGCTTGCGGACGGCACCCTACCCCGCTTTTCCGACCGACATGCAGGCACAATTCATGGCCATCAACTGCGTTGCCGATGGATCAGCGATCATCCGTGAGACGATTTTCGAAAATCGCTTCATGCACGCCGTCGAACTGATCCGTCTCGGCGCCGACATCCGCATCGATGCGCACAATGCCATGGTCACCGGCGTCGATCATCTCGAAGGTGCAACAGTAATGGCCACCGACTTGCGCGCCTCGGCCAGCCTGGTCATCGCTGGCCTGGTCGCTCAGGGGGAAACGCTGATCGAACGCATTTACCACCTTGATCGCGGTTATGAAAGTATGGAACAGAAGCTAAGGCAGCTTGGTGCGGTGGTCGAGCGCGTACGATGAAAATTCTCTCGCGCGCCGATACTGCTGGGCAATTGCACCGCAACGTCTTGCTTTGACCCGTTCTTCCGACCGGCGCCTGTCAGCGACGAATACTTCGCCTGCTCAACTGGCTTCGATTTTCGGATCGCGGCTGAGCAATTTTTCGACCGCCTGCGCGGCCGGTTCCTGATGATGCAAGATGGCATCGACGCTGTGCGTGATCGGCATGTCGATTGCCAGTCGATCAGCCAGTCGCGCCACTTCGCGAGCGGTATTCACCCCTTCGGCAACGTGCCCGAGCTCCTGCAGAATTTCCGGCAAAGTCTTCCCCGCCGCCAGTGCCAGCCCGACCTGCCGGTTGCGCGACAAATCGCCGGTACAGGTCAGAATCAGGTCGCCGATTCCCGCCAGCCCCATGAACGTTTGCGGATGACCACCCATCGCGACGCCGAAGCGAGCGATTTCGGCCAGACCACGTGTCAATAATGCAGCACGCGCGTTCAAGCCCAAGCCGAGGCCATCGCAGACACCGGTAGCGATGGCCATGATGTTTTTCACCGCGCCGCCGACTTCGACACCCGGCAAATCCTCATTGGCGTAAATGCGAAAGCGGCGGCTGTGCAAGGCCAGCGCCATTTGCTGTGCAAAAACCGGATCGTTGGCGGCCAGCGTCACCGCCGTCGGCAGACCGCTGGCTAATTCCTCGGCGAAACTTGGCCCGGAAAGAGCGCCGCATAAGGCTTCAACGCCCAATTCTTCAGCCACGATCTGGTGCGGCAGAATGGCCGTGCCGGCTTCGAGTCCCTTGCATGCCCAGAGCAAGGGCGGCCGCAATCCGTGCTCGCGAATCAAGCGCAACGTTCCCCGCAAGCCAACGATCGGCGTGGCGATCAGCAGCAGTTCCGCCTCCTCCAGCGCGTTCCCGAAATCCTCTGCAATACGCAAGCGGTCCGGAAAGCGATGCCCAGGCAAGAATTTTCGGTTTTCCCGATCGCTGCGCAAGGCGTGGCGGTCTTTCTCCTGCCGTGCCCAGAGATCGACTGCATGCTGAGCGCTGAAAGCGATCGCCAGGGCAGTACCCCAGGCGCCCGCCCCGACGACCAGAAGATGCATGTTCTATCAGGCTCCCCAGACCTGATTGGCGCGCACGAAACCGGTTTGCCCGTCACGGTGACGCACCTTCAACCAGCCACCCGATGCGTTATCGAGAAAATCGAGCGCGACATTCTTTTCGGTTTCGAAGACGACCGTCGCCGCTTCATCGGCGCTTTGCCGGACTTGCGCCCGGGCTGCAGCAACGATCAGTGTCCGCTTCTTGCTGAGATATTTGCTCTCGATCCAGGCCAAACCGCCATCGGCATCGCGCACTTTGACCCAGCCCTCGAGAACGACGACCATTTCGACCGGCGTTCCACGACGAATGACGAACAGTTTGCTGCCCTTTTGTGACGGCGCGTCGTAGAGGACCGTCGGCGAGTCGACGCTGCGGTACTCGACCGCCAGGCCTGGCGCGACGATGCCTGCCAGAAGCAATAGTGCGAGCAAGTGTTTCATCACGACGCCCGATTACTGGATCGTTTGTTCGCTGGCATTATTCTGTCCGGCTTCCTGCTGTTGCAGGCGTGCCATGTACAGCGCTTCGAAATTGACCGGCTGCAGCAGCAAGGGCGGAAAGCCGGCGCGGATCACGGCATCGGAAACGACTTCGCGCGCGTAAGGGAAGAGAATGTTCGGACAGGCGATCGACAACAAGGGATCCATGTTTTCTTCCGGCACATTCTGCACGCGGAAGATGCCGGCCTGACCGACTTCGACGAGAAAGACCGTCTTTTCACCGAGTTTGGAAGTGGCCGTGGTCGTCAAGGTCACTTCGTACAATCCTTCGCCGACGCCAGCCGCCTTGGTTTGCAACTGGATATTGATCTGTGGTGTCTCGCGCTCGAGATAAATCTGCGGAGCGTTCGGCACTTCGACAGACAAATCCTTGATATAAATTTTCTCGATGGCAAAAACAGGGTTTTCTTGTTCGCTCATGGGGAATTCCATCCGTGGGTAAAAGGAAAAAACAGCTAAGTTTGCAAGTCGCCAGACGACTCGCCAATCTTCCCCAGCCTCTTGCCAGAGAGGGTCAGGGGTCAGGGGCATAAGCGCTAACTTTAATATTCATGACATCATCGTCTCACATTGATAT
>CAYRXO010000243.1:0-3981 GCA_964428215.1 uncultured Candidatus Accumulibacter sp. | reverse complement strand
TCAACAATCTTGCGCATGGATAACCTGGTATTCGCCATGTGGGCCTCGGCAAATTGACCGAGGATGCCACGGTTATCCCGCGCGCTACGTTAGGACAAATGACTGTCCAGTTTGCCCTGGAATCACTGTCCAGTTTGCTGTGGAATACGCACCCTGACTACTTCGTGGCGTTCAGCAGATCGTGAAGACCAATCGCTTTCGGATCATTGAGAAGTACGCGGCCCGTCGGCGCCAGATAGCTGAGCTCAAAGCGGCCGGCCCATCGTCAACAGTTCGAGCACCGTCCAGCACCGCGAGCAATCCGAACACGGCCTCATGAACGGCCACAGAGACGATTGCATCTACCTGCGCCGCATCTGCAGCAGGCAAGGCGTTGTATCAGTCTGATCGGGTGCGCTCGGCAGGCGGTAAAAGCCGCCCTGGCGGACTCTTCAGGTTGGCTATGCTGTCCTCAACCGCGGCATCTCTGACATAGCGGCCAATCGCAGCCACGAACTCTTCGCTGTTCATCGTGCGGCCTATCTCCCGAACGCTTTGAAGCGGCTCGCGGGTAAAATGACCCCCGACTTTCCCACCGCGCCGTCTGCCTACGGTCTGAACGGACCTTCGGCAGCCGTCACCGTGGAAAAGTCTCCTCTCGCCTCACACACAAAAAATCTGACAGCCTCTCCTCGTTCTGCCGATGACCGAACAGTCGTCGATGGAAAAATTTTTCTTGTGGCGGCGTTACTTTCTTTCCGTACCATTCTTCGAGATAGAAAGTAGGCGGTCTAAGGTCAAACGAAACAGCCGCGGCTCAAGCCATCCAGTCACATGTGAATAGGTATGCTCTGTAAGTGTCACTTTGGATAGCGTTGGCCAGTTTTGATCCAGGCTGGTGAACTTGTGAACATTGCCGTGCAGAAAGACCGCGACATGACCAAAGCCGCGCCCCGCTTTTGAATTCCAGATGACTATGTCGCCTCTTGAAGGTACTCCTGCAGGTGTATTCTTCGTTGCAGTAAAATATTTTTTGTCGAACGTGTCCCATATCTCATATGCGCCTTTTATCTTCGGGGACTGTGGGATGCCTAGAACTTCCTTCAGGTAAGCCCTGTAGAGATCAACGCATTGGCCACCAAATGCCCCATCGAAGTCGATTTTTTTGCCTTCATGTTTTGCAATAAAGTCGTCAAGTTTCATGTTCACCTCCGGGAAGGTTGCGTGAGAAATGCAATCACGTCCGGCCGCGGGACAGAAAAAGGAGCGGCACTCCCTCACACTTTTCCATGCTGCCCTACGTGTAGTGGATAATAATAAAAATTTAAATTATATCAATATTTATATTTCGAAGAATAAAACCAGAATAAATTTATCTCGCAAATTTGTTGCAGATTATTGCTAATTTTCTGGCAAAACACCCCGCACGGAATACTCGTTCTCTGGGGCAATCTCAATTGTCAAACCTGCCGGAACAGACGTTGCTACATATAACCCTTGATTATGTTTTATGGCAACTCTCATTCCAGGGCTCAACGGTTTTCGGCTTCGGAATTGCTCTGGACGAGTGAGAAGATTTTCTCCTGAATTCCATCTGGCCAGCGGCGGCGGATAGCGAAAATTTGTTTCTGCCCTATTGCAATTCGCGCGGCAGGGCGAAGGTGACGTTTTCGACGACGCCGGTCAGTTCGTCGACCGGCGACGTTTGCTCTGAGTCAAGTTGGCGGACGACGTCGGCGACCAGATTTTCCGGGGCCGACGCGCCGGCGGTGACGCCGACGCGCTCGACACCGTTCAGCCACGCCGGGTCGATATGCGCCGCGCCATCGACGAGATACGCCCGGGCGCCGCGCAGTTCGGCGACTTCGCGCAAGCGGTTGGAATTGGAACTGGTGCGGCTGCCGACGACGAGCACCACCTCCGACGTTTGCGCCAGTTGCTTGACCGCATCCTGCCGGTTTTGCGTCGCGTAGCAGATGTCGTCCTTCTTCGGCCCGCTGATGGCCGGAAAACGTTCGCGCAGCGCGTTGACCACCTGCGTCGCGTCATCGACCGACAGGGTGGTCTGCGTGACGTAGGCCAGACGCTGCGGTGTGTTGACCACCAGTTTGCGCACGTCGTCGACGGTCTCGACCAGGTACATGCCGTCGTCCGATTGGCCCATCGTGCCTTCGACTTCCGGGTGGCCCTTGTGACCGATCATGATGATTTCACAGCCTTCCCGACGCATTCTGGCCACTTCGACGTGTACTTTCGTCACCAGTGGACAGGTGGCGTCGAAGACTTTCAGGCCGCGTTGCTCGGCTTCCCAACGCACGGTGCGGGAGACGCCGTGCGCGCTGAAGATCACCGTGTTGCCGGGCGGTACTGCGGCCAGATCGTCGATGAAGATGGCGCCCTTGGCGCGCAGATCGTTGCAGACGAACTGGTTATGCACGACTTCGTGGCGGACATAGATCGGTGCGCCGAATTTTTCGATCGCCCGTTCGACGATGGCGATCGCCCGATCGACACCGGCACAGAAACCACGCGGGTTGGCGAGGGTGATTTTCATGGCTCAATCTTCACAGGATGGCGATCACTTCGACTTCGAAGCGTATGGCCCGCCCGGCGAGCGGGTGGTTGAAATCGAACAGTGCGCTGTGTTCGTTCAATTCGCGCAGGAAGCCGGCGAACTGGCCGGAGCCGTCCGGCGCGCTGAATTCGATCAGCGAGTTTTCTTTCAGTTCGACTTCCGGCGGCAGCGCGCTGCGGGCGATGCGTTCGACCAGGCGCGGGTTGTGTTCGCCGAAGGCGTCGGCGGCTACCAGTTCGAAGACGTGCCGTTCGCCGACCGGCAGCCCGAGCAGGCAGCTTTCCAGCGTTTCGGCGAGTTGGCCGCTGCCCATCAGCAGGGTCGCCGGAGAGAGGTCGAAGGTGCTGACGTACTCGCTGCCATCGAGCGCGCTCAGGCTGTAATGCAACGTCAGATAGCTGTCCGGGCCGACGCGGTCGCTCGCCGCTTCGTTGTGCTCGGCGCCGGTGGTCACGTTCTCCCTCCATGCGTCGTCGGGCCGGTAGTGGAATCGCCAGCGGCGTTCGCCGGCTTGCTGGCCAGTTGATCCCAGACCATCAGCACGGCGCCGATGCAGATCGCCGAATCGGCGATGTTGAACGCCGGCCAGTAGAAGCCGGCGGCGTGCCACTGGATGAAATCGATCACCGCGCCGAAACGCAGGCGGTCGATGACGTTGCCGATCGCGCCGCCGAGAATCAGCGTCAGCGCCAGCGACAGGCGGAACTGGCTGACGTGTCGTCGCAGCGTGCTGACGATCCAGGCGGCGACGGCCAGCGCCAGCGCGGTGAAGAACCAGCGTTGCCAGCCGCCGGCGTCGGAAAGGAAGCTGAAGGCGGCGCCGGGGTTGTAGGTCAGCACCCAGTTGAAAAAAGGTGCGACGTAGATCGAATCGCCCGGCTGCAGGAAGGCCAGCACCAGCCACTTGCTGATCTGATCGAGCAGGATGATGATTCCTGCCAGCCACAGCCAGCGGTCGATGTTACGCACAGGCACGCGACTCTCCTTCGCCGAACAGGTTGCTCAGGCAGCGGCCGCACAAGCCGGGGTGCGCCGCGTCACCACCGACATCGGCGCGTACGTGCCAGCAGCGCTCGCATTTGGCATGCGGTAGCGGGCTGCAGCGCAGTTGTTCGTCACGCGCTGCGACGACACTCGCCTTTGAAGTGATCAGCACGAAGCGCAGGTCGTCGCCGAGCGAGGCCAAGGCAGCATATTTGTCGCCGTCGCAGTGCACTTCGACGGCCGCCTGCAGCGACGAACCGATCCGGCCAGCGATACGCAGTTCCTCGAGCGCGCGCAGCACGTCGGCGCGCACGCCGCGGATCAGGCGCCATTTCTCGAGCAGCGCGCTTTCGTCCGCCGGCGCCGGCAGCGTCTGCCAGGTTTCGAACATTACGGATTGCGTCGCATCGCCGCTCTGCAGCCGCCAGATTTCCTCGGCGGTG
>CAYRXO010000242.1:0-3986 GCA_964428215.1 uncultured Candidatus Accumulibacter sp. | reverse complement strand
CCGGCATAGCTCACGTCCGGGCGGCGCACGCGATCGAAGTGGCTGAAGTCGTCGATCCGGCCGCACGGCGGGAAAATCTCGATCAGGTCTTCTTCGGTGCAACTGTGACGCTGTGCGACGAAAAGGGTCTGGAACAGACATATCAGATCGTCGGCGTCGACGAAACCGATTTCCTGCGCGGGCGCATTAGCTGGATTTCTCCGCTGGCGCGCGCACTGCTCAAAGCGCGCGAAGGCGATACGGTGCGTTTTCAAAGTCCGGCCGGCTGGCGGGAAGTCGAGGTGGTGGAAGTCAGCTATCAGGCGATCGAGGATTGACTGTGCGATGGGGCTTGAAATTCGCCCCCTTCGTCCTCATTTGCCAGCCCATCGCCTGCGGGCGGCATGATCCGAAAATTTTGTCATCAACGTTTTCAACGGAGTAGGGCATGGGTGCCGATAAAGAGACACTGGGCTTTCAAGCAGAAGTCAAACAGCTGCTGAGCTTGATGATTCATTCGCTGTACAGCAACAAGGAAATTTTCCTGCGCGAGCTGATTTCCAACGCTTCTGACGCCTGCGATCGTTTGCGTTTCGAAGCGCTCAATGACGGCAGCCTTTACGGTGACGACAGCGAGTTGAAGATCCGCGTTTCCTTCGATAAGGCCGCGCGTACGCTGACCATCGCCGACAACGGTATCGGTCTGTCGCGCGACGAGGCGATCCAGCATCTGGGAACGATTGCCAAGTCGGGTACGCGCGAGTTCTTCTCGGCGCTGACCGGCGATCAGGCGAAAGACGCACATCTGATCGGTCAGTTCGGCGTCGGCTTCTACTCCTCGTACATCGTTGCCGACAAGGTGACGGTCACTTCGCGGCGCGCCGGTCTCGACACCAGCCAAGGCGTGCGCTGGGAATCGGCCGGCGAGGGTGATTTCACCGTCGAAATGGTCGACCGCCCGCAGCGCGGCACCGAAGTGACGCTGCATCTGCGCGAAGGGGAAGACGAATTCCTGGCGAACTGGAAACTGCGCCAGATCATCGTCAAGTACTCCGATCACATCACGCTGCCGATCGTCATGAAGAAGGAGCAATGGGACGAGGAGAAGAAGGAGCAGGTGACGACCGACGAGGACGAGACGGTCAACCAGGCGTCGGCGCTGTGGACGCGGCCGAAGTCAGAAATCAGCGACGAGCAGTACGCCGAGTTCTACAAGCACGTCGCGCACGACTTCGAAGACCCGTTGGCGCACGTCCATGCCCGCGTCGAAGGCAAGCAGGAATACACGCAGTTGCTGTACATCCCGTCGCGCGCACCCTTCGATCTCTTCGAGCGCACCGCGCGGCACGGCGTCAAGCTTTACGTGCGGCGCGTGTTCATCATGGACGACGCCGAACAGCTGATGCCGATCTATCTGCGCTTCGTGCGCGGCGTCGTCGACTCGAACGACCTGCCGCTGAACGTTTCCCGCGAAATTCTCCAGCAGTCGCGCGACATCGAAACCATCCGCGGCGGCTGCGTCAAGAAAGTGCTCGGCATGCTCGAGGGTCTGGCGGACAGCGAGGATGCCGCCGAGAAAGAAAAATACGCCAAATTCTGGCAGGAATTCGGCCGCGTGCTCAAAGAAGGCACTGGCGAGGATTACGCCAACAAGGAGCGCATCGCCAAACTGCTGCGTTTCGCGTCGACGCATGCCGATACGGCTGACGAGGCCGTGTCTTTGGCCGATTACGTTGCGCGGATGAAGGAAGGGCAGGAGAAAATCTACTACGTTACTGCCGAAACCTTCACCGCAGCGAAGAACAGCCCGCACCTGGAGATTTTCCGCAAGAAGGGCATCGAAGTGCTGCTGCTTTCCGACCGCGTCGACGAGTGGGTGACCGGCCATCTGACCGAGTTCGACGGCAAACCTTTGCAGTCGGTGGCCAAGGGCGGTCTCGATCTCGGCAAACTCGAAGATGTCGCCGAGAAGGAAGAGGCGGAAAAAGCGGCCGACGAATACAAGGAACTGCTCGAAAAGGTCAAGACGACGCTCGGCGAGCGCATCAAGGACGTGCGGATCAGCCATCGTCTGACCGATTCGCCGTCTTGCCTGATCGCCGACGAACACGATCTCGGCGGCAATCTGCAGCGGATACTGAAAGCGGCCGGCCAGCAGGCGCCGGTGAGCAAGCCGATTCTCGAAATCAACCCGCGTCATCCGGCGGTACAGCGGCTGAAGTACGAGGAGACGCGTTTTGACGACTGGGCGAACCTGCTCTTCGAACAGGCGATGCTCGCCGAGGGCGGTTCACTCGACGATCCAGCCGGATTCGTCAGACGGATCAACGATCTGATGCTTGCCTTGTCGATCGGCGCCGGCCGCTGATGCCAGACAGCGGTGGCTCGGCCCGTTTGCTGGGGCTGCCGCCGATCCTCGACGCCGGCATCCGGCTGCTGCTGCTCGGCAGCTTTCCCTCGCCGGCGTCGCTTGCCGCACAACACTATTACGGCCATCGCCAGAATCAGTTCTGGCGTTTGTTGGCCGACTTGCTCGCCGAACCCTTGCCGGCAATGGACTATGCCGACAAGCAGCGCACGCTGCTGCGGCACGGCCTCGGGGTCTGGGATGTCTACCGCGGCTGTCAGCGCGAAGGCGCGCTCGATGCGGCGATCACCGCCGCGGAAGTCAATGACTTTTCCACCTTGCGCAGCCAAGCGCCGCGTCTGCAGCGCGTCTGTTTCAACGGCCAGACCGCCGGCAAATTCGCCGGCTGGTTTGCGCAACAGGGATACGAAACGGCGATCCTGCCTTCGAGCAGCCCGGCCTACACGCGAGCGTTTGCCAGCAAACTGGCCGCGTGGCGGGTGGCGGGAGTGCGTTCTTACGCCCACGGCGGCTGAGCGGCGATCTTTCCAGCCGTAGAACGTTCGATCGCAGCCTGATCGAGGTACACCCACGCGCTTCGGTGTAGTCTTAGTACAACTCGCTCCTGGAATGTCTCCATGCCTGCCACCGTGCTTGCCAATCTGCCCGATCATCGCCTGACGCTCGGTGAAATCCTCACCTGGCTGGTCGAGGACGGGCTGATCAATAAACCCGAAGCCGACACCCTGTTGAAGGAAAGCCGTCTGCAGCGGCACAACGTGCATCCGCTGGTGATCGTCGCCGACCAGAAATGGAAGACGGTGCAGGAACCGCACCGCCCGCTAACCCTGGAAGATCTGGGCGAATGGCTGGCCGAGAAAGTCGGTCTCGATTACCACCATATCGATCCGCTGAAAGTCGATTTCACCGCCGTCACCGAAGTGATGTCCAGCGCCTATGCGACGCGTTTCGGCATCCTGCCGATCCAGGTGACGACGCGCGAAGTGGTCATCGCTACGACGCAACCTTTCCTGCGCGACTGGGAAAGAGAAATCAAATCGATCGCCAAGAAGGACATCCGCCGAGTAATCGCCAACCCGGTGGACATCGCGCGCTACCTGATCGAGTTCTACAACCTGGCGCGCTCGGTCAAACGCGCCGCCCAACTCGGCGGACCGGCCGGCAATCTGTCGTCATTCGAGCAACTGGTCGAACTGGGTCGTACCAACCGTCAGTTCGACGCCAATGACCAGCACATCGTCAACATCGTCGACTGGCTGTGGCAATACGCCTTCGAACAGCGGGCCAGCGACATCCACATCGAGCCGCGGCGCGAAATCGGCATCGTCCGCTTCCGCATCGACGGCGTCTTGCATCAGGTGTACCAGATCCCGATGAGCGTCATGGCGGCGATGGTCAACCGCGTCAAGATTCTCGGCCGCATGGACGTGGTCGAAAAGCGCCGGCCGCAGGATGGCCGCATCAAGACGCGTACCGCCGACGGCCAGGAAGCCGAATTGCGCTTATCGACGCTGCCGACCGCCTTTGGCGAAAAGCTGGTGATGCGCATTTTCGACCCCGATGTGCTGGTGCGCAGTTTCGCCGACCTCGGCTTCACCGACGACGATCAGGCGCGCTGGAAAGAAATGGCCGACCGCCC
>CAYRXO010000241.1:0-3995 GCA_964428215.1 uncultured Candidatus Accumulibacter sp. | reverse complement strand
CGTGTCGAACCATCGCGTCACATTCCCGGCAGCATCCTTGACGGATAGCTTGCACCACCACAATGGGTCGGACACGGACCCGCCATACCACCCCGCTCCGGCGCCGTATCCGAGCCAGCGCGACCAGGCGTTTCCCGAGTCGGATACGAGCGTGATCTTCAATACGTCGGTCGGAATCATGTCCGAGACGATCTTCGTCGACGCCGAAGCCTCCGGAGTAATTGCCGCCTGGTTCGGGTCGAACGAATAAGTCGCAGACCAGTATGAGCTGTAAGCGATCCCGCCGATCAGCTCGGAGCCGGCGATCTCCGCCTTCTCGGGATACCACGCCGACCCTGATGACCACCCCTGCAGGATGCGCTTGACGCGGAAGGCCCAGGGCTTGACGTAGGGGTTGTTGGCCGTCACCTGACCGCCGCGCCAGACGGCCGACAGGATGCCGCGAAAAGCCGGGATTGCCGCGCCGATCTTGCTGACCAGGTAGCTGTTTTCGGTCTGCGCCGGGCCGCCCATCATCACGTCGAGAATGCCGAAGATGCCGCCCTCTTTCTTGTCGCCGCCGAACAGCTCGGGCGCGACGACCGCGATTGATCCGCTGGCCGTCTGGTTGCCGTTCCACGCCGCCCGGTCGCCGACCGTAATCTCGTGCAGCGCATCGACCGGGCCGTGGCAGAGGCCAAATTGAAGGCCCATGTAATAGCGGTAGCCGACCGTGACTTTTTTACTGCTACCCACGCTGCTCCCCTTCGGCGGCGGCGATGGCGCGCTCGGCCATCGCGTTTTGAGTAGCGCGCAGCACCTCGGCATCGATACCGGACTTCACGAATGACGCCCAATCCAGCCCTTCGCGCGCGAACCAGTCGCGCAGGCCGCGATTGCAATAACCGATCTCGCGGCAGTGGCGGTGCAGGACAATGGTCATTTCTTGCCGCCCTTTTGCTTGATTGGTGTGGTCCGCAAATCGCCGTACCACATCAGGCTCGGGCTTTTCAGGACGACTTCACCGAAGACAACCGGGATGGCCCGCCCCTCTTCGGCCAGCGGGATGTCGAAATCCTCCAGCGCCGCCGGCTTCGGCACCGGCGGTTTCGGCGCCAAGGCGGCACTGATGAAATACGAAGCGATCAACAGGAAGATTTGAACGTAGATCATGGTTCGATCTCAATAGATGATGGTTCCGTCAAACGGGTTTTTCGAGGGGAAATAAGGCATGCCACCATAGTTCAACCGGTTGGCGAATTTGCCGGTACAGGTGGCCAGCGAGTGATCGCAACCGGGATAGAGATTGACCGAGGCGGCTGCCGCCAGCCCCGGCAGTGGAAAGCCGATGGTAACGACGCCACCCACCTGCGAGCGGATCGCGCGGCGCTCGAAATAGCCACCCGAACTTTCCCATTCCAGGTAGCCGCCAGCAAAATAGCCGTCGACGAAGGCGCCCATCGCCGCCAGCGTGATCGACGTTCCTGACACCGTCGACACGGTTTTGGTGGATTTGAAGGCATTGCGATCAAGCCCGCAGCCGGGGCCGTACACCACATGCGGGCAGCCCTTCTGATAGAGCCGGCGCAGGCCGACCCGCTTGAGCGAGGTATAGACGCTTTCACAGTGGATTTCGGCGGACACGTTATTCAGCGTCACGTTCAGCACGCGCCCCATCCACAACGTGATCGCCTCGCCGTCGCCGGCATGCAGGCGGCGCACCGTAACGGCGACGATGTCGTCCGGCGGCAGCAGTGCGAACAGGGCGAGCACGCCGACCGAGCGGGCGCAGGTGATCTCGAGCGCCAGGCGCGCCGTTTCGCTGGTCGCCTCGACGGCGCCACGGGAAATCGGGACGGCGGTGTAGGTGTTGCCGCCATAGACGATATCCCCGTCGGCGCTGGTGTAGCGGTAGGGGGTGGCGCCGTCGAGGAATTCGTACAGCTCGACCGGGCGGCCCGATTGCGCGGAGGATTCAATCGCGGCGTAGGTCATGGCACCGGCACCTCGATGCAGGGGACGGACACGGCCAGCCCTTCGCGCGGTCGGTGCAGCAGCTCGATGCGGTCGGCGTCAAAGCGGGCGCAGCGCAGGAAGGAGATGCGGCCGAAGGCTGCGGCGGTGACCGCGACACCGAAGGAACTATCCATCGTCAGGTCGAAGGTCGGGCGGCCAGTGACGGCGGGGCCGGCGGCGACGGCGCTGATGCGGCGCAGTACGGCGCCGGACGGCAGGCCGATCTCCAGGTCAAAGGCGGTGCGGCCGAGCAGGGTGGCGCCGGTCGGCGCGTAGACGCGCAGCGTGGTATCGGATGAGCCGACGTTGGCGGCAGCGACCAGGTCGCGCTCGAAGGTGGTTTGCCAGAATGCCAGCCAGCGACCGTAGCGGCTGGCGACCCAGGCGCGGACGGCCTGGATGTCGGCGGCCTTGAGCGCGTGCCAGCGCATCATGAAGCGGTCGTCAGGCAGCTCGCGCTGGCGGGTGGCGGACAGTAGACCGGTTCCGTTGTCGAAGCGCTCGATCGGCCATTCGACGCCCTCTTCCAGCGCGCCGCTGCCGACCACCGGCACGACCGGCAGCACGTCATGCCCGCGATATTGCGCGTAGGTCGAAGCGACGTGGACGTCGACGGCGGGCGCCTCGAAGCTGATGCTGGCGTGCTGGAACGGGCCGGCCGGGCGGGAAACATCGAGCGCGACCGCCGCATGCGCTTCGTCGACGCGATAGAGGCCGGTGGCGGCGCGCGGCGTCGCCACGAAGGCGAGTACCAGCGCCGTCGGCGACACGCTTTCGACGGTGCACACCTCGTAATCGGCGAGGCCATTGAACAGCACGACCTTCTGGCCGGCCGCGAGGCCGTAGCCGGTGGTGTCCATGGCCAGAGATACCGACGACCCGGCGGAAACCGGCCCGGCATAGACGACGCGGATCCAGTCCGGCACCTGGTAGGAAGTGGCGGCGCGCACGATGGCGCGGGCGGCGGACTGGTTTTCCGGCGTGAACAGGTGCTTGAAATGCCACTGGCGGCGCGGGCGCTCACGCAGGCGAGAACGCTGCTCGCTGGCGCGGGCGCGCAGGACGTCGGTGCGCCATTCCAGAACTTCGACCACCTCGCCGACCGGCATGAAGGGCCACAGGCTCATGCCAGCGCCTGACGGAAGGCGCCGGCGTTACGCTGCACGGCGTTCATGATGATGCGCTCGCCGGCGGCGCTGCCGAGATAGTCACCGATGACCGAGGTGTCGAAGGCGTTGACGATGCGGATGTTCTGGGGTGGCTGAAGCGGTTGCGGTTGCGGACGCTGGCGCTGCTGTTCTTTCGTCAGCACCATTTCCCCCTTTTGCAGGATGGCCGGAACTTCGTCACCGGCGATTCCGCCGGTGTGATAGCGGCGCGCGCCTGCAAACAGGGATGCCGGAACAGGCCTGGTAAATGACTGGCCGCCGGAACCAACGATTCCGCCGTCATGAAACCCGAGCGCATTGATGCCGGCACCGATGACCCCGCCGACAACCCCGGTTTTTCCCATGTCGCCCAGCAAGTATTTAGCGATGTTGGCGGCGATGGCCTCAGCCAGCATGCGCTGGATGACTTGCGTGAATTTTCTCGCCATGCCGTCCAGACCATCGCTGAACGGGTCGAACAGGAAATCTGCCAGTGTGTCCTGAATATTCTTGGCGGCGGCCTTGGCGAACTCGTCCATGTCGTCGGCAGCTTCCTTGGTCTTTTCGGAAACCTTGTCGAGGCGGGTGACGACGGCTTCCAGGTATTGTTCTTCGCTGATGCGGCCTTTTTCGAGAGCGACGGTGAGGAACTGCATGTCGTCGCGCACGGCGTCGAGTTTTCCGGTCGGGGTGTCGTCGAGCAGCTTGTTGAGGCGGGCGAGTTCGTCGGCGGCGGCCTTGGCGGCGCCACTGAGATCGTCGCGCACGGCCTGGACGATGGCTGGGTCGAGGCCGGCGGCGGCGAGTTCGTCGAGCTTTTCGAGTTGGCGCACCAGTTCGGCGGCCTTGACG
>CAYRXO010000240.1:0-4046 GCA_964428215.1 uncultured Candidatus Accumulibacter sp. | reverse complement strand
ATTGTTCGGAAATGTACGCACCGAAACGTTATAGCCTTCGACAGCCTTGATATAACGGTTACGGGCAACGGTGATACGATTTTCGGTCCCTTCAAGTTGGGCTTGCAGGTCGCGGAACGCCGCGTCGGCTTTCAATTGCGGATAGTTCTCGGTGACGACCAGCAGTCGCGACAGGGCGCTGCTCAGACCGGCCTGCGCTTTCTGAAATTTTTCAAAAGCTTCCGGATTGTCGACCAGTTCCGGTGTCGCCTTGATCGAACCGACCTGGGAGCGGGCTTCGGTGACCCGGGTCAGCACTTCTTTTTCATGGCTGGCGTAACCTTGCACGGTGCTGACCAGATTCGGAATCAGGTCGGCACGGCGCTGATATTGATTGACCACTTCCGACCACGCCGCTTTGACGGATTCGTCACCTGTCTGGAAAGTGTTGTAACCGCAACCAGACAAAAGCGCGAGCACAACGCTGAACAATGCCAGAATTCGTGCAGACATGATAATTCCTCCGGAAATGGGCAAGACAGATGTTAGAGCGGACTCTCCATGATTTTTTCAAATCATGCAACCTTTGCTGTGGCGGCCGGACAACCTGCATGCGTTCGCTGACCGGGAATGGAATCATCGATCAGATAAAAAGGCCTGCTGCCAGTGATCGGCGGCTGCAGGAGAATCCGACTGTTAGGCGCATGTGATGGCAAACAGACGACAAACTGAAAGATTCCCTGCGGTCTACCAGTAACGCACTTTTCCGGTGTCGAGATGAACGAATTGCTCGAGCGGATAGCAACCGACTCCTCCCGCTTTGAGCGACATGGCCGCCTCACGCAAATCGCTCAGCGGCACCTCAGCCAGTCGAATGTCGATGGCCTGTCCGAGCATATGCAGACTGTTTTTGGCGACGCCGCCGCCGTTTTCACGCAACTGATGGTTGGTGGCCGGGCTGCGAAATCCGGAAATGACCTGGAAAGTCTGCTGACTACCGAGTACTTGCTGCGTGTGATACAACAGATCGAAGAGCCGGGGGTCGATATGTCCGACTTCCTGCGAGTAATGATCGCGGAGAAAGTGATCGAGGGCCTGGATCGCCGCAGGCAGGTAATTATTGCCGATGGCATAGACCAGCGACAGCCGTTCCTCGGTGTGCAGATGTTCGAAATGCAAGCGGCGGGCGTTGTGCGGCAAGGCGGCATGTAGCGGCGAGACAAGTGGAAACAACGCGCCGGCCAGCAGGCATTTTCCGCTTTGCCTGAGGAATTGCCGACGGGTAGCAGAACTTGGAGAGGTCATCTTCTTTCATCCGCGCGAAGCAAGGTTCGTTGATGAGTCAGTCGCCAAGCGACTGACAGTCTTCCTGGCCTGCCACATGGCCATTGTTTGACGGACTGGAAAGCGAATCGGCCACGCCCGTTACAACCATATTAGTCAAAATGATTGTTAACGACAGTCTGCATGTATTTTGCGCGTTGTTGCAAAGCCAGTTCGAGGTTTTTGTCCTGCGCGTAGATGTCGGAGAAAAAATACAGGCGACCGTCACGAAAAACGGTGCTCTGGTAGTTGACGATCACCGGCAGCGCTTCGGACAGGCTGGCATACGACGAGCGTCCAGCTGCCATCGCCTTGACGATCCGTTCCCGTGACCAGGCCGGCTGGTTGGCCAGCACGAAAGTTGCCAGGTCGACCGGCGCTTCGACGCGGACGCAACCGTGGCTGAAGTCGCGCCGATCGCGACGGAACAACTGTGGTGTCGGCGTGTGGTGCAGGTAGATGCCGTCCGTATTGGGAAGAATGAACTTGATCTGACCAAGGGCGTTACTTCTGCCAGGCTTTTGCCGCAAGCGCAGTTGCCCGCGTTCGACGGCGTCGAGGTTGTCGGGTGAATACTCGGCGACCCGGCCGTCGGCGGCGACGAATTCCATTCCGGCGCGTTGCAAATAGCCCGGATCGCGTCGCAGGCGGGGCAAGGTTTCACCTTTGGCGATCGATGGCGGCACATTCCAGTTCGGACTGAATTCGATCGTACGCATCTCGGTGTAGAAACGTGGCGTCGCCATCTTGCCCGCTTTGCCGACGATGACGCGCATGTTCAATACCTGCTGGCGTGAGCCGGCGCGGAAATCGTAAGCACGCAACATGAATTCGGGAATGTTGATCTCGATATGACGGCGTTTGTCCGGCAGAGGCGTCCACCGCAGCCGTTCGAGAGCCAGGATCAATTGCTGGATACGTGCTGCCGGCGGCACATTGAGCTGTTGCAGAGTTGGGCCGGCGAGTATTCCATCGGCTGGCAGTGCGTGACGAATCTGGAAGGACTTGACGCCGTCGACTAGCGCAGCTTCGTAATGCTTGGCAGTTACTGCTCCGGCCGGCAGGTCGCCGAGTTGCTGCAACCGTTTGCTCAGGCGCGACAGATCGGCATACGGCTGACCCGGCATGAGCTTGCCACCGGGTGGCGGGGACAGCGGACTGAGCCAGGCATGCTCACCAAGTAGCGCGCGGTAACGGGCAAGTTCAGCGAGCAAAGGCGCATATTGCGGATGTGTCGGCGCCGTTTCGCCGGCCGCGCGATCCAGACGGCTTTCAGCGACGGCTTTTAGTAGCCAGCGTTCAGCATCGAATTCATCGGCGGCGCGCGGGTAGTTGGCGCCCAGCCGGCGTGGGTCGCCGCGCCCATAGTGCAGATCGCGCAAAAAACGGATCATCGTCGCGGTCAATGCCCGCGCGACGTCGTTCTGCTGTCCGGCATCAGGCGAATCTGCCGCTCCGGCAAGCTTGCGCAACTGGGTGCGCAAACGATCGATGTCGTAATCGCGTGGCTCCAGGCCATCGTCCGCGGCGCTGGCAAGCACCTCGAGTGCTTGCTGTACGGCCGGCGTCTGGCCATATTCGTCGAACCAGGCAGGTGCTTCGCCAACGGGCTCGGCGAGCACGGCACCGCTGCAGATCATCCAGAAGCATAGCGCTAGCCAAAGCGCGCGGGAGCGGCGATCGGTGGAGAGACAATAAATCGGTGCAGAGGAGGGAAACATTTCGAGAATAAAGAAATTGGCTGGCGCGCATTATCCGGCAAAGTGGGCTTTTCTATAGCAAGAGTTTGAAAAATAATCGGCTTTCCGGAATTGCCGAGCGATTTTCGGGACAGGATGTGTCGAACTGGCCGCGCTGCCGGGCCGTTCATTTCGTCGGGCTTGCAAGCCGTTCAGCGAAAAAATCACTGAATTAATGGTTACTTGCCATGAAGTGCGCTCGTATCCATTTTCTCGAAGCAGCGCTGCGCCCAGATGGCGTAAACTTCCTGGTTTTTTGAGCCGTCGCCCATCGTCGCGGCGTGTTGTCTGTGGCTCAGTGATGGCGCGCAGTAGCGCGCTACCGTCAGTTTGTCGATCGAAAGTCATGCCATGTCCCGTCCGATTTTGAAATTGCCTAACAAACCGGCGGTGTCGCGTGCCGACGGCGAGCTTGATTCCTGGCGTAAACCGATACGTCAGGGTGTCTTCGGCATGAAACGGAGTGTTGTCCGTCGTGACGAGAGGGTAATGGACAGTGCGCCGCGGCTGGAAAGACGTCCGGCAGCGTCCAATAATGGCCAGGGGCATGCGGATGCTGGCCGTTCGTCCGCTCCGGGGGTAACGCCGAATACCGTCGGCGAAGCGAAGCGCCCGCCGGTAAATGCTGACTTTCCTCCTCGGGATGATGCCATCGATCAGCCGACGATCGCTGCAAAGTGGACGACAGCGTCGCCGACAGCACGTCCGCGTTCATCGCCACGCAAAGAGACGGACCGGATACCTGCCGGTCGACCGGTCGTGCCGCAGCCATCGTCTGATGAGCGGGTGGGGCAACCCACGCGTGGCCTTGCCCGCCGTATTGTTGAGCGTACCGGGCCGCTTGCTGCGCAGGTGAAGAGAGCAGTTCAGCCATCAGCCATCGCCAAACCGATGGCGACAGTGACCGGTCCTTTGCCTGATGCCGTCGTTCCGGCGCCGGTGGCCGGTAGCGTTCCGGCGCGCGGCCCAGCCAGGGAACTGCCGCGGCTGGCCCGACTGGTCTGC
>CAYRXO010000239.1:0-4078 GCA_964428215.1 uncultured Candidatus Accumulibacter sp. | reverse complement strand
CCTGAACGCGAACTCCTCGGCCAATGCTGACATTCAGCGTGTGAGCGGACTTGGTCGGTAATGCGGCAGTAAGCCGTCGTTCTATTTTCTCATTCGCTCGCAGCCGACTGCGATGGCGCGCTTGGGCCGAAGGGGCGCCCCAAGCGTACCGTGCAGCAAGCCAGCCTAATTCGCGCCGCCGCCCATGGTCTTGTAAAAGGTCACCTGATTGGCCAGGCCGGCCAGACGGACAGAAATCAGATTTTGTTGCGCCGCATACTCGGCACGTTGCGAATCAAGAACTGCCAGATAGCTATCCACCCCTTTGTCGAAGCGCGCTCGTGACAAGCGATGGCTGGCCGAAGTTGCTTCGACCAGTGCTTGCTGCGCCGCCAGCTGCTCTTGCAAGGGAGCGTTCTGGACCAGCGTGTCGGCAACTTCGCGGAAGGCTGTCTGGATGGCCTTTTCATACTGCGCCAAGGTAATTTGCTGCTGCACCTTGGCGGCATCGAGATTGGCCCTGATCCGCCCGGCATCGAAAATGGGCAGCGAGATCTGCGGCACGAAGCGCCAGGCCGACGAGCCGGAACCGAACAACTCGGAAAGCTGGTTGCTGGCCGAGCCGCCGCTGGCCGTCAGCGTAATGCTCGGAAAGAAGGCAGCGCGGGCGGCGCCGATGTTGGCATTGGCCGCCTGCAACTGGCGCTCGGCCTGCAGCACATCGGGACGGCGCTGCAGAAGTTCGGACGGCAAGCCGCCCGGAATACCGGCAACACCGGCCACGCTGGCCAGCGAATTGACCTGCATGATCTCGACCGGCAGATCGCCCCCGGCCAGCAGCACCAGCGCATTGCGATCCTGCGCCAGTTGGCCGGTGTAGCGCGCCACATCGGCGCGGGCCGTCTCGACGCTGGTTTGCGCCTGATGCAGGTCGAGCGCCGAAGCGCTGCCCAACTCAAAACGCCGCTTGGTCAGTTCATACGTTGCCTGCTGGCTACGTTGGGTCTCGCTGGCCAACTGCAGCCGTTCGCTGTCGGCGGCCAGCGTCAGGTAGGCCGTCGCCACCTCGCCAACCAAGCTGATCTGCGCGCTGCGCTGCGCTTCTTCGGTGGCCATGAACTGATACAGCACCTGATCCTTCAGGCTGCGAATACGCCCGAAGAAATCCAGCTCATAGGAGGCGAAGCCGAGGTTGGCGCTGTACTCGTGCGACACCGTCGCCTGCCCCGTGCCCGACAGGCTGGCCGGAACGCGTTGTGCGGTACCGCTGCCGCTGGCGTTGATGCTGGGGAACAAGTCGGCGCGCTGGATCTGGTATTGGGCGCGGGCTTTTTCAATATTGAGCCCGGCGACACGCAGGTCGCGGTTGTTCAGCAGCGTCAGCGCGATCAACTGGCGCAGCTTGGGGTCGGTAAAGTACTGCTCCCAACCGATGTCCGCCGGCAAGGCGGCGGCCGGCGCCACCGAACCGGCCGGCCATTCGGCCGGGACCGGCGCGGCCGGGGTGAGGTAGTCGGGTGCCAGTGTGGCGCAGCCGCTGGCCAGGAGGGCTGCGACGACGGCAGCGAGAATAGTCCGGGGCATATCAGTGCTCCTCATGGGAAATCGGTTCCGTCTTGCCGGTGAAAAAACGGCGCACCGCGACGAAGAACAGCGGGACAAACAGCACGGCGAGGACGGTCGCCGTCAACATGCCGCCGATCACGCCGATACCGATCGCGTTCTGGGCGCCGGAACCGGCACCATTCGAAATGGCCAGCGGCAAGACGCCGAGAATGAAGGCCAGCGAGGTCATGATGATCGGCCGCAGGCGCAGGCGAACGGCTTCCAGCGTCGCATCGATCAGCGCCTTGCCTTGTTCCATCTGCTCCTTGGCGAACTCGATGATCAGGATGGCGTTCTTGGTCGATAGCCCGATGATCATCAGCAAGCCGACCTGGAAGTAGACGTCGTTCGACAAGCCGGCAAGCCAGGCGGCACCCAGCGAACCAACGACGCCGAGCGGCACCACCAGCATCACCGCGAAGGGGATCGACCAGCTTTCATAAAGCGCCGCCAGGCAAAGGAAGACGACCAACAAGGAAATGGCGTACAGGGCCGGCGCTTGCGAGCCCGACATGCGCTCCTGGTAGGACAGCCCGGTCCATTCATAGCCGATGCCGGCCGGCAGCTTGGCCGCCATCGCTTCCATCTGCGCCATGGCTTCGCCGGTACTGCGCCCCGGCGCCGCATCGCCCATGATTTCGGCCGAGGCCAACCCGTTGTAGCGCTCCAGGCGCGGCGAGCCATAGGACCAGTGAGCCGAGGCGAAGGCCGAGAACGGCACCATGTCGCCGGCGCTATTCCGGATGAACCACTTGTTGAAGTCTTCCGGCTGCATCCGGGCCGACGCATCGCCCTGCAGGAAGACCCGCTTGACGCGGCCCTTGTCGATGAAGTCATTGACGTAGGAACTCCCCCAGGCGGTCTGCAGGGTGCTGTTGATGTCGCCCTGGCTCAGGCCCAACGCACCGGCCTTGGCCAGATCGATGTCGAGCTGGTATTCCGGCGTGTCTTCCTGGCCGTTGGGGCGCACGGCGATCAAGGCGGGGTTTTGCGCCGCCATGCCCAGCAACTGGTTGCGGGCTTCCATCAGCTTCTCGTGACCCAGTCCGCCACGGTCCTGCAGTTGAAAGTCGAAACCGGTCGCGTTGCCGAGTTCGACCACGGCTGGCGGCGCGAAGGCAAAGGCCATCGCATCGCGGAAGGTCGAGAAATAGCCCATGGCCCGACCGGCCACTGCCGCCACCTTGAGGTCCGGCCGCTTGCGCTCGCTCCAGTCCTTCAGGCTGGCAAAGGCTATGGCGTTGTTCTGGCCGCTCCCGCCAAAGCTGAAACCGATCACGGTAAACACCGAGTCGACGGCATCCTTCTGGTCTTCCAGGAAGTGATGCTCGACTCGCTCAATGACCTCCAGCGTCCGCTCGGCGGTCGAGCCAGCCGGCAGCGTCACCTGGGCCATCAGGAAGCCCTGGTCTTCGTCCGGCAGGAAGGCGGTGGGCAGACGCATGAACAAGGCGCCCATGCCGACAATGATCAGGCCGTAGATCAGCAGGTAGCGCTTGCTGCGCCCGAGCATCCGATGAATCATCGACTGGCTGCCGCTGTTGGTGCGATCGAAGCCGCGATTGAACCAGCCGAAGAAGCCGCCCAGCAGGCCGCCTTCGCCGGCGGCATGGCCTTTTTCAACCGGCTTGAGCAAGGTGGCGCACAAGGCCGGGGTGAGGATCAGCGCGACGATGACGGAGAGCACCATGGCGGAAACCAGGGTGATCGAGAACTGGCGATAAATGACGCCGGTCGAGCCGCCGAAGAAAGCCATCGGCACGAAAACGGCGGACAGGACGAGGGCGATGCCGATCAGCGCGCCGGTGATCTGGCCCATCGACTTCCGCGTCGCCTCCTTGGGCGACAAACCTTCCTCGGTCATCACCCGTTCGACGTTTTCGACGACGACGATGGCGTCATCGACCAGCAAGCCGATGGCCAGCACGACCCCGAACAGGGTCAGGGTGTTGATCGAATAGCCGGCCGCGGCGAGGACGCCGAAGGTGCCGAGCAGCACGACCGGGACGGCGATGGTCGGGATCAACGTCGCACGGAAGTTCTGCAGGAAGAGATACATCACCAGGAAGACCAGGATGATGGCCTCGACCAGCGTCTTGACCACTTCTTCGATCGAAATCCTGACGAAAGGCGTGGTGTCGTAAGCCACCACGGGCTTCATGCCGGCCGGGAAGAAGGGCGACAGGTCCTTCATCTTGGCGTTGACCGCCTCGGCCGTCGCCAGTGCATTGGCGCCGGTCGCCAGCTTGATGGCGAGACCGGTGGCCGGCTTGCCGTTGTAGCGCGAAATCACGTCGTAGCTTTCGCCACCCAGTTCGATCCGGGCGACGTCGCGCAAACGCACCGTGGCACCGTTGGTGGTTGTGCGCAGGATGATGTCGCCGAATTGCTCGGGCGTTTGCAGGCGGCTCTGCGCCGTCACCGTGGCGTTGAGTTGCTGCCCCTTGAGCAAGGGCATGCCGCCCAGTTGCCCGGCCGAGACCTGGGCGTTCTG
>CAYRXO010000238.1:0-4079 GCA_964428215.1 uncultured Candidatus Accumulibacter sp. | reverse complement strand
GCCATCACTCCCTCCAAAAATACGTCTTTGCCGCATCGCTCAGCGTGTCAGCGCCGATATACCCGAGCGCGCACACAAACGTAATGGCGGCATTGTTGGCAACGTCGGCCGGGAATCCCAAGCGCGACTCGAACACATAGCGGGCGACGGGATGAAGGGCGGTTGCGACCATGCCGAAAATCACGCCCTCGATCAATCGCGCGGGCCAGCGTTTCCGGCCCTGATACCAACCGCGCAACACGACGATGGCAAACGCCATGACCGGCACCAGCGTCATCCGGAACAACTCATCCACCGCCGACTCAAACGACCGCGCCTTCATGCCGTCACCGCCTGAGTTGGCAACCACGCCGCGATCAGCATCACGGTTGTTGAGACCAGCACGACAAATATCAGCCTCATCCATGGCGCTCCCTCAGTGCGATGCCGAGCGCGCAGAATGCGATTCCCAACATCATCAGCAGGTCGTTTGCCGGTGGCATGAGTGCGATACCGATGATCATCGCCCCAAGACTGCCCCAGGATGACGGCTCCTTGAATCTGGATCTGCGGACGGGCTTCATTTTGTCACCGCCGGACAGAGCTTGAGCGTGATCTCTGGACAGACCGGAATTTGCATGGTGGCGCACCCGGTAAGCAACAGGCAGATGATAGCGGTTCTCATGTTTGCGCGCTCCACCAGGATTTCACATCAAAACACGGGCATTCTTTCAGCCAATCGCGGCTGTCAATTTTCCCGTCCTTGTTCGTATCGCCGAAGAAGTCTCGATGGCCTTGAATGATGGCTTTCGGATATTTTCCGTGAAGGCTTAACAGCAGGTTTTTGAGGGAAGTGAACTGGTCTTGCGTAAAATTGTTCTTTGCCTTGCCATCCGCATCAATGCCGCCGATGAGGCAGATTCCCAGGCTGTCGCGATTGTGTCCCTCGACATGCGCGCCCATCTTGTCTTCAGGTCGTCCGCGCTCAATCGTGCCGTCGCGTTTGATGACGTAGTGATAGCCGACGCAGGCAAAACCACGGTCAACGTGCATCCGGTGGATCTCACGAACGCCCATGATGGCGGTAGGTCGAGTGGCGGAACAGTGAATGGCGATGTATTTGACGCCAGCCAATGCAGACAGCTTGCCGAGCGGTAACGCAATGGGGCAAGGTGATATCTGCATGGCCAGCCTCGGAAGAAAAAACCCGGCGGTCTACCAGGAAGGTGGAATATCTCCAGTATATCACTGGCGTTCGTCCGGTCAAATGTTCCGACGAACGGTGTTATGTCTGCGGCGCGGGACAATCCGTGACATTGTCCCGCCCTGTCCCGTCCTGTCCCTCTCGCCACGGCGTACCCAATCCCAACCAGCGGCAGCCACATGCGCCAACCGGACACAAGTCATATCCTGGACACTCCGGCTCATCTCCGGAAAACAGTTCGACCTGCATCAGCTCAGCACCGGCCGACACGTCACGCGCGCAAAGTACCATTTCCGACCCGCAATCCGTTCGTTGAGATGGCGGTACATCTCGGCTGTAAAATCCGTCGGCATGGCATTTTCAGCCTGGAACCTGACGACATCCTCACGAATGACATCGCCGTCTTCGTACCGGATCACCGCCGAAACTTTCCAATTACGCGGCTTCGTGCAGTATTTCGCGCAACCGTTTTCATGCCTGACCGCGCCGTCAATGCCAGATGGCAGGACCGTAAACGCCGCGAACGGCTGACGCTGTAGTGGTTTTTTCATTCCAGTATCTCCCAAACGCTCACAACAATTTTTCCGCCGGTCACGATCTCTCCGGAATTGACCACGCGCAGGTCATGTATCTGGCTATCGTCCAGCATCACCCCGGCTGCAACCAGGCCATCCAAAACGCCTTTCAGCAGGTTATCCAAGTCCCTAACCCGTCTGTCAGGGAAAAATACCGTCAGCAATACACCTACGCGCCCGATTACGGCGTTTTTTCGTCTCGCCAGTAGCTCCATAGCGGCAATGAATTGCAGCGCCTTCTCGGACTTCCTGCGGCCCCTTATCGTTTTCCCTCGTTTTTTGTAGACGCATGGTTCCCAGTAGTGGTTGACGCTGGGAGGGTATGGCAGTTCGACACAATCCAGGATCATCATTGCGGTTTCCCCCAATAGACTCGGCGAACTGACCCCGAGCGATACGCATCCATCGCCGCTTGCGGACTGACGCCATTGCGCTTGACGTACTCCTTCACGCAAAAATATTTCAGCCCGTGGTCGCGGCAATGCTGCAACAGCGATGCGTTTTTCCCCTCGTAGTCGATGTTTCGCGCCGGTTGCTTGACGATGCCATTGCGGCTGAACATGCGGACAGCGCCTTGATGCGTCATTCCGGTTATCGCGCCGATGACCTCCCATTTCCCGCCGGATGCTTCGATCAGCTCATGCAGCACCTGATCAATCGGCTTCCCGGTGCGCGCCGACTCACGACGCTCCCATGACGTCCTCAGTTTTTTCATTTTCCACCCCGTTATCAATCAGTGTCAGCGCCCTGATCTTGATTTCATCCGCCCACTCAGGCGACTGCGCCCTGACACACAGCATCGCCTCTTTTCCGCCATCCCTGACGCACTCGGCCCGGTACTGGAGCCACAACTCACGACCTACAGAGCAATACCGGCCTGACATCGGGTGGCAGCAGGTGACTCCGATGACGGAGGCGTGGTTCAGCAGGGATTCGTGGGCGGGTGTCATGCGGCCGCCTCCAACGCATCCAGGATCAGTTGCAGCGTCTCTGCCCGAACCTCCGCAAACCACGCTTTGTCATCCATATGACGGAAAAATCGCCCAATCTCGGATTGCGCTGGTATAGCCGGGTCATAAAACACATGCCCATCGCGCATGAAGTTCAGGAAGTCGCCTTCGATTTCGACAGTTATCATCATTCAATCTCCTGCGGAATGTCATCAACAAAGCGAGAATGGCCGCCGTCAAAACGCATCATCACCTTGACACCAGACCGCCCTTTGCGATGCTTTCCGATGATGATCTCAGCAAGCCCGCGATCCTTTGAATCCAGGTTATAGATTTCGTCGCGATAGATGAACATGATCAGGTCGGCAGCCTGCTCGATGTACCCAGACTCCCGCAGGTCGGACATCATCGGACGCTTGTTTGGCCGGTCTGATACCTTGCGGCTCAATTGCGACAGCGCCACAACCGGACAATCGAACTCCTTCGACAGCGATTTAAGCCCTACCGCAATCTCAGCAACCTCTCGCTGACGGTCTGTCGTCTTTTCCACAGCCTGCATCAACTGCAGGTAATCGACCAGCACTACGCCAATTTTTCCGTCATGGCCCTTGGCTATCCGTCGCAATTTCGCCCGCATCTGCATGATGTTCATCGTCGGAGTTTCGTCGATGTAAATAGGCCATTCGCGCATCTTGGTTACAGCTGCCGCCAGTTTCGGCCAGTCGTTATCCCCCATGTTCGCCGTCCGCATATTTCCCTGATAGATACCACCAACCGACGAAATCATGCGTTCGGCCAAATCCGTGTCGCCCATCTCCATCGAGAACATCACAGCCGGGCCGATGATGCCGTTATTGAGCATTGCGTTCTCGATCATGTTCACGGCAAACGTGGTTTTCCCCATTCCTGGAACGGCGGCAACAATAACCAGCGTTTTAGAGTGCAACCCGTGAATGATGCTGTTCAGGTTGTTAAAGCCCGTGTCCATTCCCTGCTCGCCGCCGCTGTTTTCCCGGTTTCCCAAAATCTCAACCGTTCGCGATAAAACCTCCTTGATTTTTTTCGGCCCCATGTCGTTCTCGCGGGCTTGGCCGTCCCGAATGGCCATGATTGTTGATTCGGCGATGTTGATCATATCTTCCAGTGCTGCCGCCTCGTTCGGATGCTCGACCATCTCGATAATCGAGTGACAGGCAGCAATCAGCTTTCGTCCAGTCGACAACCTGCGCACCTGCATGGCGCGGGCCTCAATCGAAGATTCCCCGCGATATGCTGTATTGCGGGTAATGTCGGACAGGTATTCCTCGCCGCCAACATGCGCAAGCCGGTCGTGCTTGGCCATATGATGCATAACCGACAACACGTCGTGCG
>CAYRXO010000237.1:0-4143 GCA_964428215.1 uncultured Candidatus Accumulibacter sp. | reverse complement strand
CGCCTGCAGGAGCCACGCATAATGCACACAAGGCGCTGACCGCTGCAGGCTTGCCAGCATCGAGCATTCACGGCTTGCGGCGCAGCTTCGGCACGCTGGCCGAATGGGTGGAATGCCCTGCCGGCGTCTCTGCGCAGATCATGGGGCACAAGCCGAGCGCCGCCGCAGAGAAGCATTACCGCGTTCGCCCGCTGGACCTGCTGCGTCAATGGCACACCAAAATCGAAGGCTGGATTCTCAATGAGGCCGGTATCGAGCAACCCTCCACAGCCGAAGGTCTGCGTCTGGTCGGCGGGACAAAGCAATGACAGCCGTCTTTGCCGGAGAATCCTGCATTGATCATCAAGGCGAATTTCTGTAACCTTTAAGTTACAATCTCATGTTCGATATTCTCGACTATCAGACGGATGACGGCCGCGACCCGTTCAAGGACTGGCTCGCCGACTTGACTGACCGGCAAGCGCGCGCACGGGTGGCCGTCTGGGTGCAACGTATGGCTGCTGGCAATTTCGGCGACCACAAGCCGTTGAGTGACGGGGTATGGGAATTGAGGATTGACCACGGCCCTGGCTACCGGGTGTATTACGCTCAAGCCGGACGGCGGTTCTTGCTGCTGCTAGTCGGTGGCGACAAGCGCCGCCAGCAAGCCGACATTGAAACCGCTGTCTTCTACTGGCAGGACTGGCAAAGGAGGAATGCACCATGAAAGCTGCTCGCTCACACGATGAGGCAATGGTGGAACTTCTTCGCGAAGACCCGACCTTTGCCGATGAATATCTGGCCGCAGCACTGGCAGAAGCCGACGGACCCGGTGGACGCCAAGCGCTTCTGCGCGCCCTGCGTCATGTCGCCCAAGCCCAAGGCATGGAGGAAGTCGCGGAGCGTGCCGGCCTACGCCGTGAGAGCCTTTACCGCGCCCTTTCCAACAAGGGAAATCCCACCCTTGAAACCTTGCTGGCCGTCCTGTCTGCCGCTGGCTTGCGCTTGGCGGTAGCCCGCAGGGAGGAACACACGGCCTGACCGATTTTTGCCGCGCCTATTTCTCGGCTGATCCCCAAGAGAGAAAACCGGGCCCTTCACCCGGCTGGCGCGGCAACTGTATGAAGGGTGTGGAAGGTGCGCAATGGAAGACGACGATATTCTTTACCTCCCGGCACCCGGAGGATTACCGCCGGCTCCGTCGTTGAGCAACCCGCAACTCCACCAACCCCGGCCATGTGCTGGGGTTTTCTTTTTTGGAATTGGTGAAGTTGCGTTCGTGGTTAGCTAGTGTGCATCCGCGTTGCCAAAATATGGCTACATGGTGGCTACACAGAAGCCGGCAAGCAAAAAGTCCACTGGAAAAAGTGGCCTAAGCGCTTGATTTTTTGGTGCCGATGGACGGATTCGAACTGTCGACCTTCGCATTACGAATGCGCTGCTCTACCGACTGAGCTACACCGGCTTTTCTGACTGTTGCAGCAAGTGCAATCTTTGAATTTTAGCAGCGTCAATGCCGATTGGGAACGTCCGGCCGACGAATTTCTTTCGTCGTTGGCTTAATCCAGTCGGGCCAGCTTCGATTTGGCCAGGGGAGGATTTTTGGCGAAATATTTCTTGATCCCGGACAAGATGGCTTGCGCGATCTTGTCCTGATAGGAATCGTCGTTAAGGCGCTTTTCTTCTTCCGGATTGGAAATGAAAGCGGTTTCGACGAGTATCGACGGAATATCCGGCGCCTTGAGAACGGCAAAACCGGCTTGTTCGACATGCGCCTTGTGCAGACGGTTGATGCCGCCCAATTCGCCAAGCACCGCTTTGCCGAGCTTGATACTGTCGTTGATGGTGGCGGTTTGCGAAAGATCGAGCAGCGTACGTGCCAGCACGGGGTCCTTGACGTCGATATTCACCCCGCCGATGAGGTCGGCGGCATTCTCTTTCTGGGCCAGATAACGCGCTGCGGAGCTTGAGGCGCCGCTCTGCGAAAGAACGAAAACGGATGAACCATTGGCGTCAGGGCGGACGAAGGCATCGGCATGGATCGAGACGAACAAATCGGACTGGATGCGACGGGCTTTCTGGACGCGCATCTGCAAGGGTACGAAGTAATCTGAATCGCGGGTAAGCACCGCGCGCATGTTCGGTTCATTATCGATTTTCGCGCGCAGTCGTTTGGCCACCGCCAGCGTGACACTTTTTTCCTGGCTGCCGCCGGCACCGATCGCTCCCGGGTCTTCGCCGCCGTGTCCGGGGTCGAGGGTGATGGTGACCAGCCGATCGACAATCGCACGACCAGGACGTTTGTTGGCTGTTTGATTCTGGTGTGCAACGGTAGACTGCGGTTCGTTCTTCGCCTCGGTCTGGCTGTCCGATCTGACTTCAGCGTTGCTCTCGACACGTGTTTCGGTTTTGACTTCAGAGGGTATTTCACTTCGCGCTTCGCTTTTCCCGGCAGGTCGCGTTTCAACCGGTGCGGCAGGCTGTTTGCCCTCGAGCAGGGCCAGCAGTGGGTCGGGAGGTGACGCTGGATAGACATCGAGCACCAGGCGATGGCCGTAGCGACCAACGGGTGCCAGTTCGAAGACTTGCGGTTTCGCTTCGCCCTTCAGTTCCATCACCAGGCGAACCACACCCGGCTTGTAACGTCCAGCGCGCACCCGTTTGATATTCGGGTCGTCGGAAGTCACCTTATTGCTGAGCGTTTCCAGTACGCTGTTGAATTCAATCCCTTCGAGGTCGACGACCAGTCGTTCAGGGTCCTTGACCGTCAGGTAGGTATATTTCAACGGAGCACCGTGCTCGATGGTCACCCGGGTGTAATCGGCCGCCGGCCAGATACGCACGGCCAGGATTCCCGTCGAGTGTGGACTGGCCAGCGCCAGGGGACGCACCGACAGCAATAGCGAAGCGCCGGCAAACTTGATCAGTCGTCGACGACTGAACTGCGCTTGGCGAACTCGTTCAGACATTGCCGACCTGCCTGACTGCCGGCAACGATGGCCAGTTGCCGGCCCTCTCCGGCATACTGCAGGTCGAGTAGCAGATCGGCCGACGGCACATAAGCCGCTGCTTTTTCAGGCCACTCGACCAAACAGACGGCATCGTCGCGGAAGTATTCGCCAAACCCGGCATCGACAAACTCTTCTGGAAAATTGAAGCGATAGAAATCAAAGTGATACCAGTATATGCTCGAAATGGAATAAATTTCAACAAGCGCATAGCTCGGGCTTTTGACCGGCCCGCGGTGGCCTCGGGCACGCAACAGTGCGCGCACCAGGGTAGTTTTGCCAGATCCCAGATTCCCTTCGAGCCAGATGACCAGCCCGGGATGCAAAAAAGGCGCCAATTGCCCGGCCAGCCGCCCGCTCGCTGCCTCGTCAGGCAGAAAGCAGCTCAGAACTGACTGTCGATGATCATAACTATGCATCAGTCAAATTATCACTCTGAAACCGGTCAGGACACCGAGCCAGCGAACGACAAGGCGATTGACGCCCACCCGTCAGATTTTGCCGCATTGGCCAATAAAACAAAGATTTGGGGGCGCGAACTGGGATTTGCCCCGGTCGGCATCGCCAGCGTCGATGTGAACGCCGCCGCGGCACGTCTGCAACGTTGGCTGGCCTTGGGCAGGCACGGTGAAATGGATTATATGGCCAAACACGCGCACTTACGCGCCTCACCCGAGAGTCTGCTGGCCAGTGTGCGTTCGATCATTTCGGCCCGCCTGCCGTACTGGCCGGTCGCCGCTGAAGCCCCGGCGGTTCTCGCTGACCGGCAGCTGGCGTATGTCTCGCGCTACGCCCTGGGTCGCGATTATCACAAGACGCTTCGCCAACGGTTGCAGAAACTGGCGGAGCGCATGATGCAGGCGGTGGCCGACATGTCGCTTGCCGAACCGTTCGTCTGGCGGGCCTTCTCGGATTCGGCACCGGTTCTGGAAACCGAGTTCGCAGCCCGCTCGGGTATCGCCTGGCGCGGTAAACACACGCTGACCTTGACCCGGCAGGGTTCCTGGCATTTCCTCGGTGAGCTGTTCTGCAACCTGCCGCTGCCGGCCGACGCAGCGATCGATGAACACTGCGGCGACTGTCGGCGTTGTCTCGACGTCTGCCCGACGCGGGCGATCGTCGCTCCGTACGAGGTCGACGCCCGGCGCTGCATCTC
>CAYRXO010000236.1:0-4166 GCA_964428215.1 uncultured Candidatus Accumulibacter sp. | reverse complement strand
CTGCTCTACAAGGCCGAGCCCGATCAGGTGCGCCTGATCCTCGTCGACCCGAAAATGCTCGAACTGTCGATCTACGAAGGCATTCCGCACCTGCTGGCGCCGGTGGTAATCGACATGAAGCAGGCGGCGAACGCGCTCAACTGGTGCGTCGGCGAAATGGAGAAGCGTTACAAGCTGATGTCGGCGATGGGCGTGCGCAATCTCACCGGCCTCAACAACCGCATCAAGGAAGCGGCCAAGATCGGCCAGACGCTGGCCAATCCGGTTTCGCTGACGCCCGACTCGCCGGAACCGCTGACCCTGATGCCGTACATCGTGGTGGTAATCGACGAGCTGGCCGACCTGATGATGGTCGCCGGCAAGACCGTCGAACAACTGATCGCCCGTCTGGCGCAGAAAGCGCGCGCTTCCGGCATCCACCTGATCCTTGCCACGCAGCGGCCGTCGGTCGATGTGATCACCGGGCTGATCAAGGCCAATATTCCGACGCGCATCTCGTTCCAGGTGTCGTCGAAAATCGATTCGCGCACCGTGCTCGACCAGATGGGTGCCGAAACGCTGCTCGGTCAGGGCGACATGCTCCATCTGGCGCCGGGAACCGGCTATCCGACGCGCGTGCATGGCGCTTTCGTCGCCGACGACGAGGTGCATCGTGTCGTCGACTATCTCAAGCAGGTGGGCGCACCGGACTACATCGATGGCGTGCTCAGCGGCAGCGGCGACGACAACGGTGACGGCACCGCCGGAGAAGGCGGCAGCGATAGCGACGGCGAAGCAGACCCGGTCTATGACCAGGCCGTCGAAGTGGTGCTGAAGAACAGACGGGCGTCGATTTCACTCGTCCAGCGCCATTTGCGGATTGGCTACAACCGTTCGGCGCGGCTGATCGAAGCCATGGAAAAGGCCGGACTCGTTTCGGCCATGGACGCCCGCGGCGGTCGCGAAGTCCTCGCGCGCAAGGAAGACGAATGAAACGTAAGCTCACCCTGTCACTGGTCTTGCTCGCCTTGTCGGCCGCACCACCCCTCCTCGCCGACACGCTCGACACGCTGCATCGGTTCCTCAGCGAGACGCGCACCTTGCGCGCCGAATTCACGCAGACGGTCATCGCCCGTAATGCCCGCCAGCCGCAGATGTCGAGCGGCGTGATGACTTTCTCGCGACCGGGCAAATTCCGCTGGCAGATCGAGAAGCCGTATCCGCAACTGCTGGTCGGCGACGGCCAGCAGGTGTGGATCCACGATCCGGAATTGCGCCAGGTCACCGTCCGCAAAGCCGGCAAGGCGATCGGCAGCACGCCGGCGGCGCTGCTCGCCGGCGACAACAGCATCGAGAAAAACTTCACCCTGCGCGATGCCGGCGAGGAGCGCGGCGTCAACTGGGTCGAGGCGACTCCCAAAGCGCAGGATTCCGGTTTCGAAAAAGTGCGCCTCGGATTCGTGGGCAACGAATTGAAAGCGATGGAACTGCTCGACAGCCTGGGCCAGACCACCTCGCTGCTTTTTGCGCGCATCGAGCGCAACCCGCGCCTGAATCCGACCCTGTTCCGCTTCACTCCGCCGCCACGTACCGACGTCATTGGCGAATAGGCGAGCAGACACCTTGCCGGCAGCGCCTATTTGCCTGATCGCCTGCCGCGTCGTCACCCGGGAACGACGGCCGTTCCGACTATTCGCCGCGTGCTGAGCCAGCGACAAGCCCCGATGCCAACTTTGACCAATCCATCCGAAATCGCCCGCGAAACTCTGCGCCAGTTGGCGGTGAAACGTTTGCCGCCCTCACCCGAAAATTACCGCGCCATTTACCACGAAATTGCGGGTAGCAAGGAAGCAGGCGAATTATTCCCGGAACGTGAATTCGCCGCTTTGTTGGCAGCGCTGCCGAAGCAGTCGCCAGTACAACTGCGCATCATGCGCCGCTTCGAAACGATGCTGAAAGCAAAAAGCTGGCCGGAGTGTCAGAGCGGGCTCGGAGAACTGGCCAAGCAAATGGCGCAGGAGCAGGAAACACCATGGGGAGAGTTGATCGCCGATTTTCTC
Organism: uncultured Candidatus Accumulibacter sp.; assembly: GCA_964428215.1. Lineage (GTDB taxonomy): Bacteria > Pseudomonadota > Gammaproteobacteria > Burkholderiales > Rhodocyclaceae > Accumulibacter. Next base: position 2,127 of record CAYRXO010000236.1, on the reverse strand, counting down.
AAGCAATGGGAAAACAAGCAGGCCGGGCTGACGACAGCGCGCAAGCGCGAAGCGGTCGACCATGTTCTCGCTGCCGCGAGCAACAACGACGTATTATTCACACGCCTGCAAGGATTGCTAAAATCCTGGGCCCAGAACACCCCGTTGAGCGAGCAGCCGCCGCTGACCGATGGCGAGGCGATCGCGACGGCGTCGAGCGTCGGCGTCGCTCTGCCGGAAGCATCTGGCGCACGATCGAGCGCTGCGCGGCCAGACAGTGAAGAAAGCCTGCTGGCTGGCGAACTGCGCGAGTGGTTCGGCTACACGCTGGAGACACTGATCGCCACCTCGTTCGCCGACGAACCCGAACTGGCCAGCGACGCACGCCGGCTGGCACACCAGGCACGCACCGCCACTTCACGCGCCACGGTCGACGGGCTGCAGAGCGGTCTCAAACGTCTGGCTTTCCGCCTCGAACTGCTGACCGAAGACCGTGCCGAACTGCGCGACAACCTGATCAATCTGCTGCGCCTGATGATCGCCAACGTCGGCGAACTGGTCAGCGACGATCACTGGCTGGAAGGCCAGATCGCCATCGTGCGCGACATCGTCGCCGCCCCACTGAGCCTGCGTTCGCTAAACGACGCCGAAGGCCGACTGAAAGAAGTGATTTTCAAGCAAGGGCAGCTCAAACAAAGCCTGGTCGACTCGCAGGAAAGCCTCAAGCACATGCTCGCCGAGTTCGTCGATCACCTCGCAGAATTTGCCGACAGTACCTCGGAATACCACGACAAGATCGAGGTCTGCGCGACGAAAATCAATCAGGCCGAGAGTATCGACAAACTGCGCGACGTGCTCGACGAGGTGATTCACGAGACGCAACAAATCCAGCTCAGCACGCAACGCTCGCGCGACGAACTGCGCGCGGCCAAGCAACGCGTCGAAGAAGCCGAGCAGCGGATCGGCGAGTTGCAAGCCGAACTCGACCAGGCGAGCCGGCTGGTGCGGCACGACCAATTGACCGGCGCGCTCAACCGTCGCGGTCTCGAAGAAGCGCTGGACAAGGAAGTGGCGCGCGCGCGCCGGCGGCAGGCGGTGCTTTGCGTCGCCTTGCTCGACATCGATAACTTCAAGAAACTCAACGATTCACTCGGTCACGATGCCGGTGATGCCGCACTGATCCACCTGGCAACCGTCATTCGCGAAAGCATGCGTCCGCACGATACCGTCGCCCGTTTCGGCGGTGAGGAATTTGTTCTCCTGCTGCCGGACACGACGCTGGAAGATGCGCAAACGGCGCTGATCCGACTGCAGCGCGAACTGACACGCCGGATTTTCATGCACAACAACGACCGTCAGTTGATCACTTTCAGCGCCGGCGTTACCGATTTCCGTGCCGACGACAACCAGACCACGGTGACCAAGCGTGCCGACGCCGCGATGTACGCCGCCAAACAGGCCGGCAAGAACCGCGTGTGCGCGGCGTGACGCCAAACGATCCCGATTTCAGCCGCGAAACACTGCACGCTGCGCCAGATGACGCAGGACTTCACCGGCCGCCAGCATGCCAAAAGTGGCCGTAACGCAGACCGACGAACCGAAACCGCCGCAATGCAAACCGCCGGTAAGCACCCGACAGCCGTCGGCCATGGTCGGAATGCGTAAGGGCTCGCTGGAAAAAACGGCTGGAACGCCAAATTTCTTCCCGGCAGCGCATGTGAAGGCGTGTTCCTTACGCAGACGGGCACGCACTTTCGACAGCAAGGGGTCCTGCACGGTCAAAGACAGATCGGCGATCTGGATGCGCGTCGGATCGCTTTTGCCGCCGGCGCCGCCAGCGGTGATCAACGGCAGGCCGCGCCGTTTGGCACAGGCGATCATCGCCGTTTTGCTGCGCACCTGATCGATGGCATCGATCACATAGTCAAAAGGGCTGGCGAACAGCGCGTCGACGTTCTCCGGCGTGACGAAATCCTCGATCTCCTCGACCACGCAGGCCGGATTGATCGAGCGGATGCGTTGCTCCATGGCCGACACCTTGGCTTTGCCGAATTCGCCATCACAAGCATGAATATGCCGATTGACGTTCGATTCGGCGACCATGTCGAGATCGATCAAGGTTAGCCTGCCGATCGCCGAACGGGCCAG
>CAYRXO010000235.1:0-4201 GCA_964428215.1 uncultured Candidatus Accumulibacter sp. | reverse complement strand
CAGCGGTCTCAGCCGCGCGACGTCGGTCGCCATCCTCAACGCCAATTACGTTGCCGAACAACTGAAGGCGCATTACCCGGTGCTGTATACCGGCAGCCAGGGTCGGGTGGCGCACGAATGCATTCTCGACATCCGCCCGTTGAAGGCGGCCACCGGCATCACCGAGATCGATATCGCCAAGCGCCTGATGGATTACGGCTTTCATGCGCCGACGGTCAGTTTTCCGGTCGCCGGAACGATGATGGTCGAACCAACCGAGTCGGAATCGAAGAGCGAACTCGATCGTTTCATCGCCGCGATGATCAGCATCCGCGCTGAAATCGGCCGCATCGAACGAGGCGACTGGCCGGCGGACGACAACCCGTTGAAGAATGCGCCGCATACGCAGGCGGACATCGTCGATCCGCAGTGGCAACGGCCGTACAGCCGGCAGGAAGCCGTTTTTCCCCTGCCCTATGTCGCCGACAACAAGTTCTGGCCGAGCGTCAATCGGGTCGACGACGTTTATGGTGACCGCAATCTGTTCTGCGCCTGCATTCCGCCCGGCGATGACGAATAGAGCGTCAAACCGTGCGGCATGCGTACCGATGGGCGCCACGGCAGAGATTTCCGTTAGACTCCGTGGGCTTACGCCCTATTGATCGAGGAGAACGCCATGCCTGCAACGATCCATCAATTCAGTGCCGAGCGGCTCGACGGCAGCCAGCAATCCTTTGCCGAGTATGCCGACAAGGTTTTGCTGATCGTCAACACCGCCAGCCAATGCGGCTTCACGCCGCAATACCAGGGTCTGGAAGCGCTGCATCAGCGATTCCACGCTCGCGGGCTGCGCGTACTCGCTTTTCCGTGCAACCAGTTCGGCGCGCAGGAACCCGGCGATGCCGAGGAAATCGCCAATTTCTGTCAGACACGTTATCAGGTCAGCTTTCCGCTGTTTGCCAAAATCGACGTCAATGGGCCGGCGGCGCATCCGCTGTATGTCCATCTCAAGAAAGCGGCGCCGGGACTGCTCGGCAGCGAAGGCATCAAATGGAATTTCACCAAATTCCTGGTCGATCGTCAGGGACGTGTCGTTGAACGCTATGCCTCGGCAACGGCTCCCGAAAGCATCGCCGCGGACATCGAAAAATTGCTCGCCTGAGTGCCAACGCCCGATTTCAGCGGCATGCTGGCGTTTCTCGAACTCGACCACATCGTCCAGCGTTACGACAGCCAAATCGTTGTCGATCACGTCAGCTTCCGTGTCAATTTTGGCGAGATCGCCTGTCTGCTCGGCCCGTCGGGTTGCGGAAAGACGACGCTGTTGCGTGGCATTGCCGGTTTTGAAGATCTCGCCGGCGGAGAAATTCGACTGCAAAACCGACTCGTCAGCCGTCCAGGTTGGCGATTGCCGCCGGAAAAGCGGCAGATTGGCATGGTTTTTCAGGATTACGCCTTGTTTCCGCACCTCAGTGTCGCCAACAACATCGGTTTCGGCCTCAGCGGCTTGGCAGTTGCGGAACGTCGGCGGCGTATCGACGACTGGCTGGCAACCGTCGGCCTGTCCGGTCGCGGTGACCACTACCCGCACCAGCTCTCCGGCGGCCAGCAGCAACGTGTCGCTCTCGCCCGCGCGTTGGCCCCCCGCCCGCAACTGCTTCTTCTCGATGAGCCGTTTTCGAACCTGGACATCGATCTGCGCGAGCAACTGGCGCTCGAGGTGCGTCAAATCCTGTTGCGCCAGAAAACCACCGCCATTCTGGTCACGCATGATCAGCACGAAGCTTTCGCCATGGCTGACTGCATCGGGGTGATGGCCGCCGGCTCCATTCAGCAATGGGACACGCCATACCGGATCTACCATCAGCCGCTCAATCGACTGGTCGCCGATTTCATCGGTCAGGGAGTTTTTTTACCCGGCATGCTCGGCAAAGACAGCCGGGTGGCGATCGAATTGGGCATCTTGCCGGCACTCGCAACAGCGGAAGCGACAACAGACAGTGACGGCTGTCGACCACAAGCGGTGGATGTCCTGCTGCGGCCCGACGACATCGTGCACGATGACGATTCGCCGTTGCGCGCCGAGGTGCGGCACAAAGCCTTTCGCGGTGCAGAAATCCTCTACACCCTGAAACTGGCCAGTGGCCATGATGTTCTGGCATTGGTCCCGTCACATCATAACCATGCCCTCGGCGAACGGATCGGCATCCGTCTCGACGTAGATCACGTCGTCGCCTTTGCATGCAATTCCAGCGAGCGGGTTCATGATCCCCTGGCTCGAGGGTAAAACGCCCTTCCCCCCGCTCGATCAGGCTTTGCGCGAGCCAAACGGCCTGCTTTGCGCTGGCGGCGATCTGACGCCGCAACGCTTGCTGAAAGCCTATCAGCACGGCATCTTTCCATGGTATGCCGCGGGCGAGCCGATCCTCTGGTGGAGTCCGGACCCGCGCATGGTGCTGCTCCCGGACGAGTTGCACATCTCACGTTCCTTGCGCCGCTCGCTACGTAGCGGCAGCTACCAGGTCAGACTCGACAGCGCGTTCACCGAGGTGATCCATGCTTGTGCCAGCACGCCTCGCGCTGGTCAGCAAGGCACCTGGATCACGCATGAAATGCAGCACGCCTATTGGCGGCTCTTTGAACTCGGCATAGCCCACTCGGTCGAAACCTGGGCCGGCGAGCAACTCGTCGGCGGGCTTTATGGACTGGCCATCGGGCGGATGTTTTATGGCGAATCGATGTTTACCCGACGCACTGACGCCTCCAAGATCGCCGTGGCTCATCTGGCCCGCTATCTGGATGAGGAGGGTTTCGGGATGATCGATTGTCAGATGAGCACCTCGCACCTCGCTTCTCTCGGCGCGCGCGAGATCCCACGCGCCAGGTTCATCGATCGGGTGCGCGAACTGGTCTCTCATGATTGGCAAGCGGGCCACTGGCCGGTCGATGCTGCCTTTTATACCTGGATCTGAGCGTATGTCCCGCCCCAACGAGATGGATTTGCCGTTCTCGCTGCTGCAGTTCTACGCGACGGCGCCCTATACCTGCAGTTATTTGCCCAATGAACGGGCGCGTTCACAGGTGGCAACACCGACGCATCTGATCAACACCGAGGTGTATGGGCACCTGGTACGTCGTGGATTCCGGCGTAGCGGCATCTTCACCTACCGGCCGAATTGCGACGCCTGCCATGCCTGCGTGCCGGTCCGCCTGCTCACCGAGCGGTTTACTGCAAATCGCAGCCAGCGGCGCAGCATCCGCGCTCACTCCGACCTGCAGGTGCGCGAACTGCCGCTGGCTTTTCAGGATCGGCATTACCAACTCTATCTGCGTTACCAGACGGCTCGCCATGCCGGTGGCGGCATGGATCAGGACAGCAACGAACAATACGCGAATTTCCTCTTGCAGAGCCGGGTCGACACGCGGCTGATCGAATTCTCCCGTGACGGCGAACCGTGCATGATCAGCATCATCGACGTCATCAACGATGGTCTGTCGTCGGTGTACACTTTTTACGATCCCGATCTGCGACCGGCGAGTCTCGGCACGTACAACATCGTCTGGCAGATTGCCCAATGCGTCGCCAACCATCTGCCCTATCTCTACCTCGGATACTGGATACGCGATTGCCCGAAAATGTCCTACAAAGCCCGCTTCAAACCCTTGCAAGGTCTGATTGCCGGCCAGTGGCAGGACCTGCCAGACGACATCGTCAGACGGTCGCAATATGCGCGGCCATGATCGGCGTCGTTCCCTGATCCGCGTGGTTTTCCGGCAAACTGTTCGCTCAGCACTGAAAAAGATCGATTGCTGGACAAAATGCGTGCATTTGCGGCAAACTTGCAGCGATCATCAAGAGAATTCTTGCTTCCCGTCACTGAATCATACTCACGGCCAGTGGGCCGTCAATCATGGCATCGGCAGCAATCCTTTCACTCCATTCTCTGCAGACTGCGTTGACGGGTTTAGCAAAATCAGACATTAACGGAGCGGTTTTGCCGTTTTTCGCCACTTTTCGTCAATTGACCGCACCGTCGCCAGTCCAGTGCCATCTGTCATGTCGCGGCAGGATTCGATGGCCGGCGTCAGCCGTGTCATTTCTGCGAACTTAGGGACATGCTTTTATTTGACCGCCGCACGGAATGAAAACCTTGTCCGCTCCCCCAAGACCCCCATAAGCGCTAACATAATAATGAGTGTTTTTTGCTACACTGCGCTCGAT
>CAYRXO010000234.1:0-4216 GCA_964428215.1 uncultured Candidatus Accumulibacter sp. | reverse complement strand
GACATGCAGGAAGAGCTGATCGACCGTTTCGGTCCCTTGCCGCCGCAGGCACAAGCGCTGCTCGACAGCCATCGGCTACGTCTGCTCTGCAAACCGCTCGGCATCGCCAAGATCGACACCACCCCCGAGCAAGTCGCCGTTCAGTTCATCGACCAGCCGCCGATAGATCCGATGCGCATCATCGATTTGATCCAGAAAGACCGCAACTATCGGCTGGCCGGCCAGCAGAAACTGGTTCTCAAACGCACCTGCCCGCAGCTTGCCGAACGCGTCGCCGCGGTCAAGGACATCGTTCACCAACTCTCTCGCAGGTAACACTCATGACCGATTTCAACCTCGACAACATCAACGTCAGCTCCTTCGACCCGATGCCTTCGCCGGAGGAAATCCACGCCGCACTGCCGTTGACCACGTCGGCCGGCAATCTGATCACCAGCGGACGCGAGACGCTGCGCAATATCCTCGACCGTCGCGACCCACGGCTGTTCATCGTCGTCGGCCCGTGTTCGATCCACGACCCGGTCGCCGGCCTCGACTACGCGCGCCGTCTGCACGCGCTCGCCGAAGAAGTACGCGATACGCTGTCTCTGGTCATGCGCGTCTATTTCGAGAAACCGCGCACGACCACCGGCTGGAAAGGCTATATCAACGATCCGAACATGGACGATTCATTCCGCGTCGATGAGGGCATGCGCAAAGCACGCGAATTTCTGTTGCAGATCGCCGAAATCGGTCTGCCCGCCGGCACCGAAGCGCTCGATCCGATCAGCCCGCAATATCTCGGCGACCTGATCTCCTGGACGGCAATCGGCGCCCGCACGGCCGAATCACAGACGCACCGCGAAATGTCCTCCGGTTTGTCGACGCCGGTCGGTTTCAAGAACGGCACCAACGGTGACATGGCGGTAGCGGTGAATGCCATTCTCTCCGCATCGCGGCCGCACAGCTTCCTGGGCATCAACAGCCTCGGACGGACAGCCATCGTGCGCACCAACGGCAACCGTTACGGTCATCTGGTGTTGCGCGGCGGTGACGGCCGCCCGAATTACGATACCGTCAGCGTGCAGATGGCCGAACAGGCTCTACAGAAAGCCGGCCTGGCCAGCAACATCGTCGTCGACTGTTCGCACGCCAACAGTTACAAGAAACCCGAATTGCAGCCGCTGGTCATGGCCGATGTCGTCAATCAGGTGCGCCTCGGCAACCGGTCGATCGTCGGCATGATGATCGAGTCGAACCTCGTTGCCGGCAATCAGCCGATTCCCGAAGACCGTTCGCAGCTCAAGTACGGCTGTTCGGTGACCGACGCCTGTGTCGACTGGCCGACGACGGAGACGATGATCCGCCAGGCGGCCGATCTGCTGCGCGATGTTCTGCCAGCTCGTCAGGGTTGAGAAAACGCTGAGCGCATGATTGCGCGGGCGAAGCACGGCGATGCGCCGAGCCGGCCGCCTTGCTCATCGAATTGATACCTCTCGCTGGCAGAGATCCCTCCGTCGGGCGCTTCATCCGACGCGCCATTTTTCAACGCTTCTTTGAGCGGCGGGTCGTCGCCTGCAGCAACCCGCCGATCAGGCCGGCCGACGACGGCAGGTCAGACGGCCGACGACCCGGAAGCGCCGTATTTATGTTCGAAAGCGTCGGCGGCTTTCTTGACCGAAACGAAGAAATCCTGACTGCCGATTTCCTCCGACAGACCGACCTTGGCCAGCTCTTCACGGAACGGCCGTGGCGCGTCGGCGATCTTGACGTCGATCCCTTCGTCGGCGAACTCGCGGTGCAATTCGGCAAAACGTTGCGCGGCGGTCAGGTCCATGTCGTGGATCGCCTGAGCGTCGATGATCAGCCATTTCACCGGCGGACTCGCTTCGTCAACCAGCGAACGCAGACGCATCATCACATGCCGGGCGTTGGCAAAGATCAGTGGCGCATAGAGACGATAGACCAGCAGTCCGGGAACGGCGACCGCATTCTCATCGTCGCGGCAGTCGTGAAATTTACCGTCGTCGAGCCTTTTGCGCAGCACGGCGTCGTCAGGACGCGAAATCTCGACCAGCACGGCGATCAGCGACAGCAACAGACCGAGAATGATTCCTGGCACTACCCCGGCAATGAGAATAGCGGCGGTCACACCCATGGCGATGCCGAATTCGACGCGGTCGACCTTGTACATCTCGATCAGCGACGCCGCTTCGAGCATACCGATGGCGGTGACGATCAGGATGGCGCCGAGCGCGACTCTCGGCAGCAAGGCGATCAAACCCGTGAGGAAAAAGAGGAAGAGCAGCAATCCGACCGCCGCGACCAGTTGCGCCACCTGCGTCTTGCCGCCGGCAGCGTCGACGATCGACGTCCGCGACTGGCTGGCCGACACCGGGAAGCCCTGCCACATCCCGGCAAGAATGTTCGACGAACCGAGTGCGACCAGTTCGCGGTTCGGATACACCTCATAGCCGTTTTTCTCGGCAAAAGTCTGCGCCAGCAGAATGCCGTCGGAAAACGCCAGGAAGGCGATGGCGACCGCTGCCGGCGCCAGCGCGGTGACGTCGCCGATCGAAAACGCCGGCACCGACAGCTGCGGAATGCCGGATGGCACCTTGCCGACCAGTGAAATGCCGTAACTGCCGAGATCGAATACGAAAGTGACAATGATCGCCACCGTGCACACGGCCAAAGCACCCGGAACGCGCGGAAACCAGCGCGCCAGCGCGATGAGCAGCAAGACCAGCAGCACTCCGAAAGCAAAAGTCGGCAAATGTGTATCCGGCAGTTTTTCAATTACCGCCCACAACAGCTCGAAAAAATCCTCCCCTTCGGTCTTGATGCGGAACATCTTGCCCAGCTGGGTGGAAATCAGCACCAGTGAGGCGCCATTCAGATAGCCGATGAGCACCGGACGTGACAACAGATCGGCGATCACCCCGAGTTTCAGGCGAGCCGCCAGCAGCAGGACCAAACCGGACAACACTCCGAGCACCGCCGCCAGCGCCGCCATGCGCGAAGGATCGCCCGCCGCCAGCGGCAAAATCGCCGACCCGGCCAGCAAGCCGATCGCCGCATCCGGACCGGCGATGACGTGCCGCGAGCTGGCGAAAATTGCGTAACCGATCGACGCGGCCAGTGCCGCATAAAGACCAGCGATCGGCGGCAAATGCACCAGTTCGGCGTAAGCGATCACCGACGGAATCATCACGATGCACGCCGACAAGCCGGCGATCGCATCCTTGCTCAGCCAGGCCAAACGATATTCACGCAAAGTGCCGATGATTGGCATGCCAGACAGCAGATTTCTGAAGAAATTCGCAATATTCATCCGCGTAACTCCGATTACATTGATTTCCGGGCGCAAATATAACCTGATCCGTACATGATCCGGCAAGTCAACAGTAAAGACCATCGGCGATTTCGATGCTGGGACACCGGAATGCAACAAACCGCGGCAATATCCCCAATCGTTGATCCACACGATCACGACACGACGCAATAGACTGATTTCATTTTTAGAATCAGATCACGACCAAAATCTGCAGCCCATCCGACCATCTGCTCGAAAACTGCTGGAAGCAGTTGGCGCTGGATCAGCAAAGCGTAACTGGTCGTGAAATCGTCAGCCCCTACGGATCGTTGAATGACGATGGAGTGGTCCTGATTGTTCGTGGATGACGGAAACAGGCTGTCGACGAAATCATGGGCTGGTACCTCTCGGCAACCGGCGGATATGGCCGCGATTCCCGACCACTCGGCAGCCAAGCATGTCACCGGTAATTGCGCCGTTTAGCGGCTTTCAGTCGAACGACACGGGCCATCCCTCAGTCGGCAGGGCCCCAGCGGCATTCCCGATAAGCAGCTAAATTTCGAGCGACAAACGGCCTCGACGAAACCCTTTCTTACGGGTCGTGATCGACGTGGCGTGGTCGGCAGCCACTCTGCCGTCGATCATTCCCAGGGTGCGGGTTGCTGCAGAAAGGCATCGAGCACGCCGTTCATTCCGGGCATCAAGAGCGCTGACCGTTGCTGCAGCCAGTCTTGCACCACTTGCCCCTGTTTTGCCGGCAAACCTTCGGCTACCAGTTGCGCAGCCACCGCCAGATCGTTGAGTTGGCCCAATAATTCCTGCAATGCACTCGCTGCCTGGTGATAAGCGAGGAAAGCCGGTTTGTCGAGAATCGGCGCAAAAAACTCCAGCGCATAACGCAGTTTCTTGAAGGCGATGCGC
>CAYRXO010000233.1:0-4263 GCA_964428215.1 uncultured Candidatus Accumulibacter sp. | reverse complement strand
TACGACAAACTTGCCAATCGATTCAAGGCCTTTCTTCATCTCGCTTGCGCTTATGCCTGGCTACTGTGAACACCCCCGAAGGAAACGCAGAACAATTCAAGTGCTGCGAGAATTCGGCTGTGATTGCCGACACCTCGCAGCACTTGTTCTGCGTTTCCTTAGCACTGAGACTTCCAACGACTCGCGCACTCAACAGACTCCGACCAGATCATTCGGAGTCCGAGTCTTGACTTCTTCCAGCGGGAAGTGGATTGGGTACCGGATTTGCCGCCGTGTCTTCCGTCGTCGCTTGCGACCGCGACAGCTTGTCCACTTTCGGGTCGTCCCATTTGCCGGTCACCAGATACTCGACGCCGAACATCTTGTTCAGCGGATTTTGCAACAGCTTGTGCGCCAGCAAAGTGGCGGCGCCGGCCAGCGGATTGACCAGGGCAACGCCCAGCGCGGCGCTGCCACCGAGTTCCGGTTGTATCGTCACCCTTAAACGCTGCGTTTCCTGTTTCAGGCTGGTTTCACCACGGATCATCACCCGCGCCGCCGGACCGTCGATCTGCAGGCGGTCGGTGCGCATCAGGCCGCTTTTCACGATCATGCGGCCACTGATGTTGTCGAAGGCAAACCCTTCGCTGAACACATCGCCAAAATCGAGTAGAAATCGGCGCGGCAGTCCCTGCAGGCTGATCAGACCGAGCAGGCGCCCGGCACCGGGTTCAAGTTGCAGAAAGCGTCCTTTGGCGGCGTCGAGCTGAATCTCGCCGCTCAAAGTGCCGTAGTCGAGTGCCGTCGGCTGCGCGTTCCAGCCGATTTTGCCGCGCATCGTCGCTGTCCCGCCACGCACCGCTCCGCCGTAGCCGAGACGCTCGAGCAATTTGCCGACATCATTGCTTTCGAGCGAGAAATCGAGCTGTGTGCGGTTGCCATTGGCGAATTGCCAATGGCCGTTGCCGGTGAGCGTACCGTGCGCATTGGCGATGGCCACTTTGGACAGGCGCCAGAGGCTGCCTTCGTTGTGCGCCTGCACTTCCAGGCGGCCGAATTGCCGCGCGCCGACAGCGAAATCGTCGACCAGCACTTCGAGCGCCGGCAGTTCCTTGAGCACGTCTTCGGTCGGTGCACCCGAGCTTTCCTTGTCCGGGCGCCGCCATTTTTTGAAATGCGCCGTCAGTTTGCCGCGCCCGCTGCCATCCCAGCTGAAATTGCCACTCGCATCGCGCGACTGCACCATCCCTCGCCAGTGCGGCGCCAGTCCCCAAACGGCGAGGCTGACGTCGTTATAGTATTTGCCAAGCAGAATCAGTTCATCGGCTTTCAGGTCGAGCGACATCGGGAATTCGCCGTCCTTGCCGGAAACGGGCAGCAGGCCGCGCCAGAGATCGACGTCGAAGACCTTGGTGCTGATGCCGATGGCGACACCGCGTTCAGGTAATGGCGTCAGCGGTCGGCCGATCATCAGCACACCGCGATCCGGCACACTCTCCGCGCCTTTTTTACGCGTGATCAGTTGCAAACCGGCGATCTGGCCCAAAGAAGCGAGCATCTGCTCGCGCCCGGCCAGCGCGCGGTTGGTCGACGGCAGCGGGCTGAATTCCAGATGCAGTGGCAACACATCAGTAGCCGACTTGTTGAACGGCACTGGCAGCGTCGAGGCCAGACCGACCAGATTCGAATTGACCACCCATTGCACGTCACCCGGCTTGCGCACTCGCAGTTCAGCGCGATAGCCACTGTTGCCTGACAGTTGTTTCAGCAGCGGCATGTCGCTCTGCCGGCGCAATTCGTCAGCTGTTATCGTGCCATCGGCCGTGATCGCCAGCTTGCCGTTGCTCGTTCCACCACTTATTTTCAGCGGCCCGCCGAACAGCCGGGCGCTGACGTCGGAAAAGCGCAGGTCCTTGGCCGTGAAGTGCAGATTGCCCTTGATCTGTTTCAAGGACGGCAAATCGGCGTCAACCCGCAACTCGTTGTCGAGAATAGTGAAATCGCCGTCGACCTGCGACTCGCCGAGTCGCGCTTCTTGTAACGGTATCGTCAGTCCGATGGCCAGCCGGCCGGGGCCGACGGCGCTCATCCGGTTGGTAAAGTGGTCGATCTGCCCGGCAACCGGGCTTTGCTTGATGAATTTGAGAAACTCGGCCGTTTCGCCTTCGGCGTGTCCCTTGACGTGCAACATTGCCACCGGCGCGTCGAAATCGGGAATTTCGGCGCGTGTTTTCGACAATTTGGCGCCGAGGATCATGCCGCTCCTGGCGTCGACGATCATGCCGGCGCCCGCGAAACGCAAGTCGCCGTTGATGCCGGTGATGATCGGCCAGCCCGGCCCGTAATCGAGCGTCACGTCGTCGGCCTTGACGGTGACCAGAAATTGGCCTTGCTTGGGATCGAGAAACGGGAAATGAGCCAAATCTCCTTTCAGTGTCAGCTTCGCTTCACTCGCTGCTCCGCTTTTCAGCGCCCGGCGCACCCATTGCCGGGCGTCGGCATTGACTACGCGCGGCAGGTAGCGCCAGACCGCGCGTGCGTCGGCACGGGTCAACGCCGCGCTGAGGTCGATGCTGCCCGGCCCGCTGCCGGTGTAGCGATAGTTTCCCTTCGCCGATCCCGCGGCTTCCGGCCCGGCAAACTCGGCACGCGAAAGATCGACGTTGATTTGCTCGCCAGCGAGCGTCCATTTCGCCTGCGCCTGCAAGGTGTCGAGTGGGATGCTCGATTCCGGGAAGACGCCCGGCACGTCGATGACCACTTTCTGCGCTTGCAGCGTCACTTGACCACCGCGTTCGCTGGCGTCGATCGCCCCGGCAAGGCCGGTCACACCTGGCCAGTGCGCATGCGGTTTGATCGCCAGTTGTGCGAAACGCCCCTTGAACTGATAAGTGCGCAGCTTTTCGCCGTTTCCCAGCCAGTTGGCGCGCAGATCGTTGAGCAGCCCGCGCGGTGCCAGGGCGGCCAAAGCATCGCGCTTGGCCGGTTCGAGTGGTAGATAAATCGCCAGGCCGGCCAGCGCGCCGAGATCGAGAACGTTGGCGGTGGCGCTGCCGCGTACGTTTTGTCCGTCCTGATCACGCTGCCACTCAAGGTGAAAATCGGTCGGGCCAACCCGGACACGTCCTTCGACGGCGGTGGTCGAAGCCGTTGGGCGGGAAAGCATTTCGAGCTGGCGACCATCGATGCGCCAACCCGTCGGCAAGACTCGAGCAGCCAGCCGCCCGGACAAGCGCTCGAGTTCGAGCGTTGGCAGATTGTCGGCCAACTGCAGTCTGACGTCGGCGATCGCCAGATCGGCCGTCAATTCGCGCGGTTGCCCGTCGACGATCTTCAGCCAGGCGCGCAGCGCACCGTGTCCTTGCGGCAAAGCCAGCGGATAGTCGAACCAGATTCGCCAGATGGCCAGATCGGTGTAATCAAGCTGGCAGTAAAGCTGTCCCTGCCAGTCGCCGAGACGGGCAAGATCCTGGCCAATCAACTCGCCGCGCAGATCGATGCGCGAAGTCGAATCTTCCACCGGCAAGGCGGTGAGGCCGAAGCGGTGTCTTCGCCCCTGATTGTCGAGCGCCAGATTGACATCCTCGAGGATCAACGGCGGCGCGCCGCGCTTGGCGTCTTCCCAGACCAGCGTCGCGCCACGGATGCGAATCCGGCGCTGGAGCAGCACCCAATCCGCGAAGGCGCTGTTGCCACTGTCTTCGCTGATTGGCAGACCAGCGACCTGTAGTCGACCATCGACATCGCGACGCAAATGCAGCACCGGTTCGTCGATGGTCAGCAAACGCAGGCGTAACTGCCAGCGGGCCAACGACGTCCAGGAGAGAACGCCGCGCACGCGATCGAAGGCCAGCGCTGGCTGCCCCTGGCGATCGGCGATACGCACGTCGCTGAGGCTCAGATCGGGATGCAGACCGTCCCAACTGGCGTCAATACGTCCAATGGTCACCGACAAACCGAGTGCCTGGCCGACCGCGTGCTCGATTTGCGGGCGATAACTCTCGATATTCGGCAAAACCAGATAGCGTAAGGTCAGAATCAACAGTACGAAGGCGAAATAGAACACCACGCTGCCCCGCACAACGATACGGGCCAGCGTGCGCACCAAAGGGTGCCGCCACCCACGCGAAAGAAAACGCCGGCCGCGATCGGTCACTGCACGCAATGTTGTCGAACGCATCTGAGTGTCTGACCTTGCAGAGACCTTTGCCAAGAAACGTTTTGCGTCACTAGCCGCCTGTCGGACTTGATGGGTCGAAGCGAAAAAGGTGGGAAACGAGATCA
>CAYRXO010000232.1:0-4281 GCA_964428215.1 uncultured Candidatus Accumulibacter sp. | reverse complement strand
GTCGGCAATCACAGCCGAATTCTCGCAGCACTTGAATTGTTCTGCGTTTCCCTAGGCGTTTCTGCTGCTGAGCTGGTGCGGGAGGTCGAAGCCGAGTACATGCGGCAGACGAGGCACGGAAAGTAAGAGCGTTTATTTCGCACGGACGAAAAAAACCGACACTTGGCCGGTTCTTTCGCCACAATCGGCAGTCTTCAATGTGGGCACTGATGGCCCGGCCAATGGTTTTTATGCTGTACTTTATGCAGCACAAAACCAACAATTCATCGCAAGCTGTTTATTTTAAGATCAAATTGGCGGAGAGGGCGGGATTCGAACCCGCGGTAGGCTCACACCTACGCCTGATTTCGAGTCAGGTACATTCGACCACTCTGCCACCTCTCCGAGGGTCGCAATGGTAGCACAAGATGCTGGGCCGATCGTAGCGAGAGCAGAATATTCAGGGCAATCGCACGAATTTTTATAGGCACGAGAAATTCAGCGCTCAGTGATCAGACGTGGCGGCGACACGGTGCTGGACCTGCGGATCGCCTTTGCGTCTATCGCGGGCGATGCGCAGGAGATGCAGAACGAATTGACGCGGCACGCTCAGGTTGGTGGCGTGTTCCGTCCGCCGCCACGGCTGGGACGTTGATTAAATCGCCAATCGATTCATCTGCTTTGGTCTGCCTGGTCCGGCGCGCTGTCAGATCGTTGCTCGCATCGGGGCGATGTCGACCAGGCAGTCGTAAAAGGTCGCGCCGCCGCCCAGATCGGTGAGCGCCTGGCTGGTCACTTCGTTGCAGTTGCGTCCGTCGGGAGACAGCTTGCGCCACCAGATCGAAGTGGCGACGGCAACGCCGGGACGGACGCGGTCGCTGATGACGGCGCGCGCCTGAAATTCGCCGCGATGGTTGAAAACGCGCACTACGGCGTCGTCGGCGATGGTGCGCACGGCGGCGTCGGCGGGATGCAACTGCACCGTCGGTGTTTTTTCCTGCGCCAGAAAGCGTGGCGAATTGGCGAAACTGGTGTTGAGAAAATTCCTGGCCGGCGGTGTGAGCAGGGCGAGAGAGTATTCTTTCGCCAGAGCGCTTTGACGCCACTCGTGCGGCGGAATGAAAGTGGGCAGCGGATCGTGTCCGGCTTGGGCCAGCGCCGCGCTGTAGAACTCGCATTTGCCCGACGGTGTCAGGAAGTTGCCGTTGGCGAAAGGCGCTACGGCTTGCGGCAGGTTGAGGCGAGCGTGGCCGCTACGTTTCAGGTCTTCCCAGGTCAATCCGGCCAGGCGTGCGTCCTGCCAGTCGAATGCCTGTTGGCAGAGAGCCTCGTCGCTGTCGGAAAAGCACGGCTCGCTGAAACCCATGCATTGCGCCAGGCGGCGGAAGAGTTCGGTGTTCGGCAAGGCTTCGCCACATAAGGGGATGGCCGGCTGATTGACCTGGATGTGCAGATGCCCGTAGGACTTGTGAATATCGAGCTGTTCCATGTGGCTGGGTGCCGGCAGCAGAATGTCGGCGTAGTCGGCGGTATC
Organism: uncultured Candidatus Accumulibacter sp.; assembly: GCA_964428215.1. Classification (GTDB taxonomy): domain Bacteria; phylum Pseudomonadota; class Gammaproteobacteria; order Burkholderiales; family Rhodocyclaceae; genus Accumulibacter. Next base: position 2,768 of record CAYRXO010000232.1, on the reverse strand, counting down.
GGTCTGGAACAGGTCATGGACGACGGTGAATAGATCCGGGCGGGCGAAGCCGCGCACCACCTCGCCCGACTGCGGCGCCACGGCCACCGGGTTGCTGTTGTAGACGAAGATGGCCTGAATCGGCGGTTGCGCGTGCAACAGATCGCGGCCGATGGTGCTCATGTTGATCGTCCGCGGCACCGGTGTCGGCATCAGGTCGGGCCGTTCCAGTCGGGCGCTGGCGAGCGGGTAATTGCCGGAAGTGGACAACAGAATGCCGCCAGCCGGATGCCGCCAGGCGCCGGTCAAGGCCGGCAGGCAGGCGAGGGTGCGCAGCGCCATGCCGCCGCCGGCGGTGCGATTGATGCCGTAGTTGGTGCGTATCGCCGCGGGTTGGCTGCGGCCATAGAGTTGGGCCAGTTCCTCGACTTCGCTTTCTCGCAGGCCGCAGATCGCCGCCACGCGCGCCGGCGGATAGTCTTGTACGCGTTGCGCGAGATCTGCAAAGCCGAGCGTGTGACGCTGGATATAGTCGTGGTCGAGCAATTCGTCGCGGATCAGCACGTGCATCATGCCCAGCGCCAGTGCGCTGTCGGTTCCCGGCAGCAGCGCGATGTGCTGGTCGCACTTGTCGGCGGTCGCCGTGCGGTACGGGTCGATGGCGATCAGCCGCGCGCCGCGCCGGCGGGCTTCCTGCGCCAGTCGCCAGAAGTGCAGATTGGAGACGACGCTGTTGCTGCCCCAGATCAGAATCAGGCGCGCGTCGACGACGTTTTCGGCGTCGAAACCGATACTGGCGCCGACCGTCGCCCAGTAGCCGGCCACGCCGGCGCTGGCGCATATCGTGCGGTCGAGTTGCGCGGCGCCGAGACGGTGAAAGAAGCGGCGGTCCATCGAGCCATAGCCGAGCAAGCCGGAGTTGCCGGCGTAGCTGTAGGGGACGATCGCTTCGCCGCCGTGGTGGGAGACGATCTCCCGGAAACGCTCGGCGATCGTCGACAAGGCCTCGTCCCAGGAAATGCGCTCGAAACGCGCGCCGGGTCCTTTGGCGCCGACACGCCGTTGCGGATAGAGCAGGCGGTCGGGGTGATAGATACGCTCGGGATAGTAAGCGACCTTGGTGCACAACACGCCGGCTGTCGGCGCATGGTCGGCGGCGCCGGCGACCTTGACGACGCGTCCGTCGCGCACGGTGATGGCGAGGGCGCAGGTGTCCGGGCAATCGTGCGGGCAGGCGCCACGGATCAGGGTGTCAATGGCGGGCGACTGCTCGCAACGTTCAGTGGTCGAAGTCATCGCTGTTCCGGGTGGGAAACGGCTGGTTGTGCAAACGACGGCTGTCAGCGGTCGGGCGACAGGGGCGGATCGGTGGATTGGGCGGCCTGTTCATGCCATCTGGTTTGAATCCAGCCATACCGCCAGTCCCTGAGCATTCAACTCGACATCGCTGGCGATCACTTCCAGTACGGCTTCGCGGGACAGGAGGCAACCGAAGTCCTGGATTTCATCGAGGAGCAGGCTGCTGAGCGCGGCGTGCAAACGTTGATGGCGTTCTTCGCCGGCGTTTCTTTCGCGCTCGGCGATGGCGACATGCGCGTCGACCAGGCGGTGCAGATGCGCGCCCTGCCGTTTGACATCGACGAGCTGGCTGAAATGGGTGAGATAGACCACCGCGGGTTGGCAAGCCAGCACCCGATCGATCGAGGCGTGCATCGCCGGCGGGTCGAACTGCACCGGTGAAGTGGTGGGGAATAGAAACTGCCGCCCATCGCTGTCGAGCTCGCGATACGACATGCCAAAGATATCGCCGGTGAATACGCTGCGGCTGCGCGGGTCGACGATGGCCAGATGATGGCGGGCATGTCCCGGTGTGTCGATGCACTGCAATTCCCGTCCGGCCAGAGAAATGGTCTGTCCGTCAGCGACGCGGATGATGCGCTGTGCATCGATCGGCAGGATCTCGCCGTACAGGCGACGGTAAGTCTCCTCGCCGTAAACGGCAATGACGCCGGCGATCAGTTTCGTCGGATCGACCATATGTGCCGCTCCACGCGGATGGACGACCAGTTGGGCTTGACGGAAGGTCTGCATCATCAGACCCGCCCCGCCGGCGTGATCGAGATGGATATGGGTCAGGATGACATAATCGACGTCATCCACGGTCAGCCCAAGCTGGCTCAAGGCGGCCAGTGTCGGTGGCAGAGCGTCGCGGCTGCCGGTATCGATGACCGCGACACGGCCGTTTTCGACGATCAAGTGGATGGCGGCCAGTTGCGGGCGGACGTAAGCGGCGTCAACGGCGTGGATGTGATCTTCGTAATGCCACATGGAAAGCATGGATGTCCAAGGAATGAAAGGGTTGGAAAAGTCGCGCTCGCTGGCGGGCAAGGGTAACGCAGGTCAGGGCGCATTGCTAGAGCGCGGCAGCGGCTGACGGAGCGCCAGCAGTTCTGCTCGCCGTGCAAACCAAACGGGTTGCCAAGCGTTGAGGAAACGCAGAACAATTCAAGTGCTGCGAGAATTCGGCTGTAATTGCCGACCCCTCGCCTCCTGGAAGGGCGACCAACCGTCGCGAAGGCGCCTTCCGAAGCGGATTTTACTTGCGCGGGGCATCAATCTCGTCCCGCTGTGGCCATTTCTGGCCGATTGCCCGCATTACGGGCGCAACTTCCCCCGAGCCAGGTACAGATTGGTCAAAGCAAAGAGCATGACGACCTGTGCATGGTTCTTCGTCAACCACGGGTACTTCCGTATCGGGTGGAACCTGAATGCAGCCGGTGATGTGACTG
>CAYRXO010000231.1:0-4489 GCA_964428215.1 uncultured Candidatus Accumulibacter sp. | reverse complement strand
TGCTCATGCTGCCGGGCGCGCGCTCCCAGTGCACGTATTTGGCCGGCGAACAGGCGCCAACGGTATTCGGCGACTCGCCGGTGGCGTAAGACGACAACCAGCAGCGGCCCTCGTTCATCACGCACAGGCTGCCGAAAGCGAAAACCTCGATTTCCACCACCGTATGTTGAATGACGTGTTCGACCTGCGCCAGGGTCAGCACGCGCGGCAGCACGGCTCGACGGACGCCGAATTCGCGCTGCGCGAAATTGACCGCTTCGTAATTGGTCGCCGAACCCTGTACCGACAAATGCAGACGCAAGTCCGGATGCCGGCGGCTGGCGTAATCGAGAATGCCGATATCGGCGAGAATCACCGCATCGACGCCCAGTTCGGCGGCGCCATCGACGGCGCGTTGCCAGTCGGCGACCCGACCCGGTTGGGCATAGGTGTTGATCGCCATCAGCACCTGTCGGCGCCGCGCTTGCGCGTAACGGATGCCTTCGACCATCGCCCGCTGGTCGAAATTCAGTCCGGCAAAATTGCGCGCGTTGGTGTCGTTGCGGTAACCGAGATAAACGGCATCGGCACCGTGGTCGACCGCCGCCTTGAGCGCCGGCAGGCTACCGGCGGGGCAGATCAGTTGCGGAATTTTCTGGCGGCGCATCGGTAATCTCATCTGAAGCAACACGTCAGTATAATCAGCCCTTATTAACGAAATTTGACGTCGGTCAATTCGGCTGAAAGTTGCGCCATAGAGTCAGCGCCGAATGATGGCGGCGCGGGATGAAGCGCAAGGCGCGCGCAACCAGCAAGAGATGTCGAATCGATCGGCAAGCCGGCGAGTAGCGCGCAGTCATTTCATCAGCGCTGGCGGCAACGACCACGGCCAACAGAAAAATACGATGCCCCGATTGCTCCTCGCGCCCATGGAAGGCTTGCTCGACAACGTACTGCGGGACGTGTTGACGCGCGTCGGCGGCTACGATCTGGCGGTCAGCGAGTTCATTCGTGTTTCCGGCAATTTGTTGCCTTTGCGCGCCTTTCGCCGTGTCTGCCCGGAACTGGACAGCAACAGCCGTACCGGCGCCGGGACGCCGCTGGTGGTGCAACTGCTCGGCAGCGACCCCTCCCTGCTGGCTGAAAACGCCGCTCAACTGGCGACCCTGTCGCCGGCAGGCATCGATCTCAATTTCGGCTGTCCGGCAGTGACGGTCAATCGTCACGGCGGCGGGGCGATGCTGCTTGGCGAACCGGAGAAATTGTTCCGTATCGGCGACGCCGTGCGCCGCGCGATGCCGGCCGCCTTGCCGCTGAGCGCCAAAATGCGTCTGGGAATCAGCGACACGGCCAAGACGCTCGACTGTGCCCGTGCGCTGGCCGCCGGCGGCATCGCCTCGCTGGTGGTGCATGCGCGGACGAAAAACGATGGCTATCGGCCACCCGCACATTGGGAATGGGTGGCGCGCGTGCGCGAGGTAGTCAGCATCCCGGTGGTCGCCAACGGCGAGGTCTGGACGAGCGAAGACCATCACCGCTGCTGTGACATCAGCAACTGTTCGGACGTCATGCTGGGCCGCGGCGCCGTCGCCGATCCCTTCCTGGCGCGACGGATCCGTCAGCGCATTGCCGGGGGAACGCCGGCGATCGATCGAGCGGTCGATTGGCAGCAACTGTGCTCCTTGCTCGCCATTTTCTGGCAAGGTCTGCGCAACAAGGTCTATGCGCCACACGCGCCCGGACGGCTGAAGCTCTGGTTGAACGCCCTGCGCCGTACTTTCATCGAAGCCGAGACGCTGTTTTTCGTCATTCGGCCCTTGCGGCGAGTAGACGAAGTCGAGCGAATGCTGCTCGACCATGGCGTCCCGTTGCTGTCGCCGGCACCTCTGTCCCGGCAGCATTGAGCACTGTTGCCCGCAAAAGCCGCACGACCCCGTTCCGGGTCATCACACCTTCACTTCGACATCAAGCGAGCGAACGATAAAGCTTGAGCAAACGTTCCGCCATCGCCGACAGGGTCAACGGTTCGGCGACGGCGCGCGCCGCGGCGCGTGGCGCGGGGTCGCCGCGCAGATCGGCCAGATCGTCGAGTCGCCGGCTGAGCGCCTCGACGTCGGCGGCGTCGATCACCCAGCCGTTTTCGCCGGAACGCACCCATTCCCGGGCGCCGCAAGTCGTCGACGTGACCATCGGCAAAGCACAGGCCAGCGCTTCGAGAGCCGCATTCGGGCAAGGGTCGTAAAAAGTCGGCAAAACGAAACCGTCGGCAGCGCCGTACCAGCGCCGTACATCCTGCACCGGGCCGGTGAAATGCACGCGCTGGTCGATCCCGAGACGACGCGCCAGACGGCGCATGACGGCCAGCTTGCGGTCGGCGCCGACGATGACCAGTCGTGTTTCGGCGCGGCGCATGCCCGCCGCGGCGCGCAGCAGTTGCGGCACGCCTTTGCGTTCGAAACCGCTGCCGACGAAGAGCAACAGCGGCGTACGTTCATCGATGTCCAGCTCGGCCCGGGTGGCGGCACGATGTTGCGCCGCCAGCGCGGGACTGAACTGCGCACTGTCCACGCCGTTGTAGATCACTGTTAGCTTGCTGCGCGGCAGTCGATAGTAGCGGACCATCTCGTCAGCGACCAGTTGCGAATTGCAAATCACCGTTTGCAGTCCCGGATGCGCGAGCATCGTTCGTTCAGCGCTCAGCACCTGGCGATGGTAAGGCGACAGGCGTTGCGACAGGCGTTGCAGCGGGCTGGCGATGCGCGCGCGATGCTCGAGCCAGGCGGCATGCACCCCATCGCCGGCCCGGAAAACCATGCAACCGGGAATGCGCTCGTGCGATTGGGTGATGTCGTAGCCACCGCGGGCCATTTCGAGTGCGGCGCAGCGGGCGAAACTACGGTCGCGGGCGCTGCGGCCGCCGAAGAAACGGGAATACGCCGGGTTGCAGGTCATCTGGCGGAAACCGGCCGCTGCTGCGCCGTTCCAGTCGCGGGTGATCAGCGTCACTTCGGCGCCTTCGTGGCAAAGCGCCGCCAAAGCGCGCTCGACGAAACGTTCTGCGCCACCGTAGGGATTGTAGCGTTGTCGGACGATGGCGATTTTCACGCGCCGCTCACCGATCGAGCAGTGCATGCACCGCAGCCAGGACCTCGTCGACGCTCAGCGCCGTCAGACAGTCGCTGATCTTGCCGCCGCCACAGCCGTCGATCCCGCAGGGACGGCAGGGATGCTGGCCGCTGCTGACGACGCGGGCGGCAACGCCCCACGGCCCCCACTGCTTGTCTCCGGACGGACCGAACAAGGCGACCACCGGCGTACCGACAGCGGCCGCGATATGCATCGGCGCCGAATCGACCCCGATGAAAAGGCGGGCGGCTTGCGTCAGCGCCGCCAGATCCTTCAGCGACAGGCTGCCGGCCAGACTGTGCGCCGGTTGACGCAGTTGTTTCTGGATCGCCGTCACCAGCGCCAGTTCGGCGGGGTCGGGCGCGCCGGTCAGCACCACCGGCCAACCTTCGGCATGCAGCCGATCGATCAGAGCCGCCATACCGTCGATCGTCCAGCATTTGAACAGCCAACGCGAAGCAGGATGAATATGAATGAAGCGGCCGGCAGTCAGACCGAGTGCCTGCAGCTGTTGTCCGACGCGCGCCTCGGCGGCCATGCCGGCGACGAGCAGCGTGCGTCTTTCGCTGGGCAATGGCTGAATGCCGATACAGCGCAGCGCATCGAGATTGCTTTCGACGGTATGCCGCAGCGCGTTACGTGGCGCGCGCTGCAGATGGCTGAAGCTCTCGCGCCAACGCTTGCCGCGCCCGTTGACCGCCGGCCCGACCGACCAGCGCGGCTTGAGCAGGCGGCAAAGCCAGGCGCCGCGCCAGTGCTCGGTGAGGTGAATGAGCAGATCGTACGAGCGGGCGCGCAAGGTCTGATAAAGCGCCAGTTCGGCGCGCATCTGTGCCCAAACAGCCAAATTTTTCCACTGCCGATCGATGCGATGCACCAAGTCGATGGCCGGATGCAAGGTCAACATCTCGGCGGTCTCGGCATAGACCAGCGCGTCGATGCCGATCTGCGGCGCGTGCGCCTTGAGCACCGAAAAAACCGGCGAACTGAGCAGCACGTCGCCGTGGTGGCGCAATTTGATGACCAGGGCGCGTCGGACGGTGTCGAGTGGAACGGCATCGCGCGATAAAGTAAAGTGATTCATGGCCGTCATTATCGTGGATTTCGGCTCCTTGATCGGGCATGTCGCCGTCGCGTCGCGGTTCGGCGGCTCCGCAGAGAGATGACGGCTGCCACTGTTGCAATTCCTTGCCGACAAACGAATGATGACTGCCTAAAAACACGCTTTCTTCCGTAAATTCATGGCATTGATAGGCATTTTTCTGCTGGCCGTCGCTGGGTGGACGGCTTATCAAGAACGCTTCGTCGTCCATGGCCGTTTCATCGCCGGTTACCTTGCCGTCGTCGAAGGGAGCGAGGCCTATGGGTTGGCTGGCTCCTTGGC
>CAYRXO010000230.1:0-4522 GCA_964428215.1 uncultured Candidatus Accumulibacter sp. | reverse complement strand
GCAGCGCGTCATGGACTGCGTCGTCGGTCTCCAGTTCATCCGTGAGGCGGCCCCGAGGTGAGTTGTGTATAAGGGTATGATCTCAATCGCGACCGGCAGGATTTTCCGGCGGTGCAATGCCTGTGCCGGAGGAGTGTCGAACAGCCTGCTGTGCGCTGCTACAAAGCAAAACCAGCGACCGATCGATTTTCTGTTGCATCGCCCTTGAGAGGGAAATGAAAAAATGGATTTGCAACCGTCAAGGGAGAGTCATTTACCGAATGTTTTCGGCCAGACGGTCATTAATATTAATAATTTATTTGTGGAAAATTTTGTCGTGTCGTGTCGTGTCGTGTCGTGTCGTGTCGTGTCGTGTCTGGGACAAGCCGTGGGTTTGAAACGAACCTTGTTTTTGCTCCAGAGCATGCGCCGAAGTCCACGGTGGCAGTTTGAATGTCGAAAAAAGAGCCGGGCAGCGCAGACGCAGCGGTTCGCCCCCATCCCTGTTCGGCAGCACCAATGCGTCGGCGTGCAGCAGTAGGCGCTCGCTGTTGCGCTCATTTTCGGCAGACCCATACAAAGCGTCGCCGACGATCGGATGACCGATCGCCTGCAAATGAACACGCAATTGATGCGTGCGCCCGGTGACCGGCCAGAGGCGGACGGATGAACGATCGCCGGTCGGGTCGTAGCTCAGACGACGAAAACGCGTCAAGGCCGGTTTGCCGTGCGCCGTATCGACGCGTTGCCGCGGCCGGTTCGGCCAGTCGGCGGACAGTGGCAGGTCGATTTCGCCGTGTGCGGCAAGCAAGCGTCCGTGAATGACGGCCAGATAGCGCTTGCCGACCCGCCGTTCGGCAAATTGCCGGCATAACCAGCGCTGCATTTCTCCGCCGCGGGCGAAAACCATCAGCCCGGAGGTGGCCATATCCAGCCGATGCACGATCCTTGCCTCGGGAAAAACGTCGATCACTCGTCGGGCCAGACAATCCTGCTTGTCTGCTCCGCGACCCGGAACGGACAGCAGGCCTGCCGGCTTGTCGACGATCAGCGTGTCGCGGTCGGCATGAAGCAGCGTGAAGGATCTTTCTGCTGGTGGGAAATCGGAAATGGGTCGCTCGATGAGCATGCTTGTCTTGAAATCAGGCCGGCAGGAAACGGGTTTTGCGGCAAAGAGAATGCACGACGCGTGCTGTCAGCTGTTTGGCACGCGGCCGCCATGAGCCATCGGCATGAATTTTCAAAGCAAAACTCGTGGCCGGAACGGGCTTGTGCATGCTTTGCGTACTAAATCGAACGCTTGTTGCAAAAAAAACACACTCCTTGCTTCGGGGGACGCAAAACGACATCGTCGGCTTGCTCCTGTCTGCGGCGTTTGCCAGAATCCCTCCAACTTCTCGTCTTTTCGAGAGGTCAAGTTTGGTGAGGTGAACATTGACCTCATCGATCTCAAACCTAGAGGAGATTCACCATGCAAAAGAAACTCATCGCGCTGGCAGTTGCTGGCCTGGCCTCGAGCGCTGCTTTCGCTCAGACCAACGTCACCATGTACGGTATTGCCGACGCCGGCTATGTCTATAGCCGCGGTGCCACCGCCAACAATCCTTTGCCCAATACGTCCAAGCCGGTTTTCAGCGGCGTTCAGTCTGGCTTGCTCGCCGGCTCGCGTCTTGGTTTCAAAGGCGAAGAAGCCCTCGGTAACGGTCTGAAAGCCGTCTTCCTGCTCGAATATGCCTTGAATATCGATCAGAACAGCGGTGTTGGCAGCGGTTCCGGCCTGATGGCCCGCCAGCAGTATGTCGGTCTGGCCGGCAATAGCTGGGGCCAGCTCACGCTTGGTCGTCAATATGCACCCGGCTATGACGCTACTGTCAGAAACGATTCCTTCCTGGGTGCCGCATTTTCGCCGCATTCCTTCCTGACCGCCACTGCAGGTAATACCATCACCCCGAACAGCGGTGCTCGCTGGAACAACTCGGTTGCGTACACCTCGGGTAACTACAGTGGTTTCCAGGCCAAGGCGATCTACGGTTTCGGCGAATACAGCCCGGGCAATGCGGCCAGCGTTAACAACGGTCAGGACAATATTTGGGACGATGGCAAAATCGGTGTCGGTTTGAACTATGCCAACGGTCCGTTCAACGTCGATTTCGTATATCAGACCCGCCAGCATCAGCGCACCGATCCGTCTTTGGCAACTGTCAATGGTGAAAGTACGCAAGAGTGGTACTTGGGCGGCAGCTTTGACTTAAAGTTTGCCAAGCTGATGGGTAGCTATCAGAAGCAAAACGACAAGAACAACTACAACAACGATAACGACGTTTGGCAACTTGGTGCAATCATTCCGGTTTCCAGCGCTGGCAACATCCACTTGACCTATGCTCAGTTGGATTGGGATCACTCGCAAAAGACGGTTGCACTGCCGAACGGTATTAACGGCAAGAGCAAATCCGGCGGCGTTGCCTATTCGCATGCCCTGTCGAAGCGGACTACGCTGTACACCGGTATCGTTCATGTCAAGAACAACAACGACTCCACCAATATCTCGCCGGCAGGAACGGGTAACGTCGACAAGTCGAATACCACATTTGTCGCTGGTATCAACCACAAGTTCTGATTCGGCTGAACTGGTTTGCTTCTTTAACGGGCGCTTCGGCGCCCGTTTTTTCTGGGGGGCAGCAATTGACAATTGCTTTTCCTGTTACAGTGGAAATGGTTCATAGTCTCATTAATGCAACAGTCGGTCGATTTTCTATCGCTAACGATGTGTTGCAAACTTGTTCAATACCTGTCGGTCTGACAAAATCTAACAGTTATTTCGACATCAACAAGGGATGTTGAATAGGATTTTCCAACCTATAGGAGTTTGACTCATGCAACGGAAACTGATCGTGCTGGCAATTGCCGGTTTGGCTTCAGGTACGGCGATGGCGCAGACTAACGTCACCACTTATGGCATAGCCGATCTGGGTTATGTATACAGCCGCGGCAGCGCCGGAACTGGTCTCGGTACCAATAAATTCAGTGGCATTGCCAACGGGATCACTGCCGGCAATCGTCTTGGCTTTAAAGGTGAAGAGGCATTAGGCAATGGGCTGAAAGCGGTGTTTACCCTTGAATATGGCCTCAATCTCGATACCAATCAGGGGATCGGCACTGGCGGGCTTAATGCCCGGCAACAATACGTTGGACTGGCTGGCCGATTCGGAAAAGTCGCTCTCGGCCGCCAATATGGTCCTGGTTTCAACGCCGCAGCGAACAACGATGCACTTGATGCGACTGACATGGCCATACAGTCGAGTTTGAGCGTGTACGCCGGCAATACGATCACCCCGAACAGTCCGTCGCGTTTCAACAACGCCATTTCGTATACCAGCAATCCGATGGGTGGATTGACCGTCAGTGCGATCTACGGCTTTGGTGAGAGCAATTATGGTGGGCTGGGTGTTGCGCATCCAACCGATAACGGCCGGATTGGCCTTGGCCTCAATTACGCCAGTGGACCGCTCAACCTTGATGCCGTTTATCAGAGCCGTCAGCATGTCGTCGAAGCTTATCCAACGCCGGTCGATACCGGCAGAAGTGTCAACGAATGGTATCTCGGCGGCAGTTGGGATTTCAAAGTCGTCAAGGCCTACGCCAGCTACCAAGCGCTTAAAAATAACAACAGCGGTGTTGTTTCTGGCGCTTACGGCAACCCCGCCGGAACAGCAATCGCTGCCAAGAATCACATCTGGACAGCAGGCCTGACGGCGCCGATTGGTCCGGGAACGCTCGGTCTGAGCTACGGACAGCTGAAGCTCAACAACAGCAATTTTGTTGGCCAGGCGGATGGGAAGACTTGGGGTTGGGGTACGATGTACACCTATCCGCTGTCGAAACGTACGGCACTCTACGCGGCGTATACCTATTTCAACAACGATCATAATTCGATTGCCGTGCAGACCCAGGTTGCGGCGGATGGTGGCGGCATCGGTGTGGTCGGTGAATCGAATCACACCTTTGGTACCGGTATTCGTCACAGTTTCTGATGGTCTTTCCAGAACGGCAAACGGGCGCAGCAGCGCCCGTTTTTCTTTTTCATCAGTGACTTGTTGGTGGCAATTGTGCAAGCGGGGGGCGATCGTGCTTGCGCTGCTGAACAATGATCGGTAGAATTAACCCCTTTCGACCTCAACAATAGTTTTTTAGGAATCATAGTCATGGCCAATAGCGCTCAAGCCCGTAAGCGTGCTCGTCAGGCGGTCAAGCAACGTGCGCATAACGCCAGCTTGCGCTCCACTCTTCGTACCGCCGTCAAGCGTGTGCAGAAGGCTATCGTGGCGGGCGACAAGGTGGCGGCGCAGAGCATCTATCGGGAATCGGTGGCGGTTATCGATCGCATCGCCGACAAGAAAATCATTCATAAAAACAAGGCGGCACGTCACAAGAGCCGTCTTTCGTCGCAGATCAAGGGTCTGTCCGGCGCGGCCTGAAATCGACAAATCTCGACAATAAAAAAGGCGGCTTCGATTGCGAGCCGCCTTTTTTGTCGCCGCTTCCC
>CAYRXO010000229.1:0-4582 GCA_964428215.1 uncultured Candidatus Accumulibacter sp. | reverse complement strand
CGCAGCCCGAGACAGATAGCCCGGAAAAAAATCGCCGCGCGCTGTCAAAAACTTCGTCGTCAAGGTGTGGCTCAGCGACCGTGGTGTGTCCCAGAGGCCGTGCGGCAAGCTTGCGGCCATCGAAACGGGCGAGGATCTCTCCGTCCTGCAGTAATAGAGCCGAGAACAACAAGTTTTGTTCGTCGCTGCCCTCTATGTATTGTTGTACGAGAAAGGGCAGGTCGTTCTCCCGTTTCAGGCACAACGCTTCGAGTTCTTGCACCGTTGCCGGCAGGCTGGTCTTGAAGCTCGACAAAGGCCGGACCGGTTTGACGATCATCGGAAAACCGATGCTGCGCACGGCTTCGTCAATACCGCTCGACGCGTTCAGCACATGACTGACAGGATAGTTCAGGCCTGTCTCCAGACAGCGCGCTTCTATCCGGTCTTTGTCGAGCAGCGGCGCGAGGGTTGCGCGGGAACGAGACCAACTTAACCGATACCGACCTTCGAGAGACGGCCAGTTTGCAGCCAGCACGCGCACCATTCGGTCGTTTGTCGGAAACAGGATCGGAGGATCGGCGCCGTCGAAGTGATGTCGTAATTGCAACAGCGTATTGATCAGCCCATCCGTCTGGATGTTATCGACCCACAGCATGCGCGCGTAACGCGTGCGCGCGCCTGGTAAAGAGCGGTTCGCTTCCATCAGTGTCACCTGGATCCCCGCGTGAGCCAGAGCATGCACAATGGCCAATCCGTGCCCGCAAGCACCAATCACGAGTGCCTGCGAATGGCGAGCGCGCGCTTTCCGCGACACTGGCGCGGCTTCACCTCGTACCCACCTTGTGCCTTTTAATGGAGCATGAAGGCTTTTTTCTGGCACGACTTTACCTGGTGTTTCCCGTTGTCGATGAACCGCTCGTCGATTGAACGGTTGACCCTGCGGTGGCATTGGCCCTGAGGGTGGAGAAAATGTGGCGATTTCGTCGGGAGAGGCGGAACATCAGGGCGATGCCGGTCAGCTTCTTGGCCGAAGCACGCAACGACGATCTTCTTCAGGGAAATTGGGTCGTCAGTGAATGTTGCTTGCTTGGGTACGGAATGACCGGATGAATTGGGCTCATCGAATTTCAGGGGGTAGGTCCCATTCGAAAGGCGTTTGGCTGATCCGAAAATTTCACGGCTTGAAGAAGGTGCGCGCGATATCTGCGTTGAATTCAATGAGATTGCCTGTTCAGTCATCGATGATTTCAAAATCATGAGTGATCTCAGCCGTCTTGCCGAGCATGATCGAGGCCGAACAGTATTTTTCCTTCGAGAGTTCGATGGCGCGTGCCACCGCCTCTGGTTTCAACTGCTTGCCGCTGACGCGGAAGCTCAGGTGAATGCGGGTGAAAACGCGTGGATCCGATTCGGCGCGCTCCGCTTGTAAGCTGACCTCGCAGCCTGTGACCGCTTGCCGCCCCTTCTTCAGAATTAGCACCACGTCGAAAGCTGAGCAGCCGCCGGTGCCTGCCAGTAGCAGTTCCATCGGCCGCGGCGCGATGTTGCGACCTCCTGCTTCGGGGGCGCCGTCCATCACCACGCAATGCTTGCTGCCGGTCTCCGCAAGAAACGACATCCCGTCGCCACTCCACTTCACTTTACATTCCATGTCCTGCTCCAGAAGACCGGCAGGATGCATCTCCGCACCGGTCACTATGATTCAAATGCCGCATCACGAATTAGCGTCAGTGCGCTACATTGGCTTGAGGTCCCATCAATCAGGAAACAGAAAAACTGTAGCCATCCGATTTGATTTTAGTGTGGAAATCGTCAAACGACCGACATTTCTCGCTTCGCTCCGTGTGGAAGGGGGAGGTGTGAAGAGTTCGGGCCTATGCATTCTTCGCAGTCAATGAGAATTGACCGCGCCCGATGGAGGAGGAAGGAGACTGCTGACGGTGTTTTGTATTGCAGCGCAGCATTCCGTTAGGTGAAATCGGATATGAAATTTATTTTGGATATTTACTATTTTGAAACAATTGTACTATATTAATCATAATTTGTTGATATTTAATATTATGTTTTCAGGATTCTCGTCCGGGTTCCGGTCGATGAAAAAATATTTGCGCAACGCACAAAAACCGCTTGATTTTCGATTGGGCAGCGGTCATAATGTTTTCAACGTAAGCATTGCTGTAACCAAGCACCGTTTGGTTCGCTTCAAGTGTCTCCTCCACCCTCCTCCTTTGGTGTGGATTTAGCGCGGCTTCCACGAGCCGCGCTTTTTTTCTTTCTTTCGTCATCGTAAAGCGAGTCGATCCATACGTCGCCAAGCGAGTGCGGGCAAGTGTTCTTGAATCAGGGTCGTACATTGTCAGGATGGCCGGAGATGGCGATATCCGGCCAAATGCTTCTCTTTCGAAGTCGATGAATAATTGACAGTGTTCCGTCGGTTGCGCTAGCATGCTGGGTTTCTGTAATCAGGCAAAAGGACAGCGTTTCTGATGAAGACTTTCTCCGCCAAACCGAACGAAGTACGGCGCGAGTGGCTGGTGGTCGATGCCACGGACAAGGTGTTGGGTCGCTTGGCGACCGAGATTGCTCGCCGTCTGCGCGGCAAACACAAGCCGGAGTTCACCCCGCATGTCGATACCGGCGATTACATCGTCGTGACCAATGTCGACAAGCTGCGCGTTACCGGCAGCAAAGCCGAGGACAAAAAATACTATCGGCACTCCGGCTATCCGGGTGGTATTTATGAAACCAATTTCAACAAGATGCAGCAGCGTTTCCCGGCGCGCATTCTCGAGTTGGCCGTCAAGGGCATGCTGCCGAAAGGCCCGCTTGGCTATGCCATGCTGAAAAAACTGAAATGCTATGCCGGCGCAAGCCACCCGCATGCTGCGCAGCAGCCGCAAGTGATTGAACTTTAAGGGAAGATAATGGCTGACAATTATTTTTACGGCACCGGACGGCGCAAGAGTGCGGTGGCCCGTGTCTTCATGCGGCGTGGCAGCGGCAAGTTCATTGTCAATGGCAAATCGGTCGATGAGTTTTTTTCACGTGTGACCGGGCGGATGATCGTTCGCCAACCATTGAATCTGATCGAACAGTCGAACGATTTCGATATTCTGGTCAATGTTGGCGGCGGCGGCGAGTCTGGCCAGGCCGGCGCGGTGCGTCACGGCATCACCCGGGCGCTGATCGCCTATGATGCATCGCTGAAGTCAGCACTGTCGAGTGCCGGTTTTGTGACGCGCGATGCGCGTGAAGTCGAGCGCAAGAAGGTTGGTTTCCACAAGGCACGTCGTCGCAAACAATTCTCGAAACGCTGACCGGCACCGATTTGCTGGAAAAAAAGGCCGCCGGTTCAGGCGGCTTTTGTATTTTTGCACGGGTGACAGGCCGTACGGCCTCGCCAGGAGTGAACGATGATCAAGGTAGGCATCGTCGGCGGCACCGGCTATACCGGCGTCGAATTGTTGCGTTTGCTGACCCAGCACCCGCAAGTCGAACTCGTCACCATCACTTCGCGCGGCGACGCCGGAACGCCGGTGGCGGCCATGTTTCCCAGCCTGCGGCGTAACGTCTTGTTGACCTTCGAGGATCCGGCCAAGGCACCGCTCGCTGCGTGTCAGGTGGTTTTCTTTGCCACTCCCAATGGTATTGCCATGCAGCAGGCACCCGCGCTGCTCGACGCAGGCGTGCGGGTGATCGATCTGGCTGCGGATTTCCGCATTAGCGATGTCGACACCTGGCAACACTGGTATGGCATGACGCATGCCAGCCCGGCATGGGTCGCCAAAGCCGTCTATGGCTTGCCGGAAATCAATCGGCAAGCGATTCGCGATGCCCAGCTGGTCGCCAATCCCGGCTGCTATCCGACAGCGGTACAGCTCGGTTTTCTGCCATTGGTCGAAACAGGGCTGGTCGACGTTGAACACCTGATTGCCGATGCCAAATCGGGCGTTTCCGGTGCCGGTCGCAAAGCCGAGGTGGCGACACTTTTTTCGGAAGCGGCGGATAATTTCAAAGCTTACGGCGTTCCCGGTCACCGGCATTTGCCGGAGATTCGTCAAGGCTTATCGCGTCTGGCGGGACGTCAGGTCGGTTTGACCTTCGTTCCGCATTTGACGCCGATGATCCGCGGCATACATGCCACGCTCTACGCGCGCAGCAACGTGTCAGCCGATTTTCAGGCGCTTTTTGAACAACGCTATCGGGATGAACCCTTTGTCGATGTCCTGCCGGCGGGTTCGCACCCCGATACTCGTTCGGTGCGTGCCGCCAATCTGTGCCGGATCGCCGTTCATCGTCCGCAAGGTGGCGATGTGCTGGTGATTTTGTCGGTGATCGACAATCTGGTCAAAGGCGCTGCCGGGCAGGCGGTCCAGAACATGAACATCATGTTTGGTCTGCCGGAAAACGCCGGCCTGACGCAACTGGCGGTGTTGCCTTGAATAGCCCATGTCAGCCGGACGTGAATAGCCTGGAACCCGCGACTGGACAAGTTGTCTGAACGACGGTATATCCTGCGCCTATACTGTCTTTGTCATATCGCTCGCTAGCCGCCTGTCGGACTTGATGGGTCGAAGCGAAAAATGTGGGAAACGAGATC
>CAYRXO010000228.1:0-4616 GCA_964428215.1 uncultured Candidatus Accumulibacter sp. | reverse complement strand
AGCCGTCATCGTCTGGACGCAGGCGTCCATGGCAAAGCGAAATGGTTGCGCAAAGGCCAGATAGAGTTGGACCGTTCCCTTGAAACTCAACGCGCGAGGTCTCCTGCCCAAACCGGCCGCTGCGCGAACCATCAAGGCACAGATGCGGTTATAAGCCAGCAGATAAACGGCGATTTCCTTGTCAACCATCGGGGCTGATCGCGTGCGCAGGATGTCCATGCCCATTTCGGCCTGGATCGAACGCAGGTCCACTTCAACTTGCCAGCGACGATCATACGCCGCGCCCATATCCGGGCCGCTCACCGTCTTGGCATCGGTCAAGGTGGTGACCAGAACGCGCCCACCGACTTCGGTTTCTCGCATCAGCAATCGCTCCGGCATGGCCGCGTACGTTTCCGCATCCATCCAGTCCGGGCGTTTGGGGCGTCGCCAGTCGCCCCGATGATCCCGCCGTCCCAGGCGTTGCCCGCGCTGAAAGTCGGTGATCTGGCGTGGGTGCTGCCGCGTGACCAGATCGACACCCCGTTGGACAAGCAAAGCAACGGTGAAGTAGTTGCAGTCATAGCGGTCAGCCAGCACGATGTCGCCCGTGTGCAGGCGCGGCATCCGTTGGCGAAACAAGGCTTGCTCGCCCGTGTTTTTGCCTCGGCACGGCCCGAGTGCCCAATCGAGCAGCGCACCGGTTGACAGCGAGATCAACCCAACGAGCATGGCCAAGGGAAGCGCTGATTAAATCGTGTTACAAAATTTCGACATCAGTACAACCAATGGGTTAGGCTGCCATCTTGGGGCGAAAATCGATTTAATCAGCGCTTCCCAAGGGAAATCCCAAACCCGCGGGCTGGGTGCCGCTTTGCGGATAGGCCGATTGGTTGCTGACGGTATCGGGCATGGAAAGGGTCGTGCCGTCGAGCCACTTGACCGAACGACAGCACTACTTCCATTCCGCCGGATGGTCTTGTTCGAGGGTTTCGCCGACGGTCTGTGCCAAGCGATGGATCAGTTCGAGCGGCAAGCGCTGGCGTCCCTTGCAGTATGGCCCGCTGTTCAAACGGCACGCCGACTCGCCGCGCGCAACACGCTCACTCAGCCGCCGGGAGAGCGCATCCTGGCAGGCCTGGTCCTGGCTCAACGCCTGGCCAATGAACATGCCCAAGGTCGTCAGCGGGGGATAGATCCGTTCCCGATAAGCACCGACCTTCTCGACCCCCCGCTTCGGCAATTCGGTCGTGGGCAAGAGCGCTCCCAAAGCTTGCGTCGGTTGGGCGATTTCGGCATCTCGGCGTATTACCGGCCGATCCAGGAACTGGACGAGTAGCTCAGGCGGCGTGTCCGCCGTCTATCCGTAACGACCTGGCCGTGACGCAAAGCGATTCTAAGAACGCATAAATAAGAATAAATCTCATTTACAAATTACTTGCGCACAATTATCATCTCCATCTGACAATCATTCTCATTTGATCGACGGGGAGCACTCATGAAACGTGTTTTCGCCACGGCTTTGTTCGCGTTCTCCGCGCTGCTATCAGGCTTTGCAGGCGCGGAGGACAAGGTTTTGAATCTGTATTCGGCACGTCACTACCAGACCGATGAGGCTCTTTACCGTGAGTTCACCAATCAGACCGGCATCGTCATCAAGCGCATCGAAGGCAAGGAAGACGAATTGCTCGAGCGGATTCGCAACGAAGGCAGTCACAGTCCAGCCGACGTCTTTCTGACCGTCGACGCTTCTCGGCTGTCCGCGGCGCACGAACTGGGCGTTTTCGCCCCCGTCCGCTCAGCGATTCTGGAAGCGCGGATTCCGGCGCATTTACGGACCAACGACTGGTTTGCCTTCTCGACGCGCGCGCGGGTGATCGTTTATGCGAAAGATTCGGTCAAACCCGAGCAGATTCGCAGTTACAGTGATCTGGCGAAGCCGGCCATGCGCGGCAAAATCTGCTCGCGTTCTGGCTCGCATCCCTACAACCTGTCGCTGATGGCCGCGTATATTGCCCACTACGGCGAGAGCGCCGCCGAAGAGTGGGCCAAAGGCGTTGTCGCCAATTTTGCGCGCCCGCCGAAAGGCGGCGACACCGATCAGATCCTGGCTGTCGCAGCCGGCGAATGTTCCGTCACGCTGGCCAACACCTACTATCTGGCGCGCCTGCTGCGTTCGAACAAGGCCGAGGATCGGCAGGCGATGGAGAAAATCGCCGTCGTCTGGCCTGACCAGGCGGGCTACGGCACGCCTATCAACGTTTCCGGCGGCGGCATGCTCAAAACGGCGCCACACAAGGAAGCCGCGCTTAAGTTCCTCGAATATCTGGCCAGCGAGCAGGCACAACGCTATTTCGCTGATGGCAACAACGAATGGCCGGCGGTTGCCAACGTCAGCATCAACAACCCAGCCTTAGCTACTCTCGGCAAATTCAAGGCCGACACTTTGCCGGTCAACTCGCTGGCCATGTACCGTGCCAAAGCGCAAATGATTTTCGATCGGGTTGGCTATCGTTGATCGTCATCAAAGCCGGCTGCGGGCGATTTGCCGTGACAAGGCGATCAATGGCAACAGACCGACAACCACGATACCCAGTGACACAGCCGCCGCTTCGCTCAAGCGTTCGTCGGCGGCCAAGTTGAAGGCCTGTGTCGCCAGCGTATCGAAATCGAACGGGCGCATCACCAGCGTTGCTGGCAACTCCTTCATCACGTCGACGAAAACCAGCAACGCGGCGGTGAATACGCTGCCGCGCAATAACGGCAGATGCACGCGGCGCAATGTCGCCAGTGCTGACAGACCAAGGCCACGCGCAGCGTCGTCCATATTGCTGGTGATTTTGCTCAAGCCGCCGACGATGCTCTGCAACGCGACGGCCAGAAAACGCACCAGATAGGCATAAACCAGCGCGGCGATGCCGCCGGTGAGCAGCAATCCCGGGTCGTTGCCAAACCACGTCTGCCATTGACTGTTCAGCCATTGATCGAGCCGGGTGACCGGAATCAGCACGCCGACGGCGATCACCGAGCCGGGAACGGCGTAACCCAATCCGACCAGACGGTTGAGCAACGGTGCCAGCAGATTGCGCGACAAGCGGGCTCCATAGGCGAGCAGCAAGGCCAGGATGACCGCCAGACCGGCTGTCAACACGGCGAGGAGGAAACTGTTGCTCGCCAGCCGCAGAAAGTGTTCGCCAAGCAGCGTTTCGCTGTCGGCCAAAACCAGCCGCATCAATAAGCCGGCCGGCAGCAGAAAACCGAAAATCAGTGGCAACGCGCAGACCAGAGCCGCCAACCCGGCACGCCAGCCTTGCAGACGATTGCCCAACAGCCGCCGATGACGAAGGGTGGTGTCGTGGAATCGGGCGCCGCCGCGTGTCAGTTGCTCGAGCAACAGCAGCAAGACGATGCAGGTGAGCAGGCTGGCGGCGAGTTGTGCAGCGGCCAGTCGATCGCCGAGCGAAAACCAGGCACGATAGATGCCGGTGGTGAAGGTCGGCACGCCGAAATAGGCCACGGTTCCGTAGTCCGCCAGCGTTTCCATCACGGCCAAGCTGGCACCGCCGGCAATTGCCGGGCGAGCAAGCGGCAAAGAAAGACGAAAAAAACTCCGCCAGGGACCGCAACCCAGGGTTCGCGCAACCTCGAGCATGCCGCTCGCCCGTTCGAGAAACGCCGTGCGCGCCATCAGATAGACATACGGGTAAAGCACGCAGATGAACATGCCCACCGCGCCGCTCAGACTGCGCACATCGGGAAACCCGTAATCGCCCTTACGCCAATCAAACCACGCGCGCAGTCCACTTTGCAGTGGTCCGGCGAACTGCAGAAAGTCGGTGTAAACGTAAGCCAGCACATAGGCGGGCATGGCCATCGGCAGGATCAACGCCCATTCGAAGACCTTTCGCCCGGGAAAGTCGCACATCGCCGTCAGCCAGGCGACGGCAACCCCGACGAGGACCACTCCGACAGCAACCGCGCTGGCCAGCAGCAGCGTATTGAGCAAATACTCCGGTAACACGGTCGCTGTCAAATGCGCCCAGGTCTGACCCGTGTCCAGGCGAAAGAGATGCGTGAAGACATAGGCTACCGGCCAGCCAATGACAACGGCAGTCAACAAGGAAATGGCCAGCAAAGGGTGGATACGTGTTTGAAACATCGCTCTTATGGACATGGCTTGATGGCACCCACTCTGAGTAATCCGGTAATCTGGAAGTCGCCGAGCGACTTGATGGCATTGTGGCATTGAAACTTTTGCACGAAATGAGTAGTCTTAAGCGCCAAATCTGTCATTGATATTCAACAGGAGGCTTCTATGCAACCCCAGTTTCCCATTACCGATCAGGCAACGCCTGCGCTTGCTTTGCAGCAGAACCGGGTGCTGCGCAATACCTTCATCTTGCTGGCCCTGTCGATGATACCGACCGTATTCGGTGCCCTGCTTGGCGTCCGCATACAGTTTGCATTCCTCCCCGGCAGTCCGCTGATGTCTTTCATGCTTTTTCTTGGCATCGCCTTCGGCTTCATGTGGGGCATCGAACGGACCAAATACTCGGGCATGGGCGTCGTGTTGTTGCTGGCATTCACCTTCTTCATGGGGCTGATGCTCTCGCGCATTCTGCAGGTGGCGCTCGGCT
>CAYRXO010000227.1:0-4659 GCA_964428215.1 uncultured Candidatus Accumulibacter sp. | reverse complement strand
CAATCTGTTCAAGGCCATCGTGGCGCGACCCAGTGTATTGCAGGTGGCGGGGCAATCAGTATGTCATATTCCGCCTGTTTCTGACCCACTCCGATTCCCAATCAATCGATTTTATGGTGAATCGATTTGCAAAACGGAAAGTAGTGCCATAACGATTCTGAGAGAACGGTTTTTCATCTCGAATTCGCGCCCCCTTCCAGCGCCAGTTAATCCGCAGCATATACCTGTTTCGAAGCGACGTGCTGAGCACGGCCAAGCGGCGCGCGCTCCTCCGCAGGAGAAGCGCAGCGATTGCCCGCTGGTTGAACTGTGATGGCCGCGGCATCATTGTCGCCCACATGTATTTGCCGGCAACGCGGTCGAATGTCACATGCTCGAGGCCAAGCCGAACGAATTGAATGCCCCTGGCATGCGCGCCGGTGATCATGGACCGTGGCATCGCCACGGCAGGGAATAGCGACGGGCTGAAAAACACGGCGAAAGCGATCTGTGCGTCAGCCGGAAACGCACGTGCCACTTGGACGCGACGACCGCGGTCAGCCTCCGCGCCGCGGGGAGGCGACACGGTTCGTCTGCTACGCGAGTTGAGCGCCGACCGCCAAGAGGTGCGCCGACATGGCCACTCGGTCGGCCGCGAGTTGCAGGAAACGGGCATTCTGAAGCGCTTTGGCCCGCGCTTCGAGAAGGGACTGGCCAAGCTGGCCGCTGGACTGGATTCGGCTCGACGCGTGGCGAAAAGCGTCTGAATCGGCTGCAAGAACGTCTTCGCCGCCTGAAAGCCGCCCGTTGTAGTGCCGGACAGCATGACCCGCGGTTGTTCGAGACCGATGCCACTGGAACGACGGTAACGGCGTGACATTGGTAGAAGACGTCGGTTGCGGGCACGATGCGGACTGGGACCGATCCGGGCGTCTATGGCTTGCGCGAAACGGACCCAACCGGGAGGCGGAACGCTTGTGGCGGACGACTATGACGCTGACCGATCTCGAGGCGCTGTTCCTCCGTCTGAAGGGGAACCCGGTCCCGACCACTTGCCCGGAGGTATCCAGAAACTCGTCGCCTGCATCGTTACCATCAACGCGCGCGTCGTATCACCCGGAGAAAACTCACGTCGCAACCAATTGGTATTGAAGAGATTTTTTGGGCGGTCGGCAAACATGAGTTGAACAAAGGCAACCGCCGAAAATATTATCCTGGAACCCGCAGCTCGGAAACGTCAAAAACGTTGAAATTCATTTTAGTCAATGGCTTACGGTAGAATTGAAAATGCGGTTCTGCTCCGGATGGATGCGGCCGCACTGACGCGAGAAAGCTGTTGCACATTCCTGACTTGGGCCGGATAGCGGTCTCCGGCATGATTCATCCGGAGCAAGGCGTCATCAAAGCGTTGGGCCAAGACCTGGCATGAAAGTCAGTGGAACAAACTCCGCCATGTGGGATGTTTTTTTCAGCAAGCGCGCTTCGATTTTTTCACGTCCGGGACGATCGACGCCGGACAGGAGAGCAAGAATTTCGCGCAACTGATCGACCCAGCTAGCGCACAGCAGAGCCAGAGCGGCATAGAGCGCCGTTTCACAACGATTAGCCACCCGGCCGGCGAATTCGGGCAACCAGCGCAGCAGATGTTCGTCGAGGAAATCAGCCAGACTGCGCCAATCGTCATTTGAACGAGCTCGACGCAGACAGTGGGCGATGAATTGCAGCTGGAAAACCAGGTGGTCGTCTGGTCGCAGACGCCAGTCAGGAGCGGCAACGCCTTTGCTGGCGTAGATCTGCCGCAATTCGAACATCGCATCCTGACAGATCAGATGATCATCGGATAGCCAGACCGATTCGCTCGGCGCCGCGCCATAACTGCCGTTGAGATAGATGGCTGCAAAATCGGCAGCCAGTTCGTCGAGCCACTCTGGCGTGAAGGAGGGCGGAAAATCGGCGATGGCCGCCGCCATCAGCCGATACGCCTGCACTCGTTCGCCGTCGCCCTGCAACGCCAAACTGTCGGGAAAGCCGTTACTGCGCAGTTCGCCGAGCATTTCGGCCGACAATTCCCGCTCCTGCAGAAGCGCCAGCGTCTCGGCATCTTCCGCCAGCGCTTCGGCCTGTTCCTGACTGAGCAGGCCGCTCAAGTTTCGACCTTGCCCTTGCTATGCGGAACGAAGGCGATCGACGGCTTGGTCAACTCAGGATTTGCCATGTTCTTGACCTGCTTGACGACCTGTTCATGCGGCGCAACCGCTTTGGTGGCGTACTTGCCGTCCCAGATTTCGCTGATCGGGCCGACGTCGAGCACACGCATCATGCAGGCCATGACGCAATACGGTTTGCGGCCGGCTTCGATTTCGTCGACGCAGAGATTGCATTTCTTGATCGTCTGATCCTGCGGGTCCCACTGCGGGGCGCCAAAGGGGCAAGCTGCTTCGCAGCGGCGGCAGCCGATGCACAAGGTCGAGTCGATGTCGACGATGCCGTCGGCTTCACGCTTCCAGATCGCGCCGGTCGGGCAGGTCGGCAGGCACGCCGGCTCGGCACAGTGGTTGCACGACATATTGACCTTGTAGGCATAGACGTCGGGGTAGCTGCCCCCTTCGATGTACATCACGCGACGGAATCGCGGTCCGGGCGGCAAACCGTTCTTGTCCTTGCAGGCAATCTCGCACGCCCGGCAGCCGATGCAGTCAACGTTGTTATGCACGAAACCCAACTGGACTTTCGGTAGCACCGGCTGGTAGGTTTGCGCCACCTTACGCTCAAGCGCCTGGGTGACTTGCTCTTTATCGAGTTTGGTAGCCATGATCAGACCTCAGGCATCGCGACGGAAGACATAGGAACGGGCGGTGGCTTGCACGTCCCAACCGGGCCGATGATCGAGCGCGGTTTTCTTCAGATTGACGAGAATGGTGTTATAGGCGAATCCACCCGCCGGACTGGGTGTATCGAGTGTCAGGAAATCCGGGTTGCCGGCACGATCGACGCCCTGTTTGTCGAGATCCATCCAGGCACCTTCGTGCAGCACGACGACGCTAGGCATGCAGCGTTCGGTGACGTAGGCCGGCACCACCACTTTGCCGCGCGCGTTCCACACTTCGACGATATCGCCGGTCTGGATGCCGAGCCGTTTGGCATCGCTGGCATTGAGGGTGACTTCCTGCTGGTAGGTCTCGCGCAACCAGGGAATGTTGTTGAAGATCGAGTGCGTCCGCCAGCGCGGATGCGGCGTGACCATGTGGAATGGATATTCTTTGGTCAAGGTCGGATGATTCAGCGATTCAAATGGTTCGATCCATTTCGGGATGTAGGGGATCTCGTAACCGTACTGCGTCTTGGTCCAGTCCTTGATTTGCGCCAGGGTGGTGGACAGGATTTCGATCTTGCCCGAAGGCGTGTCGAAATCTTCGCCTTCTTCGATCTGGCTGCGGAAGGCGACCAGCGGCTTGTCGAGAATGAATTTGTAAACGCCGCGTTGTTTGAATTCCTCCCAGGGCATGCTGACACCCTGGTGGGCCTGCACCTTGTTCTGCCACCAATCGGTGAGATACGCCTCGTCGACCGCATCCGGGTTGTCGAAGTACGAGCGATCGGCTTTCGGGTTGTAACGTTTACCGAAATTTTCCACCGATTTGTCGATTTTCTCGATCCGGTAGGCCAGTTCGGTAAATACCTGCAGGTCGGTCCGCGACTCGCCCATCGGCTCGATCACTTTCGGCCGATGAATGTAGTAGTGCCCCTTGTACCACGGCAGCGCAACGTCGTGCCGTTCGAAGTGGGTAGCGATCGGCAACAGCACGTCGGCCCACAAACCCGAAGGAGTGATCGTCGAATCGGCGCAAACGACCAGTTCGAGCTTCTTGACCGCTTCGATTTCCTTGTTGATGTTGGTCAGCTGGTTGAACCAGTCGGAACCATGCCACCATATGCCGCGGATGTTCGGAATCTTGCCGTCGAGCTCATCGTCGCGCGGCCAGCAGCCGATTTCCTCGCGTTTGACATTGGGGTAGTTGAGCACGCAATGCGCCCAGCGGTCGGATTTGATCGAGCCGAACCAGACGTTGGCGAATTCGTCGTAGGGGTAGGCGATGCTCTCCGCGTGCCAGCCCTTGCCGACGCCTTCCGCGCAACCGCCGAGAACGCCGATGTTGCCGGTCATCGCCTGCAGCGCGGCAGCCATGCGATTGTACTGTTCGCCATAGCTGGCACGCCCCGGCGCCCAGGAGGCCTTCAAGGCCGCCGGTTTGGTGCGGGCGTACATATCAGCCAATTTCTTGATGTCGGCCGCCGGTACGCCGCAGATTTTTTCTGCCCATTCCGGCGTCTTGGGCGTGTTGTCGTACTTGCCCAGGATGTAATCCTTGAAATTCTCCTTGTCTTTGGCCCAGTCTTCGTCATCCGGCATCGTGCCAGCGTCCATGCCTTGCACGAATTCGTCGATGAACGCCTGATTCTGCAGATTGTTGCTGAAAATGTAATGCGCCATGCCGGCCATCATCGCGGCATCGGTATTCGGCCGGATCGGAATCCACCAAGCGTCGTACGCCGCCGCGGAATCGGTGTATTGCGGATCGATGACGACGAATTTGCAGCCCTTCTGTTTGGCCAGCCGCATGTAATAGAAGGTGTTGCCGCCGTGGAAGGTGTAGGCGGGGTTCCAGCCCCACATGATGA
>CAYRXO010000226.1:0-4680 GCA_964428215.1 uncultured Candidatus Accumulibacter sp. | reverse complement strand
CGAGCATCATGGGGAACCCGTACGTGATGCTCGCGGGCAGCATTCCGCCGGAACTACGCCCGGCGATCGGCAATCGTGTCTATGGTTGCGACGATTGTCAGCTTTATTGTCCATGGAATCGCTTCGCCCAGTGCGGTGACGCCGACTTCGCCGTCCGACACGGCCTTGATGCCGCGTCATTGACCGCGCTGTTCGCCTGGAGCGCGGAACAATTCCAGCAACGGCTGGCCGGCAGTCCGATCCGTCGTATCGGCCATCAACGCTGGCTGCGCAACCTCGCCGTGGCTTTGGGTAACGCCAATGCTTCGCCAGCGGCGGTCGCCGCGCTGTCGGCACGCCGCGACGATTCGTCGCCGCTGGTCAGGGAACACGTCGCCTGGGCGCTGGCAGAACAAGCGGCAAAACAAGGGAAAAGCTGAAAAAACGGCTGCGCGGGGTGAAGCGCGCAGCGTACGACGCGCAGTCAAGGAGACATATCAAATGGATAGGCGAGGTGGCGCGCAGTGCATTCTCATTCTCATTTAGCCAGCGTCCGAAAGAAAGCCTGCCGCCCCTGGCGGGGTCACATGTTCGGATAATTGGGTCCGCCGCCGCCTTCTGGCGCCATCCAGCGGATGTTCTGCGTCGGATCCTTGATATCGCAAGTCTTGCAATGCAAGCAGTTCGAAGCGTTGATCTGCAAACGCGGGCCGCTGCTTTCCTCGACGATCTCATAGACGCCGGCTGGGCAATAGCGTTGTTCGGGCGAGGAAAATTGCTTGAAATTGACGGCAATCGCCTTGTCTTTATCCAGCAGTTGCAGGTGCACCGGCTGCTCTTCTTCGTGCGCGGTGTTGGAGACGAAGACCGACGACAAGCGATCGAAGGTCAGCACTCCGTCCGGCTTGGCGTAATCGATCGGCTGACACGCCGACGCCGGCTTCAATTGGCCGTGATCGGAGCTTTCATCCTTCAGGGTGATGAACATCTTGCCGCCAAACAGGTTTTGCTGCAGCCAGTTGAAAGTACCACCCAGGAAAGTGCCGAATTTGTGCAGTGCCGGACCGAAATTGCGCGCCTGATACAGTTCGGCGTACAACCAGGAGCTCTTGAAGGCATCGGCATAAGCGCCGAGATCGTGACGGCCTTCATCACCGGCCTGCAGCGCGGCTTGCACCGTTTCGGCGGCAAGCATGCCGGATTTCATCGCCGTATGCACACCTTTGATCTTGGCGAAGTTGAGCGTCCCGGCATCGCAGCCGATCAGCAGTCCACCAGGAAATGTCTGCTTCGGCAGACTGTTCAAGCCGCCTTTGGTGATCGCGCGCGCACCGTAGCACAAGCGCTTGCCACCCTCGAGATATTGACGCACTTCGCTTTGTTTCTTGAAGCGCTGGAATTCTTCGAACGGCGACAGATACGGGTTGGTGTAGTTCAAGTCGGCGATCAGTCCGACTGCCACCTGAGCATCTTCGAGATGGTAGAGAAACGAGCCGCCCGTGGCGCCGCTCTCGCTCAGCGGCCAGCCGGCACCGTGCTGCACCAGGCCGGGTTTGTGCTTCGCCGGGTCGATCTGCCACAGCTCCTTGATGCCAATGCCATAATGCTGCGCCGTCGCATCCTTGGCCAGCTGGAAGCGGGCGATCAGTTCTTTGCCCAGTTGTCCGCGCGATCCTTCGGCAAACAGCGTGTACTTGGCGTGCAGTTCCATGCCAGGCTGGAAACTGTCTTTCGGCTCGCCTTCCTTGTCACGCCCCATATCGCCGGTGGCCACACCTTTGACCGAACCGTCCTCGTGATACAGCACTTCAGTGGCAGCGAATCCGGGAAAGATTTCGACGCCGAGGCCTTCCGCCTGTTCCGCCAGCCAACGACAAAGACTGCCCAGGCTGATGATGTAATTGCCGCTGTTGTGCATCGGCGCGGGAACGGCAAAGTCCGGCAGACGGGTGGCGGCGGTTTCGCTGCGGTAAAGAAAGACCTGATCCTCGGTCACCGGTGTATTCAATGGCGCTCCCTTGGCCTGCCAGTCGGGAATCAATTCGTCGAGCGCGCGGCTTTCGATGACTGCTCCGGAAAGAATGTGTGCGCCGACTTCCGAGCCTTTCTCCAGCACCATCACTGCCAGATCGGCATTCAACTGTTTGAGACGGATCGCAGCCGAAAGACCGGCCGGTCCGGCGCCGACAATTACAACGTCATACTCCATCGCTTCGCGTTCCATTGCCGCTCCTTTTTTCAAATATTTGCTTCCCTCCCGGCGACCGCCATGGTTGTTGACAGTACTGACCGGGTTTTCCCTGAAACGACGATTGACTCGTTCCTCTGTGCGGGATATACCCCAGTCCAGGCACAGGGTCAAGCAGACGATGCCAAATGCTTGCTGAGCGGTCGGCTCAGCATGCACACGTGCAAGCGGGTACGGTGGTTCCTGTTTTTCGGACAGCCGGATAAGCCAAGATCCTGCTCGGACTCAAATCTGAAGTGCGATACTTTCCGGAAGGCATGGTGTTGCGATGGGAACGAACGGCACACACTTGCGCATGGCAGAGCGGACGATGATCGAGTTGGGGCTCGAGCAGGGCTGCGTAGCGGCCGCCAAGTACGATCAGTCGCGAGTTGCAGCGACCGTGTAGCGCAATGGTGGCATCGGCCCGACCGTCCCCGGCAGCCAACGTTGCCCACCAGATCAGCGTCAACCGTTGGGCAGCGAATCAGGGTCAGGCGCGCGCCACCGGGATAGCGGCCAGGCAGGTGGTATAGCGCGGCGTTCGCAGTTCCTGCCGCATCTGCCATTCGCGCTTTTTCTCGCCGACGCCTGCCGAAGCGACGCGAATGACTCCCTTGCCGAACTTCACATTGATGTTGTCGATGGCGGCCATCAACGCACTCCGCTCGGCCATGTCGGCGAACGGATCGAGTCCTCCTTGCACAATTTTTGAGGAGCATGACACCGGCCTTGGCGTAGTCGTAGCCGGGTTGGTAGATGCTGTGCAGCCCTTTGAGCGCGGCCTGGACGATGCTCGGGGTATCCGCCGTCGCGCGCAGCAGCCGGACGGTCGCCGAGTTGGCGTATTGCTTGCCACCGGAAAACAGACTGGTATGGATGAAAACGAGCACCCGGGATGTGACACGTAATCACTGGGCAAGCTCTGTGCAGATCTAGTTTCTCAGTCACCACAGCAACAATGTCGGGGCGCAGATAATTAAGAATTACCAATTAGCGTCAATTTGATACCATTACTTCAAATAACCGGTCAGCGTTGCCCACCCGACTACTGGCGTGAGACATCAGCAGTCGATCGTCGCCGGTTCCTGGATGGCGATCACGCCGATCGAGATGTTGTCCTGGCCGCCACGTTGTCGGGCGAGATCGACCAGTTCGCGGCAAGCGGCTTCCGGCTCGCGGTTGCTGACCGCGGCCGCGATTTCGTCAGCATTGATGGTGTCGTAGAGTCCGTCCGAGCAAAGAACGAAGTGGTCGCCAATCGCCGGCGGTTCGGCAAAACTGGCGATGACGCGCAGCTCGTCCTGCGTGCCGACCGAGCGCAGAAGGATGTTACGAATCGGATGGTGACGCGCCTGATCGGCACTGATGGCGCCGGCACGCAACAGTTGTTCGACCAAGGTGTCGTCACGAGTCAGTTGCCGGCAGGTGCCATTGGCACAGCGATAGAGACGACTGTCACCGACATTGGCGAAAATCACTTTTCCCGCAACCAGAGCGACTGCCGTCACGGTCGTTCCCATTCCTTCGAGCTGTTTGTGGGATTGCGAGATGCGATAGATGACGTCGTTGGCCGATTCGACCGCTGCCTCGAGTGCTGACTTCGGATCGTCATCCGCAGTCGTGTAATAACATTCGGCGATTGTTTGCAGAGCCAGTTTGCTGGCCACTTCGCCACCTTGATGACCGCCCATGCCATCGGCGACGATCACCAGGACGCCGTATCGCTGATTTTCGCTGGCCAATTTGGGCGCGATGTAGGCGACTGCGTCCTGGTTGCTTTTGCGCACACAACCGATATCGGTGACGGTGTGGGCAACGATGGTGAAATTGCAGGCAGTGGGACTCATCATCGGAATTGTAAGCGGACTCCTGTTTGCGCGAGAAGGATTGGGTGACGAGTCGAGCCGAAAGGCGTGGATGGTTAGGCGAGTGACGCATAATATACAGATGTGAATGTTGGCAACAAATAGATTTGTCCGGTTTTGTAGCACATGAATTGTCCGCTTTGACCGCGGCGGACCTACGCGACTGCCTTCAATTCGGGCGAGCGCCACTGACCATCGGGTTCATCATCGGCGAGTTTGCGTGGGCCGTGGAAGATGGCCAGAGACCCGTCGATCCGGTGCAGCACATTCACCTTCGCCTTCACATAATGGCAGCGATGGCGATCGGCGGGGATCTGCAACTTCATCCCTTCGAAACTGACGCCGTTGTCGTTGCCGACCGTCCGCTCGAAACGTTCGGCAAGGATGTCGTCAAGCGGGCCGCGATCCAGCCGACAAAGGCGCTGCCTTCTTCCATGGCCGGCGGCATAAACTCGGCGTTGAAGGCTGGCCGATAGGTCTGTGTCAGGTGGCCGTTGGCCGCCGCCAGGTCGGTGATGCCCGCCAGCGCCAACTCTCGCGGTAAGCGCTCCTGATGGGTGCGAAACATGCGCTCGGAGCGGCCCCGGGTTTCCGGCGAGTAAGCGG
>CAYRXO010000225.1:0-4743 GCA_964428215.1 uncultured Candidatus Accumulibacter sp. | reverse complement strand
GGCGCAATCTTCTGAGTGACATCCTGACCGGCGGCGCGTCGTCTGGCGCTACGGCTGGAGCGTCTGTTCCTGTCGTCAACATTCTGTCCGGGATTGTCGGACGTGCTGGCCGCGCGCTTCCTCCGAACGCATCCGGTGCGATCGCCGGTGCCGTGCCATCGGTTATGCGCCCTGCTGGAATGTCACGCAACGACTATGCGACACGGAAAGTCGCCGAGCAACTCATCCGCGACCAACCACAGGTAGCCATCAACAGGCCGATGGACCGATTGCTCGCCTATCTGCGCTATCTAGGGCCGCAGGGTCGCATCGTCGATGTCGGAGGCCAGCAGACGCGCCGGACGCTTGACACGCTGTCAACGCTGCCCGGTAAAACGCCGGAGATGGCAAATCAGGCAGCAATCCAGCGACAGGCGGGACGAGGCGCGTCGATCATGCGCGATGCCGACAAGGCGCTCGGCACTCAAGGCGCGCAATACCTGCAAACGCTTGATGACCTCGTCAGATCCCGGGAGTCTGCGGCTAGGCCGTTGTATCAACGCCTGCGAGCGATGACAATTACGGCTGATGACGATCTATCCAGCATCATTAACGCAGCACGCGACCTCGGAGCATTGGGAGAGGCGCGAACGATGGCGACGGCACTTCGGCAAAGATTCACCCTTGAGGACGTGCCGACGGCATCAGGGATGCCTGTTGGGATGGCAGACCTGGACATGGTAAAGCGGGGCCTTGATCAGTTGGTCAGGAAGGAAACTGACGCGGTGACTGGGAAGGTATCCCCGAAAGGGATGGCATACCAGAGCCTGCTGGTCGATTTGCGCAACAAGCTGGATGACATGACGATTGACCCGCAGACAGGGCAATCTGTTTACAAGGCGGCGCGTGATGCGTTTGCTGGTCCGTCAAAGCTGAAAGACGCGGCAGAACTCGGTCGGCTGGCGTTTGCGCCGGACAAGGATTTCTCCGTGCGTCGGGCTATTGCCGATTTGTCGGAATCAGAGGTCGCCGCCATGCGTGTTGGGCTGATGCAAGCCATCCGCGAAAAGGCAGGAACGCAGACTGGGCAGGCATGGCTGATGAACAACTGGAAGAACCCGGCAACGCGGGAGAAGATCCAGCTCGCGTTTGGAAAAGATGCTGGCCGGTTTATCTCATCGCTCAACAAGCAAGCTAAGCTCAAGTTGATGGAAGGAACGGTCGGTGGTGGATCGCAGACAGCAACACGACTGGCAAATGCTGACGACCTCGGCATTGAAGCGATAAAAGAGGCTGCGGCAGGCGCTGCATCGGCGAAAGCAGGCGATGTTACTGGCGCAATGAGCTGGATTCAGAAGCTCGTCAAGCAGACAGATCTTCCGGAGCCAATCCGCAACGAGATGGGACGCATCCTGCTGCTGAAAGGTGATGCCGCCAGAGCGAAACTGATAGAAATGTCTGGCCTGCTTGATCTTATCGCACGACAACAGGCAAAACAGGCATCTGCGGCTGGCGCGTTCGTCGGTCGTCAAAACCCGTGGTTAACCGGCGGAAACGCCACAAACGGAGATCAATAATGGCGTATTCCCTGTCGCCGTGGCCGCGAGTCCGGTTTGAGGATGAAAACGGAAACCCGCTGGCCGGTGGTAAACTTTACACCAGCCTGAACAATACGGACGACCCGAAAGCGACCTATTCCGACGCTGGCGGCACGCCTAATACAAACCCCGTCATCCTGGATGCGGAAGGTTACGCCGACATCTGGCTCGACAGCGATTACCCGTATCGATTCAAGTTGACAGCAGCCGACGACACGCTCATTTGGCAGCGCGATGACGTGACAGGCAACAACGCCGGGAACCAGTCCGTGCGCACCATTGCCGACCTCCGCAGCCTTGGCGGCGCGGCCTATGGTCAGTTGGTGACAGTGCTCGGGTATTGGGCGGCTGGCGACAACGGAGGCGGAGATTTCTGGTTCGACGCCGTAAGCACGGCCGCCGACAACGGCGGGACCATCATTCAGGTGACAGGGGTGCCGACAGGCCGGTGGAAACGCGTCAATACCAGCGCCATCAATGTCCGGTGGTTTGGCGCTAAAGGCGACAACTCTACAGACGATTCGCTGATTTTTCAGGATGTCGTTACCTACTGCGTTACCAATGGATTGGCGGTGTATGTTCCCGCTGGCGAGTTCATCATGGGACCACTGTCGCCGAACATCACCGCGACTCTCGGAAATGGCCAGTCTCTTGTGATGTATGGCGACGGACCAGACGTCAGCATCATCCGCGAATCAGCGAACAAAGGCGGCGACACCGGGGCGACCGCCTGCAAAATGCTGTACATCACGGCAACAGGGACAAACGTCGCCGAGTCGGTGACCGTGCGCGACCTGACGTTTGATAAAAATGGCGCAAATACGCCTTTGCCGTCGCCTGATACGAAATATGAAAAGGCGCACACCATCGCCATCAACATCAAAAATACGGCCGTACTGCGCAATGCGTGGTTCGAGAATCTGGTAATGCTGGATCGTATCGGCGGCCATATTGTGCTTGCTGAAGGTCGAATCAACTCTGCGGTCATCATCGGGTGCCATGCTAGAAACGCGAACTACACCGGGTCGCCGCGCGGTGATATTGAGTTCCAAGCGAGCGTTCAGAACCTGTCGATTGACGGCTGTACCGGGTATTTCCTGCAATCCGAGCCAAACGTTTCAAGCCCTCTGGACGGAATTCCGACGCTGGCGACGATTACCGCGTGCCGGTTTGACATCCTCGACATCGGCGGATTCAGCGCGGATAACACAGGGATGCGCGTCAATACCATCAGCACCTACGCGCTCAATACGGTGTTTTACGACGCGCTGGTGACTGTCCGCAACAGCACTATCGGTGTCGCGACAACGTACGCCAGCGGCAGTTCTACGCGATGGTTCCGGCTGGCTCAGGGCAGCTCTATTTCCGACAGTTTGATCCGCGTCAGGGTCGATGCTGGTGCGCTGTCGCCGTGGTATTTCGACGGCAGCAAAACGACGTTTGGCATGTACCTCAATGTCGTCAATTGCCGCATCGAGGGAGACGACGACATGACCGCATCGGTTACCGGGTACGCCATACAGTCTCCGGCGCTGTATTCCGGCGCGCTGCCGTTCCGCGTGTCGTTCATCAACTGCGAGTTTGATGATAGATTCGACAGCGTGATTGATGCCCACCGCAATGGCATTTTTGAATTTTCCGGATGCAAGCTGGCCGCAGCCGTCAATTTTGCGCGCATCGGATCATCGTCTCCTAACTATGGCAAGGTGACGTTTGAAAACTGCGATATGTCAGGATTGGTTGGGCGGCTTGCGGATTTTGAAGCGCCGGACACGCTGCTTGGGTTCGTCGTCAACGGCAATCATCCGTACAGCAAGTTCTCCATCGCTGTAAACAGCGGCACGATTGCCAATGTGGCGTCTGGATCTGACATCAATGGCCGCTGGTATGCTGCTGCCGCGCCGTCTGCCGCTGGCATTGCCGGGATGCGCGTCTATCTGCCTGAAGCGTCTTATGGAACGCCGTCCGAGTACACGGCGACTACAAACAGCGCCAGCGCGTCAACGTGGCGGCAATCAGGCCAGGCCGGGGTGTCAAAAAACACGACAGCAAACCGGCCGACACTGGCGGCTACTGATATCGGCGTGGTTTACATGGATACGACGCTGGATGCCGACGGAAAGCCGATTTGGTACAACGGAACGGCGTGGGTTGACGCAACAGGCGCTGTCGTGTGACGGCGCATTATCGGAGCAGGGATCGTGAACAAGCCATGCTCGTTTGAGTTGGCGGCGCAGATCCACCGCGCTGTCAATTCGGCTACTGACTATGCATCGGACGCCGAGCAATTCGGCGTACCTGAGCATTGGGAGCCAGCTTCCGGTCGTGGCGATTGCGAGGACTACGCACTGGCCAAGCGGGCGCGGCTGCTGGCTGCTGGATGGCCGTCTGATCGCATGGCGCTGGTGACGTGCCGTCAGCCCGGCGGAGTCGGCCATGTCGTGCTGTATGTCGATACCGATGACGGCCCGCTTATCCTGGACAACACGCAAGAGCGGCCGGTATCGCCGATGATGCTGGATTATGAGTGGGAGGCGATGCTATGCGGTGGCGAGTGGCGGGAGTTGCGTGGGTGGTCGTGATGCTGGCCGGGTGCGGAACGGCGCGCCCGGTGCTTGGTGATGCCGTGATTGGTCCGGACGGCTGGCTTGAGTATTGTCAGCGCCATCCGGAGGACAGGGATTGCGGGTAGGTGTTAAAGCGGTTTCTTTACAAAGTTCCCGCGCGGCGGTGCTGATTCAATCTCTATCAGCCCCGCCTCGCGCAGTGTCTCCAGATGCCGCTTGGCCATCACTCGGCTGGCGGCGCTCATGTTATCCGTCGTCTGCCAGTCGCGTCCCTGCGTGGCGTAGTGCGGGCAGTAGGTGTCTATCCAGTCCCACGCCTCGACAACGGCGGCAGGATGCAGGGCGCGGCGTTGGGTGGGGGTCATATCAACCTCACCTCCCACGGCCTGTCATCGATGCGCTCGGCAAGACGAAACCCGACGAGCCATTCGATCCACTCGACGGCGCGCCCGTAGTTCAAATTGAACATCCGCTGAACTTTCGACGGGCCAAACTGGTGAAACCCTTCCGGCCCGCGCATTTTCTCCAGCATTTCAAGGTTTGTCATTTCCGCACCATCCCGAGCGTGGCCTCGTAATGGTCATTGGAGCCTTTGATAT
>CAYRXO010000224.1:0-4763 GCA_964428215.1 uncultured Candidatus Accumulibacter sp. | reverse complement strand
ATCAGTCAGGTGCATCTGTTTTATCGTGGCCGCTTGCTGCAGGGTGATTTCGCAGCCGGTATGGAAACATTGGAGACCGTCTTGTTCGCTGAAGAGGATATTCCCTGGCAAGCGCTGGCTTTTCAGAGCGTCACATTCAGCCTGCGCGCCTATTTCACCGACAGAACAGCCGGTTGTTTTTCCTTCCACGAAACGACCTTGCGGCCGGGCAAACATTAATGGTTCTCGTCGAGCGAGAATTCGATCGGCAGAATCAGTTGGAAATTCCGCCCACGCAAACCATCGGGCAAGGCAGTCACTTGCGCCGCCTGTTCAAGCATCCGCACAGCCCGTTCGTCGAGCACGGGGTAGCCGCTTGATCGAACCACAGAACTGCGCACTACCGGCACATGTACGCTGAATGTGAGTGCCACCTCGACCCTCCCCTCCTCGGCCTGAGCAAGCACTGACGCGGGGTAGGCTTTGAAGCGGCGGGACTGAATAGCCAGCGCCAAGCGATATTGGCGAACATCCTCCGGATCAAGCGTCGTTTCCTCAACTTCTGCTGACGCTCCTGCTTGAGCGGCCAGCACATCGGTTTTGCTTTCGACAGCACGTCGGTGTTGAGCGGTGGAGTGTGCTTTAGTACCGCCAGTCATCGCCGGGAAAGGCGGCGCATTCTGGGTCGACAGTCGTTTTCGCTCTTCTTTACCTGAAGAAACTGATTGAATCGGCGGCAATACGGTTTTTTTTCCTTCATTGCCACTGGCGGCTTGGCGACTGACCAAGGCAGCCTGCAGCGGAATGCGCGCCTGCTTCAGCCGAGCCGGCAATTCGGGATAAACAGCCAACAATAACAAACCATGGACAAGAAATGACAGCAACAAAGCCTGCCCCATTGGCCGTTTCTGGCGTAACAGCATTGGCAAACGTCTTGCGATTGTCTGCATCCCGGTCACCGGCCCGACTGTTCAGCCATATACCGACAAAGACAAGCAAGCGCAGCAGACGTTTGCCAAGGTATTGCAAAGCGCGTGGTGGACGGCAATCTTTATTCCATCATCTCGCGGACATGTTGCGTAATGCGGAATCAGATTTGGCAGTAATAATCTCCTTAGGTATTAGGTATACGACGAGATTGTTTGCTGTGACTAAAGAAGTGAACAGCGAAAACCGGCGACCAGCTATTTTTTGTTCAAGCGTTCGCTTTCACGAATTTTCTTGCTGAAGAACATCGAAAACCATACCGACATTCCCAAAATGAAAACGATCACGAAGAGGCTGAACAAGCCATAATCGGTCGAAAACAACATATTCCAGGCCATTTTTTCACCTTTCCCTATCGATTGAAACACCACCGGTTGCCAGAGAATTCCCTGTCCGCGTCAGTAAATGCAGTTCAGGTTGTTCGTCCGGATTCCAGTCAGCCAATAAACGCCACTCTTGCTTGTCATCCTCCAGCGCCAGATGACGACGACCGGTGAACGGCTTCAATTGTCCGTTATAAACACCACTGCCTTCGGCAAGCAAAACCACCCGTTGATCCAGGCCTTTTTTGGTCGGGTGCGTCAGCTGCAAAACAAGTGATTTGGGTAATGTACTGCCGGAATGCCCGCTTAAAAAGATGCGTAGCCGGTCCCGATTTTCTCCAATGACCAATTTCGCTTCGATACCCAGCGTCGCCGCCCGCTGATCACGCACCATCCGCTTTTTGACTTCCAGCCCCTGTTTGTAATAGTCGTCAGCAACCAGACCATCATCACTGACAATCGCCAGATACGCGGTGTACAGTCCGGCCGCAACCACGATAGCCGGACCGAGCATCAACAGCCAGGGCCAGGGTTCCCTGTACCAGGGCAAGGTATCGGTGCGTAATGGTCGATTCATGGCAGGAAAAAAGTCGTTTTTTCATGAGCGGAAATCTTGTCGAAATTTTCCGCCTTGACATCGAAAAATATCGGGTTCGATCCTTTTTTCCCCGAATCCGGCTCAACACGCGCCGAAAGAACGATCAACTTCGCCGAGACCGGCAGTATTTCGACCTGTGTTTCACCGATCAGACTGATGCCATTGAGACCGCTGACAGAAATGATGTAACGATGGGTGCGCTCGTCGGTATTCGAAATATGCAGGTTGAAAACATTTTCGATGCGGCCGTCTTCCGCTTCACGCGACAACACGGAGCGATCACGCAAGACATCCACTTTCAAGGGAATACGGTGCATGAGACTCCAGCCAGTAGCAGCGATGACGACCAGCAAAATACTGGCGTACAACAAGGTGCGCGTCCGCAGGAGGTGGGACAACATCTCGCGGAAGGTGTAATGCTTGGCCAGAGCGTTTTCAGTCGAATAACGGATCAGACCGCGCGGCGACCCCACTTTATCCATCACCTGATCGCAGGCATCGATACAAGCGGCGCAGGCGATGCACTCGAGCTGCAGGCCGTTACGGATATCGATTCCTGTCGGGCACACCTGCACACAAATGCTGCAGTCAATGCAATCGCCCAGTGCAGGCACTGCCTGCGCGGCGTTCTTCTTGCGCGCACCGCGCGGCTCGCCGCGTTCCGGATCGTAACTGATGATCAGGGTATCCGGATCGAACATCACCCCCTGGAAACGCGCGTATGGACACATGTATTTGCAGACCTGTTCGCGCATGAAGCCTGCCATCATGTAAAGAAAGCCGGCGTAGAAGAAGATCCAGAAGGTCTCCCAGGGTCCGAGATCAAAGGAAACGATACCTGCCAGCAGTTCCTTGATCGGTGTGAAATAACCGACAAACGTCACGCCGGTCCACAAGGCGACCAGTAACCATAAAGCATGCTTGCTGGCTTTCAGCCGGAACTTGCGCGCGTTCATCGGCTGTGCATCGAGTTTCATCCGTGCCGGCCGATCGCCTTCGATCTTGCGTTCGATCCACATCAGGATCTCGGTGTATACCGTCTGCGGACAGGCATAACCGCAGAAAAGCCGACCGCCAATGGCGGTGACCAAAAACAGTAAATACGCAGAAATGATCAACAGAACAGCCAGATAGATGACGTCCTGCGGCCAGAAAACCAGGCCGAAAACATAAAATTTGCGTTCGACGATATGGAAAAGAACCGCTTGCCGACCGTTCCAGTTCAGCCAGCACAATCCGTAAAACAACGCTTGCGTAAAGAAAACCATCACCCAGCGCCATGTATTAAACGTGCCGCTGACGGAACGCGCATAAACGGTCTTGTGCTTCTCGTACAGCCCTTCCGTTTTGATGGGTATGGTCTTCTGGGTTCTGGCCTTGCCACTGGCCAATTCAGTCATGATTGCCGCTCCTGTCTTTGCAAAAATTCATCAAACGCTAATACTAATACTTGCTGACAGGCAAAGTTTGACATGAATCAGCCGCATCAAAACTCGACAAACTCACACCTCTCTCCAAGCGGGAGAAGGGTCCGTGGTCATGGACAAGGACAAAGTTTTCATATTTGTCGAGCTACTGATAAAACCGTGTCCAACTGACAGGAAAATCTATTAAACCGCTATCAATTGAATTGAAACGTAGTTCGCTACTCGGCGTTGGCGCATAAATACTCTTTTTAAAAAATAGGTTAAAGCGATGCAGGCGTCAATTTATTGATAAAATTTGACGTTTCAGGCATATTTTCCGAAAGTTTCTTTTTCTAACATCCTGTTTTCATGTTATTTTTTATGGCAAATTATGCACCAATGCATCGCTACTCCAAAAAAAGAAGCGGCTTGCGCCGCTTCTTTTTTTGGACAATTACTTACCAGCTGAACTCAGGCTCATCACATATGCAGCAAGCACATGCACCTTGCCTTCACCGAGGAATTCCTTCCACGCCGGCATCTGGTTATTCCGCCCCTTGGTGATGGTTTCGATGACCGTCGCTTCGGAACCACCATAGAGCCAGATCTTGTCGGTCAGATTCGGAGCACCCATCGCCGTCATCCCCTTGGCGTCGGGACCATGACAACCCGTGCAACCGGAACTGTTGAACGCTTCCTGACCCTTGCTCACTCTGACCGAATCGGTCGGCATGCCAGACAGCGAGCGGACATAGTTGGCCAGATCCTTGATGGTTTCCGCACCGAGTTGTGCATGCGGAGGCATAGCCGCGACACGTCCATTGCTGATCGACTCGACAATCTGTTCCGGCATACCGCCCCACTGCCAATCCTGGTCTGTAAGGTTCGGGAAACCTTTGGCACCCTTTCCGTCAGCCCCGTGGCACTGCATGCAATAGGTCAGGAACAAGCGCTTGCCGGTTTCCATCGCTTCCTTGTCGGCCGCCAGCGCTTTCAGGTCGGTTTTCAGATATTTGTCGTACAACGGCTTGATCGTATCGTTGACCGCTTTCACTTCTTCAGCGTGCTTGCCGAACGACGACCAGTTCAACATCCCCTGATAGCCGCCCAGCGTCGGATAAAGTGCCGCATAGACCAGAGAAAATACCACCGTTATGTAGAACAGCCACATCCACCATTTGGGCAAGGGATTGTTGAACTCTTCCAGAGTCTCGTCCCAGACGTGACCGGTGGTGTCCACCTTCCCTGCCGGCGGAGGAGTGCTTTGTGTCCAGAGGAGTATGCCGCAGGCGATGATGCTGAACAGCACCAGCAAAATGACATACCAGTTCCAAAACTGATTAACAAACTCGTTCATGACGCTTTCCTTTGTCCTTTGCGATCCAGCCCTGATGCGACCCGGTCCGCCTCATCGTCGGTGAAGGGCAACATCGACGCTTCTTCGAAACGTTTCTTGTTGCTCTTCACCCC
>CAYRXO010000223.1:0-4783 GCA_964428215.1 uncultured Candidatus Accumulibacter sp. | reverse complement strand
GCCGACAGTTGCCGGACCTGGTTGGCCAGCCGCCCTGATTGGCCTTCATGGGTATCCCAGCCGCCATGTTCGACGCAGGCGACGCGCAGACCGACGTCCATGCGGGCGAGGCGGGCCAAGGCAGTCAAAGGCCGGGCCAGGTCGCCGACCGTGTCGTAGCGGGCCTTGCCGGCCGGTGTGTAGGGTAACCATTTGCCGCTGGCGTCCTTGGCTATGCGCTGCTCGACCGTATCGAGCAGATCGAGCGTCACCAGACTGGCACGATGGGCTGCGCTGTTGCCCGTCATGGACAGCGTGCGCAGCAAGTTGGTGGTCTGGCTTCCCCAGGGGACGCCCAGCCCGCTGGCCAGATCGGGCGAGGAGAAGGCGCGGTTTACGCCGCGCAGTGCGGCGACGGGCATGCCTGTTGCCGAAAAGCCGGGAATGGCCTCCGGCCGCTCGGTGAGCGTACGGCCTAGCCAGCCGGTCGGCGTTGTGGTGATGCGCTTTTCATCCGTCAGGCCGCGCTCGATCAAATCCTGCGCGACGAAATGTGAACGCGTGCCGTCCCGGATGCCGGCCGCGTGCACGATGGCGAGTTGTCTTCCGTGATAAAGCTCGGCCAGTGCGGCGGCGTTCGGGTGCAGGCGAAATCCGGCGGCGGCCTGCAGGCTGTGGTCGAGCAGGAAACCGGCGGAGGCGCCGGTGTCGGGTACGCGCAATTCCGGCGGGCGGGCCGCGATGTAATCGGCATCGGCGGAAGGGCCGACAAGCTGCAGACCGTCGGCACCACCGCGCAGAAAGACGGTGACCAGCAGGGGCACGTCGGTCGCGACTGCGCCATGTGCTAGTCGCGTGATGCCGGCGAATGGCGACAAACAACCTGCGGCGGCAGCGGCTTGCATGAACGTGCGCCGGGTCATGCTCATGGCGTGTCGGCGAAGCACTGAATAAATGGCGGCACCGGCGAATCGTGGCGTTGCGCGCAGCTCGCCACTTCGGCGATCCATTTCATATGTCCCGGCATCTGCGCGCCGTGCGCTTCAATCCGTACCGCCATATTTTCAATGCTTCCTTAACGTCCCTGATAATCGGGGGCCATGGCTGCCCAGGCGACCAGTCGTCGGGCGATGGCGGGATTGCGGATTTCCTTGCCCGGCGCCAGGCTGGCTGCGTTGAGCAGGGCGGATGAGAGATTGGCGGGTGGTTCAATGTACAAGCGCTGCAGCCAGGTATCGACAAAGCGTTGTGCTTCAACGATTTGTCCAGCAAAGGGAAGCAGGGCGTCAAAGCTCCCGGTGCCCCACGAGTTTTCTGTCAGTCCGGCGATCAGCGACCAGCGCCGCCGGGTGGTATTGACGCTGATCCAGTCCTCAGCCGTATCCGGATGCCCGGTTGGCGTGGGCCAGCCGAACAGGCGCTGTCCCGCCGCGTCCATCTCCGAAAACAGCCCTTCAGTGGGCTGGAATGCGATGCCGGTGGCACGCAGGAAGGAAGCGACCAATTCGAGCGGACGTTTGAGCTTGGCGTTGCGGGTGCGGGAAAACTCGCCGGAGAGAGCGATGTGCGACACCACACGCGCAATCTGGTCGCCACGGTCACGGTTGGCCATCCAGACCTTGGCGGCGGAGTCGATCAAGGCAGTTGACGGCTGGTCGGCAAGCAGGCGCCGGCAAAGCTTTTGGCAGATATGGCGGGCTGTTGCCGGATGGAAGGCCGCGAGATCGAGTACGCGCTGCCCGTCGGCGAGCGCCGGCTGATAAGGATCGAACTCCGTCGCGAGAATCCGCTTCTGATAGGGGTCATGCCAGGAATCGACATAGGCGAAGCGCCCGGTTTTCGGCAACATTTGTCCGCCGCCCAGTCCACTACCGTCTTCCACCGCCCAGCCGGTGAAGGCCCGCGCCGCTTCGTAAACGTCCTGATCGATATAACCGAGCGGTTTGCCTTGCAGAGCGCCGGGCACTTCGCGCCAGCGGTTGTAGACTCCGTTCAGATAGGCGTCCCGGCCGAGAGTGTGCAGCTCGAAAAGTTCGCGAGCATAGTTTTCGTTCGGCGCGCCGCTACGCGAAGCGCGGTTATTGAGGTAGTAGAGCATGGCGGGGCTTTTGGCCACCGCTTCCAGAAATTCGCGGAAATTTCCCAGCGCATGATGACGAATGACTTCTCGATCATAGACCGGCAATGTGACGCCAATGGCATTTTCATAGGTGTAGACGTTGAAGTGGTTATGCCAGAAATCGCAAAGGATTTCCCGCAGTTGCCAGCGGCTTCGCACGGCACGCACGAGCGTTGCCGCCATGATTTCCACCCGGGGTCTGCTGCGCTCGGCCGGGGCCAACGGCTTCGCGTTGTCGTTGAGCTTCACCAGGTCCGGGAGGTCAGCCCGAAGCCAGCGCAGTGGGCGCCATTCATCAAGGGCCGCCCAGTCCTTGCTTTCCGCATAACTTATGCGCAGCCGCAACTCTTTCAGACTCTGGTGGCAGACCGGATCATCGCTGTCGTCCGGATGTGTTTGCATTTCCAGCCATCCGGGCAATCCCAGTCGCGCGAGTTCATCTGCGCTGGCGATGCTCGGGCCGTAGGTAAGACGTGAAAGGGCGAAAAGGCTGGAGGAATTTTTCAAGACGTTTATGCGGTGGGTCGATGCGTCAATGGTCTGACGAGTATTGTGAAAGTAGCGGCGGTGTTTGTGCAGGAACGGGAGATCAAAACCTGTATTATTTCAATTGCCCTGTAGAGTGAATGGTGAATGCGCTTGCCGATCTCATCCGCAAGGAGCGGGGAGATTCATGCGTCGTTTGGCGACTTGCACACCACAGCGCCGTTCGAATGAAACGTTTCACCGGCAAACTGGTTTACTGCTCCTCAACTTCGCACATTTGCTGTCTTGACATGGGCGGCTCCTCGTCTCTGCTCGCCGTTCCAGCTTTCGACGCAGCCGAGACACTGCAGCAGCTCGGGTTCGTCCGCACAGGTCAGTCGTGCGAATTTGCGCTGGAATCCCTCTCTTCTGGCATCCTGCCACCCGGGTTTGAACGCATGGCGGAGCATGCAAGTGCAAGTGGCAGCCGGCGGCGAAAACGCTGACGTCGATCACTACTTCGACATCCCGCTCAACGCCGCCTAAGAAGTGAGCGACGGCAAGCCCGGGGGCGACTATGAAGACTTCGAGGTGTTACGCGAGGCATCTCGGTTCATAACGACCGGATGACCGACAAGGCACCACGCACCTGACCGACACTGTAGCCGGTCGCGCGGTCAAGTGGGTAATCCTTGCGGAGCGCCGCTTTCAGGTCGTCCGAGAAGGTCTCCGCGGCGCCATGACAACTGACGCACACTTCAGCGACTGGCAAGGCTTTAATGTAGCGGTAAACCCGGCGGCCGTCGGCAGTGGTGACGATCTCGCCGGCTTCCAACGTCTCCGGCTTGACGCCGTTGGCCGCCTTGATGTTGAAATCGGCCAGTTGCCGCGCCTCCCAGACATCCGGGGTACCGGTTTCGGGATGGCGCGTCTGCAGGCTGATGCGACGGATGTTCCAGCCGGTCTGCCGGCGGATATCCTGCAACAGTTGCGGCGCTTTTTCCCTGCAG
This sequence comes from uncultured Candidatus Accumulibacter sp., assembly GCA_964428215.1. GTDB lineage: Bacteria > Pseudomonadota > Gammaproteobacteria > Burkholderiales > Rhodocyclaceae > Accumulibacter. The sequence continues at coordinate 1,210 of CAYRXO010000223.1, read as the reverse complement.
ATGGGAATCGCGTCGACGGTGCCCTTTTCCTTGAGCGCTTCCTGCATCGCCTGAACGACTTTTGGTAATACGGGCACGGCGGTCTTGCGGGTTTCTGCACGCAACGCCGCCTCATCGGCTGCCAAAGCGTTTGGCAAATGGCTAGCCAGTGCCAACACCAACGAAACAGGTAGAACGGTGCGCAAAGGACGCAAAAGATCGCGTTTCATCAGTCTCTCCTGACAACAAATGGCGAAATTATAATTTGTCGAAAAACGCCTGACGATTCGCCACACCGCTCCCGCGAAGTATCCACACGGAGTCGTCGGTGATTGATTTGATTTATTTTGAAGATATTTTTTCAGGGCAGAATTGAACACTTTTTTCCGTCACCAGGCGGCAAGTTTCGGAAGCGGATTCTCGGCGGCCGGCAAGACATTGTGGGCTTTACCGTGTTCGGCAATCGGTGCGCTGTTCGGCGTGCTGATCCTCTTTGCCGGCGGTTCGCTGCGTCGGGAAGGGCGGACGATCGAATTCGCCTTGTCGACACGTCTGACAAACAGTGCTTGCGGGCGGCGACTGCCGTTCGTGGCGATCACTTTCGGACAAGTGATTCTCGGCATCAGCCGCGCCGAACTGGCGCGCGTGCGGGCGCATGAACGGGTACATGTCCGGCAGTATGAACGGCTGGGGGTGTTTTTTCTGCTTGCTTACCCGCTGGCCAGCGTGCTGGCCGGCTTGCGCGGTGAATGCCCTTATCGCGGGAACCGCTTTGAGGTCGAAGCTTACGCGGTGGATGAGAGCGCCGACTTGTGAGAACCTGTACGAAAACTACGCCAGCCGCCGCATTTCGCCCGTGCAATCATTTGTCAGCGTTTTCAAACGGCAGCGAACGACAGCTCAGTAACCACACCGAAACAGCCAGGAAACCCAGGAAGCCAATCTCCGACCAATTGGCCATCGACAGTCCGAAAATCTCCCATTCCTTGCTCGAGCAAAAGCCGGTGGCCATGAATAATTTCGGCCACAGCATGCCAAGCCAGTTGACCAGTTGTTCGAGCAGGGTCGGTTCGCTGAAACCGCATTCCCGGCTGGGATCGGGCATGAATTGCAGCCAGCTCTGATAGCCGGCTGTGGCCGCACCTCCAACCGCCAGCAAACCGACCAACCCGCTCCACAAACGATAACAGGCCGGCAGCACGACGCCGCCCAAAGCAATAAAGGCGATCAG